>JAFAYE010000001.1:2482222-2792500 GCA_019240525.1 Candidatus Eremiobacterota bacterium
ATACGGGTCCGGAATCGCGCCGTCAAACGGATGGGGCGGCGAGGAGGGATAGAAGTACGGCGTCACCAGCGACGTATAGCGGGGCGGCAGAAACGTGCCGACCTGACCTTTATATTGCCACGCGTCGAGATAGTATGGCGGAAACGTACCCACGGTGTTGATCCAGTTGTTGAAACCTTCGTCATTGACGGAGCTGAAGAAGGTGGTGAAGATCTCGTCGTTGTCGTAAAGCAGTTGAATGTCATCGCGAAGCCCGTCGTCGCGGTGGGGGACTGCGATATGGAAGTTCGCGACCGAGGTGCGCACTGCCAGATTTGCGGCGTTAATAGTGCCAAAGCCGAACGGTCCCAGAATCCAGCCCGGCTGGCCGTTCAGCCCGACGTTGGGCGCCCCGTTCGTGTAGCACGACGGCAGGACGGTACCGGGCAAATTCTTGGCCGTTGGGCACTGACCGATCTGCTGGCCGAACTCGTTGGCCAGCGCCGCACCGCCAAACTGGTCGACGTACCGATAATCTTGATTGTAGCCCCCGATGCCGACATAGTACGAGAACATGCGATCCGGCGTCGCGCCTCCCGCCTCGACGTTGGTGCTGTGATAAAATGTCGGTGTTCCCGCGCTCAGATCCGCTGTCGCGTAGCCCGGATAGGTGCCCGTCTTGATAACCTGATTGATGAAACCCGCGAGACCCTGCGCTTCCGCATTGGCGGGCGTCGCACCGGTGTACACCTGCAACTCCAGCTGGCCGAGGGACGAGAGCGAACCCGATGGATAATTATCGAAGGCTCGGTTGACCGGAATCCCGTCGAACTCATAGCCTACTTCGGAAGAATCGCCACCCCGCACGTGCACTGCCTGCAAATAGCCGTTTTGATTTGCCGGAACGTACGCGCCGGGAACCGATGCGATGGCCGAATAGGCGCTATTTAGCCCCCCGCCCCCACCCAGCACGGCGGTGCGCGCTTGCTGTGCGGCGTTGATCGAGTAAACGTCGGCAGTGGTCCCGGAGCGAACCAAGCTCGAAGTGCTTCGTGAGGTTACGTTCGCGATCGTGCGCAGAGCGACGCGCATGCTCAACGACAGCGTTTGCTGTGCGTCCGCGAGCACGGCGATTCCGGCGTACGAGAGCGGCGTATACCCGTTCTTTTGTAACGAGATCGTGTACTCGTCGGGCGCGAGTGAAACGAAGGCAAAGTGTCCACGCGCATCGGTCGTCGCGATCGCGGTCTGAGACGGGCTCGTGACGCTGACCGTGACGTCCGCAAGCGGCGCCGTCGTGCCGTATGCGGTAACGACCCCGCTGATGCCTCCCGTCGTTCCAGCCTTCGTAACCATCATCGCCGCGATGAAGAGAACGCCGGCGATGGCTACGTGTCGCGTCGCCTTCGTCATTCACAAACCTCCGGTTTGGGATCGGGTGATAATTTGTGCTCGGCCAAGAACCGCCGATAAGCGATCATGGCCGTTTCGAACTGATCGTGAATCGCGGCAGCTTCACGCTGGTGTGGGGGCAATGGCGGACCTTGCGAGAGCGCAACGACACCTTGCAGAATCGTCAGGCGCTCGCGAAGGCGGTCGGGACGCAGCAGTTCGTCTTCGGAGTTCACCACTCCCGACGTGAGCATCGCATAGACGCCGTTGGCATCGCGTCGAAGTGACCCGCGAAGCGAATCGAGCCGATTCAACGCAAGGTCGGTGACCGAAAGCTCGTCATTGAGCTCGGTGATAAAGCGGTACCGTTGGAGATATTGCTCGGCGGTCCACGATGCGCGCGGGTCAGAACGAACGTCGAGCGATTGCGACACGGTGGTGGCGCCGGCGTGAAGTTCGACGGCGTAGCTTCCGGGTAGGACGGTCGCACCCGGGCCGCCGCGATTCCACGAACGCGCGCGAAGCCACGGAACCGGCGAAGTTTCGGCAAGATCCCAGGTGGTGCGCTGGACCCCCGCTCCGTTCGGCGCATCGAAACAACGCACTCTGTGGCCGGCTGCATCGCGGACCTCGACCCACGTACGTGTCGGCGCCGGGAGGTAGTACGTCAGCAGGGCGCCGTCGGGCGGATTCTCGCCGGAATATGCACCTGCGGCCACGCAGCATTCGTCGGGATGCGTTCCGTAATCGCTCGTCCACCAGCGATACCACGTGTACGCGGTCCGCAGGGGAAAGAGGCGCGGCGCGGCGCTCGCAATTGCGCCGCCGAGCCCGCGGATCGCACCGATGTCGTCGAGAATCCAAAATCCGCGACCATGTGTCGCTACGAGCAGATCGTGACGATCGGGTTGGACGCGCATGTCGTGCACCGCAACCGACGGCATATTCAAACGGAGGCTCTGCCAACGCGAGCCGCGGTCGAGGCTGAACCAAACGCCCTGCTCTAAGCCCGCGTACAGAACGTTGGGATCGCCGGGATCTTCGCGTACGACGTGAACGTATTGATCGTGCGGTAAGCCGTTGACGATTGTGCGCCACGTGGCGCCCGAGTCGTCGGTGACGAGGATATACGGTTTCGGATCGCCGAGATTGTGGCAATCCAGGGCGACGTAGGCTCGGCGCGCATCGGCACGCGACGCGTCCACCGTGTCAATTCGTCCCCATTGCGGAATATCGCGCGGCGTGACGTTCTGCCAGTGCACTCCGCGGTCGGGGGTCAACTGGACCAAACCGTCGTCGGTGCCGACCCAGATTCGCGACGAATCGACGGGCGAAGGGGCTATGTCGAGAATGGTGTCGTAGAACTCGGCGCCCGATACGTCGGTGTTGATCGGACCGCCGGGAAGTTGTTGTTTTGTCGAATCGTTGCGCGTTAGATCGGGACTGATGACTCGCCAACTGCGCCCCCGATCGTCCGTTTTGAAAAGCACGTTCGCTCCGTAGTATGCGACCGGCCCGGCTTCGCCATTGGCGGTCCCCAAAGGGGCGAATGCGATCGGCGCCTCCCAGTTCGAGCGGAAGGAGAGGCCCGCCAGCGCGCGTCCGTTCGTGTCCGTCACGGAAGGTGAGATATCGTAGTTTTGCCGCGACCGCAAATCGAAAATTCCAAGCTGCCCGTTGAGCTGGTTCACTCCGACGTTCCAAATTGAAGACGGAGATCCGGGTTCGGGCCAGACCCACGAGCCATCGCCGTCGTTGCCGACGTCGCGCCAATCGCTGTTTTCGATTCCAAGCTGGCTCAGCGAGTCGGAGGGTCCGCAGTAGGCATCGTTGTCTTGAATGCCGCCACAAATCTGATAGGGATTCTGATCGTCGTATCCGATGTGGAATATTTGCGCCAACACGACGTTCGAGCGCCAATCCCACGTTTGACCGCCGTCAACCGAAATCGGCGCGCCGCCATCGTTGGCTTCGATGATGCGCCGCCCGTCGCGCGAGATCCACATGCCGTGGTGATCTTGATGCACCGCGCTGGTGATGTCGCGATACGTCCTGCCGCCGTCGCGCGTTTCGATGAGGTCCTCCGATGAGAAGAAGACGTGATCGGCGTTCGTGGGGTCGACGGCAAGCCGGCTCATGTAAAACGGCCGCTGATTGACGAGCGTATCGCGGGTCATCAGACGCCAGCGATCGCCGCCGTCATCCGAGCGCCATACGACGCCTTCGTTGGACTGTATCACGGCGTAGACGCGCTTCGGAGCTATTCCCAAACCAATGCGACCCATGGCTCCGCCCGGCAATCCATTGCCGCGGAGGCGGCGCCACGTCGCGCCTCCGTCGACCGATCTGAAGATACCGTCGAACGGACCGCCGCTCGAAAAGCTCCACGGTTTGCGGCGGAACTGCCAAATGCCGGCAAAGAGCCGGTTGGAGTTGCTCGGATCGAGCACGATGTCGGAGGCTCCGCTCGATGCGCCGACGTAGAGCGCGCGCTGCCAGTTTTTTCCGCCGTCGAGGGTGCGATAGACGCCGCGTTCGGAGCTATCGCGATACGGGTTGCCGACGGCCGCGATCCAGAGGTGCCGCGAGTCGTGCGGATCGATGACGATCTGCGCGATCGCCCAAGTCCGGCGCAACCCCGCGTTGCGCCAATGAGTGCCCCCGTCGTGCGTTACCCAAATGCCGTCTCCATAAGAAATATCGTTGCGCAGGTTGGGCTCGCCGGTTCCGACCCATACCGTGTTGGGATCGCGCGGATCGATCGCGATTGTCCCAATGGCTCCCACAGCTTCGGACGGCCAAACGTTCTGCCACGTCAGCCCAGCGTTGGAGGTTTTCCAAACGCCGCCGTCCGCGCCCCCGAAATAATAAAGATTCGCATCGGCGTTGGTGCCCGCGACGCCCGATGTCCGGCCGCCCGCAACTGCCGGGCCGACGTTGCGCCATGCGAGGCCTGGCAGCGGCGGTAACGCGACGCCGGCGCCGAGGATGAGCGCGAGCGTCGGCTTAGGCTCCCATGACGCCGAGATAATGGCGATCGAAGGCGCTGAGCAATCCTTCCGCGTTGGAGTATGGGCCGGGTGAGTAGACGCGCGAATGCAGGCCGAGCTGCGTCAACTGATTCACGTGCCAATCTTGGCGGTTCGTCAGATCCCAAAAGTCGACGGCGTCGCTGGGATCGAAACCCGGCTGGGCGATCGTGGCCGGGTCGAAAAGAAATGCGCAGACGACTTCGGTGCGATCCGGTGACAGCGGTTTGAGGTAGTGCACCATGACGTAGTCCGGATGGAGGCTGAGCAAGAGCGACGGAAATATCGTGTAATAGTAGACTCGATCCAGATCGGCGCCGCTAACGCTGCCGATCGGTGGCCGCGACGTATGGCCGGTCGTCGTCAGCGCCGTACCGTGCGCGCGCAACTCGGAGTATCCGCCGAGAAATGGACCCTCGGGCAAATCGTTTCGGCCGCTGTCGGACGGCGAAAGCTTGTCGAGTTGCGGGTGTACGAGCGGACAATGGTAACACTCGGAATAGTTTAAGAAGACGAGCTTCCAATTACATGCAAGTTCGTAGGTAATGCTGCGTGCGGTTCGTAGGCTAGCGATCTTCCACCGAGCGAATCGATCGAAGATTGGCGCAAACGCGCGCTCGAAGGGGACAACGTCATCCTGCTCGAGCGAAACGAAAATGAAGCCTTCCCACAGGCCGACCGAAGCCTGATGCAGCGGATACTCGCTGCGATGGAAGTTCGGGACTTCAGCCATGTTGCGCGCGGCTTTGAGCGCCCCATCGAGACCGTACGTCCAGGCATGATACGGGCATTGGATCGAGCCCGAAAACCGGCCCGAGGCGGCCTCGCACATACGCGATCCGCGGTGGCGGCAAACATTGTAGAAGGCACGGACGCGTCCTTCGGAATCGCGCGTGACGATGAGGTTTTCTCCGCCGCGCTCGACCGTGAAGAAGTCGCCGGTCTGCGCGATCGACTCCTCGCGTCCCACGGCGAGCCACTCGCGGCCAAAGATGCGTGCTTGCTCTTGCGCGAAGATTTCTGGTGAGATATACCACGGGGCTGCCAGCGTTCTAGCGCCGGCACTAACGTTGGGCCTCACAAACGTCCGCATCTCAAACCTGCAACTTCCTTAGCGCTGCGCGCGACGCAGGGGATTCTATCTCGTTTGACGGAATCCGCCGTTAACCACCGATTTGTTTGGCTTTTTGGTAACTGAACCGATGAAACCTTCGGAGATAAGTGGACTTGAGCCATCTCTTTCTCGAGAAGCCTATTGGGGCGATGCGTTCTACGCGAGGGAGCGGGATGCCATTTTTTGGAGCCAATGGTTTTACGTTGGGCGTGCCGAGCAGTGGTCCGACATCGGCGCCTATCGCGTCCTCGACATCGCCGGCGAGAGCGTCATCGTCGTACGCGCGCATGAGGGGTTGCACGCCCACCTCAACTTCTGCCGCCATCGCGGATGCCGGCTCCTTCGCGGCGAAGGCGTCGTGCGGGGCAGCATTCGCTGTCCGTATCATTCGTGGACCTATGCGCTCGACGGCCGACTGCTGGCCTCGCCTCACGTGCCGAACGATGCGGTGCCCTCGAAGTCGCGCCGTCTCCACGCCGCCGCCGTTGCCGAATGGGAAGGTTTCGTCTTCGTGCATCTTTCGCCCGAACCGGCGAACGCGCTGCGCGAGCAGCTTGGTCCGATCCCAGCCCGCCTCGCCCGTTATCCGCTCGCGCAGCTGAAAGCCGCGACGTCGATCGCCTACGAAGTCGCGGCGAATTGGAAAGTCGTGCTGGAAAACTACAACGAATGTTACCATTGTGCCGGCGTCCATCCCGAACTCTGCCGAGTCGTCCCAGCTTTCAAACGTGAAGGCGGCAACGAGCTTGACTGGGAGCGCGGAATTCCTCATCGAGACGGCGCCTGGACCTTCACCAGCAACGGCACGAGCGCTCGCGCTCCCTTCGTGAGCCTCAGCGATGACGAAAAGGTCCGTCACAAAGGCGAACTGATCTATCCGAATTTCATGCTAAGCCTGGGCGCCGATCACGTCGCGGCGTTTTCGCTCTGGCCACATGGACCGGCGTCGACCACGGTTCGCTGCGACTTTCTCTTCGATCCGGCTGAAATCGCCAAAACAACCTTCGACCCGAACGACGTGGTCGAGTTTTGGGATCTGGTTAATAAGCAGGACTGGGAGATCTGCGAGAGCGTTCAGGCGGGAATGCAGTCGCGCGCCTTCGATCACGGCTACTACGCGCCGATGGAAGACGCAAGCCTTGACATACGGCGCTATCTCGCCTCCCGGGTCGGCGAAGGGAACCTCCGCTGAGCGGCATTGGCGGGCGCGACTACGACGCTATCGTCGTGGGTCTTGGCGCACTTGGGAGCGGCGCGTCGTACTGGCTTGCAAAGCGCGGGGCCAAGGTATTGGCGCTCGAGCAGTTTGCTCGCGGGCACGATCGCGGAAGCTCTCACGATTGGTCGCGCATCATCCGAAAGTCATACTTTACGCCTGCTTACGTAGCGCTGGCAAAAGAAGCATACGTCGCTTGGGAATCACTCGAACGCGACGCGGAGGAGCAGCTCGTCCTGAAGACCGGTGGACTCGACCTCGGGCCGCGCGACGGGGCGATCGCGCTCTCGAGCTATGCGGATTCGATGCGTAGGTGCGACGTCGAATTTGAAGAGCTCGACGCGGCGGAAATTCGCAAGCGCTGGCCAGTCTGGCAGATTGGCGACGAAATTCACGGCCTTTTTGCGCCCGAGAGCGGCATTGTCGCCGCCGAACGCGCGACGGCCTCGTTTCGCCGTTGCGCGACCGCCTTTGGTGCGACTCTGCGCGACGGAACGCCGGTTACGGCGCTGCGCGACGTCGCCGGTGAGATCGAAGTCGAAGCCGGCGGTGTGCGGTATCGCGCCGGCAAGCTGATCATTGCGGCGGCGGCGTGGACGCCGCGGCTGCTGGCGCACTTCGGCCTCTCGATCCCATTCGAGGTGACCAAGGAGCAAGTGATCTACTTCACGCCCCGCGATCTCGCGAGCTTCGCTTTCGGCTCGTTCCCTATTTGGATTTGGATGGACGATCCGTCGTTTTACGGATTTCCCGTATTCGGCGAGTCTGGTGCCGTCAAGATCACGCAGGACTGCGGCGGAAAGCCGGTCGACCCCGACAGGCGCGGATTCGAAGAAGATCCGGCGATCACGGCGCGAGTTACCGGCTTTCTACAGCGATATCTTCCAGCGGCGCTGGGGCCCGTGCACCGTTTGAAGACGTGTCTTTACGCGCTCACCCCCGATCGCGACTTTATCGTGGACAGACTTGCCCGCCATCCCAACGTTTTCGTGGCGGTCGGCGGGGGTCATGGCTTTAAGTTTGCCTCGGTGCTGGGACGTATTCTCGCCGAGCTTGCCCTCGATGGTGCAACCAACTCCGACATCTCGGCTTTTCGAATCGATCGGGAAATCTTGCAGATGGCCCACCCGCCGAAAACATATATGCTCTAGGAGTGCTGCGTCCAGGACCAGGCGGTGATCAGCCAGCCACTCGCGCTTCGTTTCATCGCGAACGTAAAAATGCCGGACTCGGTGCGCGGTTTCCCGGATTGCCGGTACGCATACGTCGCCGGACAGACCACGTAGGCGACGCTGCCGGTAATTGCGAGATGCAGAGGCGTGCCGAGCCTCACGGCGCCGTCGGTAACGTGATTGTTTTTCGCATCGGCGGCAAAGGCGCGCCACCAATCGCCGCAAGCGCTGACGCCCTGCCACGTGTGCGGTGGTATATCGTCGATGATCGCGGCCGGTACGGCGCATGAGGCGATCCACGCCGCTCGATTGCCGCCGTTCAGCGCGTCCATCGCCCGATCGATCGTCGCCATCACGTCGGCGCCCTCGGCGGCGCGCGCTCCGTGCACGCCCATCACGACGCAAATGAATGCGAGCACGGCCGCGCCGATCCCGTACTTTTTCATGGCCTCTCCTTTCACGCCGAGCTCGTTCGAAGCATCTCGATCTCGCGCTGCTTCGCGTCGCGATCGCGGATGAGGGACTCGACTTGCGCGCGCAAGGTCCGCGCTTCGATGTGATCGTACGCTGCGCCGGCCCGTTCGACGAGCAACACGACGCCGCGAATCTCGTCTGGATCGATATCCGCGCCGCTTCGGTGCGGGCCATAAAGAACGATGGCGACGAGCTCGTCGCGCAGCAGCACCGGCATTGCGAGCACGGCATCTCCGACGTGTTTGGCCGACGCTTCCGATCCCCACACCACATCGGCAAGTCGCACGGGCGCCCCCTCGGCAAGCAGATGCAAGACGAGTGGATCGTCCGATGTCAGCTCGCGCGTCTCGACGCGCTCCCAATGCGCGGATGCGTCGCGAACGAAGTGGCCGCTGCCGGAATCTTTGTGAAAGACGGCTGCTGAGGTTAGATCCAGGGCGCGGAGCGGTTCGTGGACTAAGAATCGATCGACGACTTCGTGCGACTCGGCGCGCAGCACCGCGGCGGCCGCCTTCGCGAGCCGTTGTTCCGAGAGATGGCGCTGCCGGAAGAATGTGCTGTCGACGAAGCGGTCAACGTTGCGGTGCAGCATGTTGAGCCAGGAGCCGATCGCTAAGGCGACGATGATCTCGGCGGTGAGCGTAAACCGAGTTGCCGCAAATTGCTTTGACATGAACCAATCGAGAAGCAGAAACGTTCCGGCGATGAGGCTCGTGATTGCAGCATACACGAGCGCGCGGCTTATTGCGAATTCTACGTCGAAGACGCGGCGGCGAACGACGGCATAGGCGACCGTCAGCGGAACGCTGATTGCCAAAATCGCAAGAGCCTGCGGGAACCAATCCGGCAGCGGAAACGCGAAGAGGCCGTCCCCGACGAGAATCGCAATGACCCGCAGCACGAGAACCACGGGAAAAATCAGCACCCAACGCAACTTTTGCCGATTCGCACCGTGACTTTGCAGGAACGTTACCACGAAAATCGCCGAAGCTCCGAGGTACATGGCGGCAGTGAAGAGCGTTAACGCGTTGGCGGGCGTTTGCGACGGCAATCCCAGCCACAGACGCAGAAAGACACAGAACCAGGCGATCGGGAGGGCGATCGAAAGCAGTGCTGCGATCCCCTGTGCACGCCGCCGCCAACCATCCACGCGATCGGCCGGGAATCGGAGAGCAAAAATGGCGACGAAGGCACAGGTCGCGCCGCTCAGCGCGCTTAGTACGAGCAGGTTCGTCCAATAGAATTCGTTCGATCCTGGCCAATAGAATCCCAAATCGCCGTATCGGCGCAACACGCAGTAGAGATAGAACGACCACGTCATGGGACTGGGCCGCAGCAGCAGCACCATGGACCCGACCACGAGAAAGACGAAGTACGAGATGAAGAGCGCAAGGTAGAGCAGTCGCTCGACACGCGTCGGCACTCTGCTGCGGGGAGCGATCGTGACGGTGCGAACCGCTCCGTCGTGATTCAAACGAAATGAAAACGTTGGGGGAGGATCCCGAAAGAGGTCGGCGGGCAGCGGTGGCTGGACGCGGTCGCCCGGCTCGATGCCGAGTGACGCCGCGGGTGAATCCGGGGTAACGTAGCCGATCGTGCCGTCGAAGTCGACGTTTCCCACGAGCCCGTTGTCGGGATACGGCTGCCAACAACGCTCGAGCGAAGGTAGAGCGCTTCCGAGCATCCACGCGCCGACAACGATCACGACGATCGCGCGAATGACGGCGGGCATCGGAAGTTAGCGCACCAGTCCGAGACGACGCGCGGTGACCCTATCGATCTTCGGATTCGTCATCGGCGGTACGTAGAGCGTTGACAGCGCCGTAACCGGAGCCTCTGCGAGTCTCTCTAGCGGAACGCGGATAACGGTTGAGTCGCAGAGCGGTAGGCGCGCTGCTTCGTAGACGATGACTTCGTGGTTGGGGCGATAATCTTCGGAAAGCCGCTGCGCGAGCACGAGCAACCCGTCGCGATTCCAGGCATCGTCGCTGTTGCGGACGCTCGACTCGGCGATCGAGCCTATTTGCCAGAGCAGCAGACCGGTCGTGGTATCGGTCGCGCGCCGATAGACTAAAAAATCCGTCGCTTCGTAACTACGACAGCCCCCTGCCGCCGGGTCGATTCCCGCATCGGCAAAGAAGCAATCTTGCGCCGAAATACCGGGCAGCATCGAGGCGGCGTATCCCATCTCGCGCAAAATCCGAATCGACTCGTGAAGTGGATAGGCGAAGATGCCCGGATGTCCGTACGCTACGGCGCAAACGCGTAAGCCGTCGCAGACTGCACCGGTAATGCGCTCGACCATCTCGCGATACGTCTGTTTGCGAGGCTTGCCCACGGCGTAGAGCGTGCCGAGCGATTCAGTCTTTGCATTGAGTTTTCTGATCCAATATGCCGCGAGCGGATCGGCGACCACCGAAAAGACCTTCTCGGCTCGCTCGATCTGTGCCGAAACTTCGAGCGTCGCCTGAGCGGGTGCCCGAATGCCGATGCCGACGGCGACGAGCGATCCCCCTTGAACGCTCACTCCTCGGCGTCAAAGGCAATTTCGAACATCCGAATCTTTCCCCAGTAGATCGCATCGAGAAGGTCGCCCGTCTCCTCGATCACGGCTTGGTGGAGGATCTTTGGGTCACAACTGAGCACCGCGTCGATTTGATTTTGGCTCAGCCCGTAATCGGCGAGCATGGTGGATCTTCCCACAGCGTTAGCCCCTGTGAAGGCTTCCGTCGTCTCCGGATCCGTCGCGAGCAAGAGCAGAAATTCGGCAAGCGGTGGTCCCGAGGGGTCGTTCATTGCGGGCCTCCTGTCAGAAGGGTCCGGGCGCGTACACGACTCTTACCGGGGGACGAAGTGGCCCCCTGCTTAACTCTCGTGCGCGTGCGCATTGTAGCCGTGAATCTTCGGTCCGGCGGGAGCCTCGCCACCTCCGCGCGATTGATGGCTCGATGCATTCAACATAACCCGGACATCGTGGTGTTTTCAGAGTTTCGAAATAACGCTTGCGGAGCGCGTATTCGGACGATGCTCGAAGATTCGGGTTACCGCCATCACGCTGGAAGCAGCCCTCAGTACCGCGGCAACGCCGTGCTCCTCGCGGCGCGCGAACGATTCACGCCGCTCGTCAACCCGTTTGGACTCGCGGATGACGAGTATCCCAACGCAGTGGTCGAAGCGCGCTTCGATCGGCTGCGCGTTTATGGAGTCTACCTTCCCGGACAGGATCGCAAGCGGCCCCATCTGCGCTGTTTGATCGCGGCGGCGCAACGTTGGAACGAACGCGATGAGCGCGCCCTCGCGGTCGGCGATTTCAACTCGGGGCGAAATGCGACCGATATCGAGTTGAACGTGGGACGAAGCCGCCTGGCCGATGAGTTCAGTACGGCCGATCTCTATGCCGAGCTGGAAGAACATTGGACGGAGGCGTGGCTCCATTTGCACCCCGAAGCCTTAGAATTTAGTTGGTATCCGTTTCGCAAGGAGGCGCCCGAGAAGCGCCGCAACGGCTGGCGCATCGACAAGGCATTCGTTTCGAACGCTCTCTTGCCTGGATTGCAAAACGCGCAGTACGATCACGGCTTTCGATTGGAAGGCCTTACGGATCACTCGGGGCTCATCGTCGACGTCGTTTGAGCGCCGCGCCCTGGGGTACAAAGGCAGCGAAAGCGAGGGAGTAATGCAAGATTACGACGCATACGAGACGGAAATTTACTATGAGCGCGAGCCGGCGGCAGCAGCCGTGGAGCGACTGCATAGTTTGGGATATGGGCGGGACGACATCAGCGTGATGATGGACGACAAGACCCGCGAGCGTGCCTTCGGCGCGATGGTCAACACCAAGGGAAGCGAAGGAGTCGCCGCCGGTGCGACGATCGGCGGCGTGCTCGGCGCAATCGTCGCCGGAATTACCGCAACGGGCGCGGTCGCGTTGACGGGGGGCGCTGCGGTGCCGCTTGTCGCCGGGCCGCTGGCCGCTGCGCTCGCTGGACTCGGAGCCGGCGCCGCGGGGGGAGGCATTATCGGTGGCCTCATCGGGGTCGGCGTCGGCGAGAAACGCGCGAAGGAGTACGAGAAGGGCTTGCGCGAGGGTGGAATTTTGGTCGCTGTCAAGCCGAAATCAGGAGAACACCGTCATGAGGTGCGACAGGCGCTGAATGCGGATAACGGATCGTCAGGCGACGCATTCGAGCGAGACGATATCGATGACCGTGCAACGCAGCCCGATATCGAGTACGCGGGGGAGACCCGCGGCGATTTGAACCAACGGTAAACCGCAAAGGTTCCGAATCGACCTTTTGAACGGCGCCGCCGATCTGATCGTTACCGCCGCGAGCGTGTATCGGGTCGACGGCGGCGCTGCGCGAGCGGAAGCGTTCGCGATTCGCAATGGGCGATTCGTTTTCGTGGGCGCCGCGCAGGACGCGATGTCGCTGCGCGGGCCCCGCACCCAAGTGCTCGAACTGGGCGGCCGAAGCGTGCTGCCTGGAATCGTCGATGCGCACCTTCATCTGACGAATCTGGGGTTGAAGCTCGAGCAAGTCGAGCTCGATGGGGTAGACTCCGTCGACGAACTGATTGGAAAGAGTACAGCGTACGCCGCCGTCGCGGAGGGACGTTGGATTCTCGGCCGCGGATGGGACGAAAATCGCTGGGCCAAGCCGGTATTTCCGACCCATCGCGGTTTGAGTGCCGCGATTCCCGATCGTCCCGTGGCGCTGGCACGCGTCGACGGACACGCCGTTTTAGCGAATGCCTGCGCGATGCGCATCGCCGGGATCGACGCTTCGACGCCTGATCCGCCGGGAGGGCGCATTCTACGCGATGCCGCGGGCGAGCCGACGGGACTTTTCGTCGACGCGGCCGAGGCGCTCATCTACAACGAAGTACCGAAGCCCTCGCACGAAGCGCTTGTGCGGGCAACGCGAGCGGCCGTCGCACACTGCAATCGCTGGGGCATCACGGCGGTTGCCGAGCCGGGCTGCGGCGAGGACGTCCTCACCGCGCACCGCGAGCTCATCGATCGCGGCGAGTATTCGATCCGCAACCACGCTATGATTCACGACGAGCCCTCGCTGCTCGAACGATATCTGGCAAATTGCGCGGCGGAACGCGCACACGGCGGCCGGCTCTCGGTCCGTGCAATCAAGTTGTACGCCGACGGCGCACTTGGCTCCCGAGGCGCGGCATTGCTGGCGCCCTATAGCGACGATCCTACCAATGCCGGCTTGATCCTGGCGTCGCGAGAACGTATCGAGCGCGTTGCGGAAGAAGCCGCGCGCGCTGGATTCCAAGTCTGCGTTCACGCCATCGGCGATCGCGCAAATCGAATGGTTCTCGACGCGTTTGCGGCCGTGTCGCGGCGGACGAGTGCTCGAGAAGCCCGTCCCCGAATCGAGCACGCCCAGGTACTTGCACCCGACGATGTTCCCCGCTTTGCCGAGCTGGGCGTCATTGCATCCATGCAGGCAGCGCACGCACTGAGCGATCTAAAGTGGGCGCAGAGTCGCCTTGGCGCCGAGCGTCTGCGAGGCGCGTACGCCTGGCGCGCGCTGCTCGACCGGGGGACGATCATTGCCAACGGCACCGACGCGCCGGTCGAACCGGCGAGCCCGACGCGCAATTTCTTCGCCTCAATCGCGGGCCAATCAGATTCCACGCGATGCATGACGCGAACCGAAGCGCTCGCGTCAATGACGGCGAATGCGGCCTATGCGAACCTACAGGAGCGAGAAATCGGCTCGATCGCGCCCGGGAAGTACGCCGATTTCGTTGTAGTCGATCGAGATTGGATGACGATTCCATCCGATGAAATCGAAGGCACGAAGATCGTCGCTACATATTTCGAAGGGCGACGAGTTTACGATGGCGGGGAGGGCTAGCCCCGGTCAGTACCACACGCCGGTAATATCTTTCGCCGTGCATGCATTCGCGGTGCACGGAATGCCGGCGATATCTTCTATCGTCCGCAGAGTCGAGTAATGGGTGATGTCCTGATTGTATTGGCCGGCCTTGACCGTGGGACCAATCAACAAAGTCGGAACTTGATTCTTGCCGTTCTTGTCGGGGGCGGCCTCATCCCAGGTGAGGATAAAGAGACCGCCGTTTTTCTTATTATATTTCAAGATCGGCGGCAAATGCTTCTTCAGCCACGTGTCGCCGGTCTGGGTGCTGCAATCGTGCATATCGTTGCAGAGATTCGGAACGATGATCGCGAGCGTCGGCGGTGGCGTTACAAAGTGCGTATAAACGAGGTTCGACGACGCCGGCACGTTCGTAAAATTGACCCACGGATTATGTTTTCGAGCGTACTCGCCCGAATAACAACCAGTGTAGCCGTCGGACGGCATGGACTCGGAGTAACCGTCGAAGCTCTTGGCGCTTCCGAGCAGTTCTTCGCCCACGTTCACCGTGCCGAACGTGTGCGGACAGGAATCGTCGGTGACGCCTTGCGTCGAGCCGGAGAACAGCGCCAAGTAATTCGGCTCGCTCGGGTGCGTGATCGCATGGCTATTGGTCATAAGCGCGGCTTCGGGCACGAGCGTCTTATTGATGTACGGCGCCTCCTTACTGCCGATTACCAGATCGTAATCGCGGTTCTCCATGATGACAACGACGACGTTATTGGCATGCGGGGCGCGCGAGTGCAATCGATCCGCCACCGACGCAAGCATCGGCGAGGCGGCGCCAATCGTCGGGGCGCCCGAGCATCCGGCGACGAGCGGCGCCGCTGCAAGTACGATCCACCATTGTTGCATTTCAAACTCCTCTCACGCCGGAGGCCCTTCGGCGTCCGGCCAGATAAATGGCGACTCCGCCCAAGAGCACCATCGCCGTCAACCCGATCACTTTAATGACGGCAAGCGCTTTGTGGGGATCGTCGTCGGCGGGAAACCCGGCAAAGACGATTGCCGAGGCGGTCGTGGCCAAACCGACGAGTGAAGCCACGGCAACGGTCCACTTCCCGCCGGGTATTCGAACCATCTCCGGTGTTTGCGGCGCCGACCGAAACTTCAATGCCGACGCAAACAAAAACAGAAACGGAACCATCGTGATAACGACGGTGGAACTCACTAGGACGTCGTAAGCGCCGCGGACGCTCGTTCCGCCTTGTCCCAGAAAGATGAAGATCGCTGCAATTCCGGCTTGCGTCACGAGAGCGGCCACAGGAGAACCCCAGCGCGGATGCATGCGCGCAAATGCGTTCGGAAGATAACGATCGAGTCCCGCGACGAAGGGAATGCGCGCTACCGCGCCGAGCCAAGCGCCGGTGCTGCCCAGGCAACTGAGCGCGACGAGCGCCGCAGCAACCGGCGTGAGCGCAAGCCATCCGAACCGCGTGGCGACGTGTCCGATCGCTTGCATTACTCCCGAGGACGGATTGACGTCGTGTGCGGAAAGCGCGACCAAGACGCTCGCGGTGCCGCCGATGTAAATAATGGCGATCAAGGGTGCGGCAACGACAAGGCCCAGAGGAATCGTGCGCCGGGGATCCTTGATTTCGCCGCCCATGAACGGCATTGACTCGGGGCCCGTCCACGCAAATGCGATCACCGACCAGAAGATGAGGTCCTTGATATGCGCTCCCGGGCGCATCGACGCGAGATCGATGCGAGTTGCCGAGCCGAACTTCCACCACGCGAGCGCACCGACGACTAGCAACAGCAAGGTGACGACCCAGCGCGAGATTGCGCCGGCATTATTGAGCCACTTTCCCACCTGTAGGCCGTAAACGTTCACGATGGTAGCCAGCACCAGCCCGGCGAGTGCGAAAGTGACGAAATAGATTGGCGAGCCGGCGAGCGCGGCTCCGCTGCTGCCCCCGATAAAGAGCGCGTTCCCGGCGGCGAAGTACAGCAGCGCAGGAAAATACGGCAAATTGCTGGCCCAGTAGGTCCAACCCGTGATAAAGCCGGCGAACGGCCCGAAGGCGCGCTTGCTCCAGATGTAGAGACCGCCCTCGTCGGGGTGCTGCGACGAAAGAAAAACCACCGCGATGGAGAGGGGCAAGAACATTGCGATTGCGCCGATGAGCCAGACCGGAATCGAACTGGCTCCGGCCGCAGCAGCGGTGGCCACCCACTGCAAATTCGATCCGGCGACGACAAAAAAAAGTACGACGTCCGGAAAATTTAACGTACGCCGTAGCTGCATCGAACGCGGGTTCAACGCACGAGAGGGCATCGCCCACCTCTGTGTCAGGGGTGGGCGATGTCGTATGCGATTAACCGATTAGTAAGGGCGTCCCCAGTGTCCCGGGCGCCAGTACCAGCCGTTCGGCCCGTGCGCCCAGTGGCCCGCATGCCAGGCCGCCCCGGCGTACGGTGCAGTTGCGTAGTAGCCGCGTCGCCAGACGTAACGGTAACCGTTCCACGTCCAGTAACCGGCAACCCAGTAATAACCCGGGCCTGGTGCCGCCGGAACCGTCTCGTAGATCGGCGCCGGAGGTGCGGTTTGAATGTAGATGCCGCCCGAGACCTGCGCGGCGGCGGGAATAACGGCGCCTGCCGCCACTGATCCGCCGAGCGCGCACGCGAGAAGAAGATTTCGTAGGTTCATCATGACTACCTTATTACCACTCCAGCGCAGCGGGCTCGCAGACGGAGTGATTAAATCATCATTTAGATCGGATGAGAGTCGAGCGCTTGCATTAATTGCTCGAGCTCGCGCCAGAGGGCGGCGGCTTGGTCAACATAGCCTTCGCGCTCGTTGCGAAGCTGCCGCTCGGTCTGCAGCATGGCGGGCGGTACGATCGTCAGCAGCACGTCCCGATCGTGGGCTTCGCCGAGCGCATCCTGCAAGCACGCCAAACGAACGGCGGCCTGGGCCAGATCCGGCGCGATCGAGCCGAAACGCTCCAGCGCGTAGCGCAGCCGTTTGCAGGCGATGCGAAAGTCGTGAAGACTTTGCATGTCGCGCGATCCCAAAGCACCGGCCAACCCGTGTGCCTCACGCACCCGCATTCGCACGATCCGATCGATGAGCTCGTTGACCTCGGTGACGCCATCGAGATCGACTCGTTCGGGCTTCATTGCGCAGCTAGGAGCCTGTAGAGTCCCTAGGGCGCGAAGCGCATTCGTTTGAGCTTCACTCGCGCACGCGACATGGCCGCGCGCTCGCGTTCGCGGAGCTGTTCGAGCAAGGCTCGCGCCGCTTCCAGCTCGCTCTGCGGGGTACTGCGCTCGAGCAGCTGTAAGGCGATCGTGGCGTCGCGAGCGGCATCGGTCGCGGCCGCGGCGCTCTTAACTTTTCGGCAGAGGGCGCCGGACGGCGCGATCGTTGCGACGTCTTCCAGCAACGAGCGAAATCGCCGCCCCGTCGTACGAACCTCGTGCAACCGCTTCTCATTCGACTTGGCGACGAACCGCCGTCGAGCGCGCTCCAACGCGCGCAACTCGCGCCGAATTGTTTTCGTGAGCCACTTCATTGAGACGGCTCGCTCATGTTCGGCGGATTCGACGAGGGTATTTCTGCCGACCTTCGCGAAGGAAGATGCCCGACGTGAGAACGCCGCGCCTGCCCATCCTCGTTGCGCTTCTGGTCATCGTCGCCGCGGTCTACTGGTATTACCATTCGCAACGCGCGACGAACAACGGCGAAACGATTGCGGTTTATTACACAAAGCTCGACGGAAACTCGCTTGGCGAAGTGCGCGTTTCGCTGCGGCCGCGTCAGGCGGGAGAAAGCGCGCCCGAGCATTTGCGCAACGCCGCACTCTATGCGGCGGTCGAGGCGGTGGCCGGTCCGCCGAACGACATCAAAGCGATTCGCTTTCCGCCGGGAACCCGCGTGCGCAACGTCGCGATTGACGGTTCGACTGCGAGCGTGGACCTTTCTAAGGAAGTCGAGTCGCAAGCCGGGGGGTCGTTTGGCGAGAACGGCGTTTTCAAGGGCCTCGTCTACACGGTGACGGGCATCCATGGAATCGACGCGGTGCAGATTACGATCGATGACCACCGCCTCGAAACACTACCGGGGGGACATCTTGAGCTGGATCAACCGCTTCGTCGCTCGGATTGGTAGCTCCGCGGCGGCGGCCGCGCTCACGCTCCTCGCCACACGCGCACTACCGGCGTGCGCCGACGCGCCGCTTACCGCGCTCTATCAGGAGCAACCGATTCGCTTCACGCACGTTGCCGAGCAATCGGGGGCGCTCGCGATCGGCCTCAACGATCCCGGTTTCCGCACGTTGCTCCACGATACGGGATCGTTGTTAACGTGGAAATCCGGCGAGCGGTATATCTTAATCACGACCTCAGCGCCGACCGTGGTGAGCTTTGCCGTCGGCGACCGTCGCTACGACGTGGGACCGATATCGTTGCAGGCAAGCTTCGCGCCCTACGAGCGGGAGAACGAAGCATATCTCCCGTTCGCGGAGGTATTGCGCGCTCTCGATCTGGCATTGCGGCAGGACGGCGGAGAAAAAATCCTTCAGCCTCAGCTCGCTTCCCTCGACGTTCGACAAGAGAGTAATCGTGTTTCATTGTTTGCGCATGCCGGTGCGCCGGTGCAAGCTCGCGTCGTCCGCCAAAGCGCGACCGCGATAACGTATGCATTCGACGGAGTCGGAACGTCGTTGGTCGGGACGCGCCGAATCGGCCAGGCTGGGGTGCGCAATGTCGACGTTGACAGCGCAGGAACAGTACGCGCACCGACCACGCTGGTGACGGTTTCGTTCGATGCGGGTACCGTCGCGCAGCCGCCGCAGAACAGCGCCGAGCGCGATGTATCGCTCGCTTTCGATCTCCGCGCGACCGCCGCACCGGCGGCTGTTGCGCTTGAATCTTCGACTCCGCAACCCGCGTCTTCGACGAACGGTCCCGCGCTGGTCACGGCGGTGACCGCCCAGCCGGCGAGTGACGGAGCATCGGTAACCATCGCGGTGAACGGGGACGCGACGTACGAGTGGCATCGGCTGCGTGACCCCGACAATCGCTTTTGGATTGACATCAAGAACGCGCAGCTTCAAGGGCCGCCGGTCGAGGAGCCGGCGCCCAACCCCGTCATCTCCGTGCGCGTTCGTCAGGACGATTCCACGACCGTTCGCGTCGCGTTATCGCTCGACGGCCCAAAGACGATCTCGTTCGAGCCGTCGGCGACGGGGTTGACGATTGACGTCGGTACGGAAGATGTCGCCGACGCGCCGCGTTCCGGGAACGGCAGTATCGGACAAGTCGTCTCGAGCAGCGCGCAGAGCGTTACCGCGGTCACTCCGGCGCCACTTGAACCTAGCCCGAGCGATTTCGGTAGCTCCGACCAGCCTGGTTGGAAGTTCGGTGCGCGAAGCAGTTACGTACCGACGAACCCACGGCTCATTGTGATCGATCCGGGACACGGTGGCAGCGACCGCGGCACGTTTCACGGGGGAGTCGCCGAAGCCGATCTCACGCTCGACATGGCCAAGCGTTTACGCGAGATTCTTATTGCGCGCGGATGGGAGGTTAAGCTCACGCGTGAGACCGACGTCGACGTCTACGCGCCAAACGACAGTCCTCGTGACGAGTTGCAAACCCGCGACGATATTGCTAATAAAGCCGGCGCGCGGCTCTTCCTAAGCATTCACGCAAATGCGTTCATCAACTCTGGGCCGTACGGTACGACGTATTACGTCTCGAAACCCGACGATCTCGCGCTCGCTCGTGCTCTCGAGCGCGACCTTGCGAACGATGGTACGAAAGATGACGGCATCGTCAAAAGCCACATGTACGTCACGTTACACGCGCGGATGCCGGCGGTGCTCATCGAGACGGCCTTCTTATCGAATCCGAGCGATTACGCGTTGCTTACGTCGGCCGCTTGGCGCCAGAAGGTCGCCCAAGAAATCGCGGACGGTATCGCCGAGTACGCGCAAGAGTATCCGGCTCGTAACCAACCGGCTCAATGATCGGACTCTTCGACTCGGGCCTTGGCGGTCTCACCGTGCTGGCTCGGGTACGCGAGCGGCTTCCAGCGGCCGACGTAATTTTTTTTGCCGATCAAGCGCACGTGCCGTACGGGGACCGCACGCACGGGGAGCTGCTACAGTTATTGCGGGTGAACCTCGAGCGCTTCGATACATATGGCGTCGAGGCGGTGGTCATGGCTTGCAATACGTCGTGCGCTATCGCCGAACGCTACGGTTGGCCGCACTCGCGTGCGCCCGTGCTCGACTTGATCGAATCCGCTGCGATCGCGGTGGAGCGCGGAGGTTTTCGACGCGTCGGTGTGGTCGCCACGGAGGCGACCGTCGGTGCGGGTTCGTACGGCCGCACTCTGCGCCGCCGTATCGAAGGCATCGACGTTGTCGAGGTTCCCGCGCCGGCGCTCGTGCCGCTCGTTGAGAGCGGCACCGTCGACGGCACCCACCCGCAAGCGGCGGTAGCAAACGTTTGCGCGCATCTGCCGCTCGATCTCGATGCGCTCGTTTACGGCTGCACCCATTACCCGCTGCTCGAACGTCATTTTCGCGCCGTACTCGGGAGTACGATCGCATTGATCGATCCCGCGGTCGTGCAGGCGGAACGCGCCGCGCTGCTGCTCGCTCATGGCGGGGCCGGCACGGGAAAGACCACCTATGTTACGAGCGGGGATGAAGCTGAATTCCAGTCAAAAATTGCGCGCTTGTCCGGGCTCGTCAGCTCATTTTGAGCTAGTCGGGGAGTCGGCGACGGCAAGGTACGTCACGATGTCCCAAGCATTGCGAATGCCGATGAAAATGAGGACGATGGCGCCGCAGGCAATCGCGAAGAGCGCCTGCGCGGGAGCGATCGCCAATGCGATCGCACCGCCTAAGAGTGCGCCGTAGGCAAGAAACGGCAGCACGTTGTACCAAGTCCAGTCCTCGAAATCCGGCGTATACGTTCGCAACCGTCTGGCGCGGTAGGTTACGCGGACGACGTATATAACGCCGAGGAGGCCGACGAGTGCCACGCAAACGCCGGCGATGACCAGCGAATGCCAGGGAGCGACGAGAATCGCGGAAACGAGCAATGCCGCCCCAAAGTGCATCACGGTCGGCGTGCTGAACGTGGATATTCCGTCTCGATTGGCCCCCCGTTCCCAGCCCGTTACGAGACTGATGACGACGAACATCAGTCCGGTCAATCCCGCCGCGGCAGAGCCCGTCATAACATAGAAGCTCGACCAGGGCGTCAGGAGCGCTGCTGCATTTTCAGGCATTGCATATTTCCTCCGCGGCGCGTTCGCCGGTTTCGAACGCGCCATTGACGGTGCCGCCCTGACCATCGCTCGACGTAGCTTCGCCGGCGAAGAAGAGCGTACCATCGATTGGCTTGGCAAGTAGGGCGCGAGCGCCCTCGCCGCCGACGGCAAGATAGCTGTAGGCTCCGCACGCGAACGGATCGTTCGTCCAATCATGGACGTACGCGCATTGGAACTCGTTGCGCGCCGTCTGCGCATCGTCGATCAATGCGCCAAATCCCTCCAAAGCGCGCTCGATGACGCCGTCGCGGGAGAACGTTTGGAGCGCCGTTGCGCTCGGTCCGCCGGCCCACGCAGCGACGAGCGTGCTGCGTACGGGCATCCGGGTCCAGTAGACCGGAAACGCTCCGCGATCGTCGCGAAAGAATGCCGCATCGCGATATCGCCCGCTCTTGACTCTCTCCCAAAAGGCGGTCTGAAAAGCGAGCGTCACCTTTGCGACGTGGCCCATTTCGATGTAACGCAACGCATCGAGCTTCTCTTCGGGGAGCTCGGGATCGAAGACCGGACCGCCGTCGCCGCGTGCGCGCAATACGCCGACCGGCAGGGTCACAATCGCTCGCCGCGCGCGAAAGAAGAGTCGCTCGCCATGGCGACCGATCGCCTCGACCACAGTTTGCCCGTGACGCCAAGAAATGCGGCGTACCGTCGTTGAGAGCCAGAGCGTTACGGTTCGCGAAAGCGTTTTCTGAAGGTAGTCGAACAAGCGCCCGTAGCCGGTCAGCGGACGTGAGCTCGTAAGATCGACGCCGGAACGCCACTCGTCGGCAATGCCTCGCACGCCGGCGATTGCCGGATCGGCGGCGTCGAAACCCTCGACAAAGGCGCGCGCGAGGACGGCGCGGTCGCGCAGCTTCTGATCATCGCTGTATCGGCGAAGATATTCGTCAACGCTTTCGTCGCGTGGGAGCCGCTGCGCGTCATCGAAGATGCCGGCTGCGCTGCGAAAGTCATCCTCATCAGGCTGCAGCGAGCCGTTACGATCGCGACGCCACGATTCTTCACCCAGCTCGACTGCCGTTAACCCGGCTTCGCCCAGCATTGCGAAAGTCTGTGGAGCGGGGCCGTGGATAAACTCCGCGCCGAGCTCTGCGGGCGTGTCGGCGTCGTTCGTGGGGATGGACCACGCGCGTCCGCCGGCTCGATCGCGGGACTCAAGAAGTGCGACCTGCAGCGAGCGTTCGCCAAGACGTCGCGCGGCCGCCAAACCTGCTGCGCCCGCTCCGATAACGATTACGTCGGCATCCGCGCCGGCCGGCGATCCTAATGCGCCGACAGTAAACCGACGTGGAAAAGCGAGAAGAAGAATGCGGTGGTCGCCACGGCCAACCCGGCGCCGGCAACGACCTGTGCGACGGTGTGCGCTTTGAGATAGACGCGCGCCCAGCAGACCATTGGAATGAGAACCATGAAGGGCAACGGCTGACGTCCGTAGATCAACGTCAACGCCGTTAGCGGCGCCGTGATTCCCAGCGCATGCGTGCTGATCTTCCAATACCGCGTAATGTACTGCACGATCAAGGTTGAGACGAGATACCCAAGCATCGCCGCGATCATCAGGCGGGGGGCATGGCTGAGCCAGAGCGCCCCCGCGCCGAGCGCATCGAAGACGACGAATGCCGTGAAGACCAGCTCGCGCTCTGGGCGGACCGACATATCCAAATCCGAAATTCGGTCGGTCGCGTTCAGCCAGAAAACGTAGAGCATTGGGCCAATTGATACGAAGAACGTCGAAATGAAGAGCAGCCGCCAGAAATCGAGGGTATCGCGCGCTCCGATGTTGGCGAGGATGACGAAGAGCGCGAACGCGGTTAGAAACGGATTGAAAATCGTCGAAAGGCTGCGCGCAAGATCGCGCCAGACCCCGCGTTTCTTGATCGGAACGATCGCTTGGCGCGGCTCTCCAAGCGTCCCTGAATTGGGCACGCTGGCTGCTTCGGCGGTAGCCTGCAGGCTCATTTGAGGCGCCGGTCGTAGAGAGGATGCCGCAATGAACCCGCTATTCATGGTCGCGGCGACCCTACCCAAGGTCGTACCATCGGCCCCGGTAACCGCTTTGCCGAAGGGCGCGGTGCCGCCGACCGCGCCGCTCGTTCCGCAGCCAATGCCCACCACCTGGTTTCAAATGCACATGCCGTGGTTCACGCACGGCCTCGCCGGACTCTTCGTAATCTTCTCGATCTCGCTCATCGCGCTACTCGCGATTCAGACCACCAAGCAGGAGGGTCTTTCGGGGTCGATCGGCGGACGAGTCGAATCGGCGTATCGCGGACGTCTCGGCGCAGAAGAGCAGCTCAAGCGCGTTACCGGGATGGTGGCCGTCGGTTTTGTTATCGTCGGGTTTGCGCTCTCACTGACCGGTATCTAGCGCAGAGGTTACTAGGACCGAGTGCCTCTGCTCGAGGTCGTCAATCTTCGAACCACTTTCCGCACCGAAGACGGTCCGGTCACCGCAGTTAACGGTCTCTCGTTTGCGCTCGATGCGGGCGAAACCCTAGGAATCGTCGGCGAATCAGGTTCGGGCAAATCTGTAACGGCACTGTCGGTCATGCGTCTTCTCGCGCGGAGTGCGACCGTTAGCGCCGATCGTATGGCGTTCGAAAACGAGAATCTTCCCGAGAAGAGCGAAGCCGAAATGCGTCGCATCCGAGGATACAAGATCGCGATGATCTTTCAGGATCCGATGACATCGCTCAATCCGGTGCTCAGCATCGGCGAGCAGATTGCCGAAGCCGTCCGGCTCCATCTGGGCTTGAACAATCGGGAGGCGCGGGATCGCGCCGTCGAGATGCTGCACAAAGTACGCATACCGCGCCCAGAGAAGCGCCTCGGCGACTATCCGCATCAGTTCTCCGGCGGCATGCGTCAGCGGGTCATGATTGCGATGGCGCTTTCGTGTAATCCGCAACTGCTCATCGCCGACGAGCCGACGACGGCGCTCGACGTTACGATTCAAGCTCAGGTCCTCGAGCTCATGAACGATTTGCAGCAGGAGACCGGCGCGGCGATCGTTCTCATCACTCATGACTTAGGCGTGGTCGCGGAGTTTTGCCGCAACGTGCTCGTGATGTACGGCGGAAATATGGTGGAATATGGGACCGCCGAACAAATTTTTGGGGAGCCGCGTATGCCGTATACGCAGGGTCTTCTTGCATCGTTGCCGCGCCTGGACGAGCGCGAACGCCGGCGACTCGAGCCGATTCCGGGCCAGCCGCCCAATCTGTTACGCCTCCCGCCGGGCTGCGCTTTTGCAAGACGCTGCGCGTACCGCATGCCGATCTGCGACAATCCCGTGCCGCTGTACGATTTCGGCGGTGGACACGTAGCGCGTTGCTACCTTTACGATCAGCGCGCGCTCGACCAGCGACCGGCAGAGACCCGCGACCTTCCGGTCGTTCCCGCGGGCGGCGGCGCATAGATGGCGGGTACGCTGGTCGAGACCAAGGATCTCTATAAGTATTTTCCGATTCATGCCGGCTTGATGTCGCGCCACGTCGCCGACGTCCGCGCCGTCGATGGGGTGAGCTTCTCCATCAACGAGGGCGAGACGCTCGGCCTCGTCGGCGAATCGGGATCGGGGAAGACGACGATTGGAAGGCTCTTACTGCGATTGCTCGCGGCAACGAAGGGCGAAATAACGTTCGAGGGCCAGCAGGTGCTGACGATGACGCGCGGCGGCATCCGCCGGTTGCGTCGCTCGATGCAAATTATCTTTCAGGATCCGTTCGCTTCGTTGAATCCGCGCATGACGATTCGCGAAATCGTTGCGGAGCCGCTGCGCATTCACGGACTTGCCTCCGGAAGCGAGATCGAAGACCAGGTTGTCGAACTTCTCAAGCTCGTCGGCCTCCAACCCTATCACGCCAATCGTTACCCGCACGAATTCTCCGGCGGCCAGCGGCAGCGCATCGGCGTGGCGCGCGCCCTTGCCGTACGCCCGAAGTTTATCGTCTGCGACGAACCGGTCTCGGCGCTCGACGTTTCGATTCAGGCGCAAGTGATCAACCTGCTCGAGGATCTGCAAGAGCGCTTCAATCTGACCTATCTCTTCATCGCGCACGATCTCTCGGTCGTGCGCCATATCTCGACGCGGGTCGCGGTCATGTACGTCGGCAAGATCGTCGAGCTCGCCGATCGTGACGACCTTTATCAAAATCCACTCCATCCGTACACGCAGGCCCTGCTCTCAGCAATTCCGATTCCGGACCCTGCCGTCGAGCAGCGCCGCAAGCGCATCGTACTCACGGGCGATATCCCATCGCCGGTGAATCCGCCGTCCGGATGCCGCTTTCACACGCGGTGCCCCGTCGCGTTCGACCGTTGCGTCGTTGAGGAACCGCCACTTCGCGAATATGCCGCCGGACATTTCGCCGCGTGTCATTGGGTGGAAGAGCACGGGGGCACCGGGCCCGACCTAACGCGATAAAATGGAAAACGGGCGACCTCGATCGCCCGTTTTTCGTTCCGTTTGCCGAAGCGCTAGGCTTTTTTCTTCCGTCCGCCTTTGCGTTTGCGTCCGCCTGTACTCTTCTTGCGTCCGCCGGCACTCTTCTTGCGTCCGCCGGCACTCTTCTTGCGTCCGCCGGCGCTCTTCTTGCGTCCGCCGGCACTCTTCTTGCGTCCGCCTTTTTTGCGACCGCTACCCTTCTTGCGACCGCTGCCTTTTTTGCGTCCGCCGGTGCCTTTCTTGCGTCCACCCTTGCGCGTGCCTTTGCGTCCGCCCTTACGCGCGCCGGTACTCTTCTTTCGGCCGGCGCCTTTCTTGCGTCCGCCTTTGCGTCCGCCGGTGCTCTTCTTGCGTCCGCCCACGGCGGCACCCGCACGCGACGATTTCTTTCGACCGTTTGCCGACTTCTTTCGGCCACCGGTTGCCGCGCCTTTGCGGCGACCACCCCGACGTTTCGGTTCTTCCATTGGCGGGCCGCCGCCAAGCATGTCGTCCATTCAATCCTCCTCGTCCCGCGGGGGACGAATTACGTTAGTGGACAGCGCATTTCGCGCTTTTGAACGCATCATAGATGATTTCATAGAATGATGCAAATTCGCGCGCGTACGCGCGCGTTGTCACAACGCGAGATTTGCCGGGGATTGACCCCGGCGGTATACTAGGCCCCGTGAAAAAGCCCCTGATCATCGTGGAATCGCCGACAAAGGCGCGAACGATCAAGAAGTTTCTGCCGGCGCGTTACGCGGTAAAAGCATCGGTGGGGCACGTGCGTGACCTTCCAAAGAGCACGCTCGGCGTCGACGTGGAGCGCGATTTCGCGCCCAAGTACCTCACGATCAAAGGCAAGGGCGACGTCATCAAGGAGTTGCGCGGTGCGGTCAAAGGCGCAACCGACGTCTATCTGGCGACGGATCCGGACCGCGAAGGTGAGGCCATTGCCTGGCATCTTGCGGAACTATTGAAACTGTCGAGTCCGCAGCGGATCGAGCTGCACGAGATCACCAGAGAGGCGGCACTCGCGGCTCTCAAGGATCCGCATCACATCGATATGGATCGCGTCAACGCACAGCAGGCGCGGCGAATTCTCGACCGACTCGTCGGCTATAAGATATCGCCCTTACTCTGGGCAAAGGTCCGCAGCGGCTTGTCGGCGGGGCGCGTCCAGTCCGTCGCGGTCAAGCTTATCGTGGATCGCGAGCGCCAGATCGAGGCGTTCCTTCCGAAAGAGTATTGGACGATCGCCGCATTGCTCGCAGGCGAGAATGGCGCGGAGGCGACCGAATTCTCAGCTGAGCTGGTCAGCCGCCGCGGCGAGAAGATTGAGGTAAGCACAGAATCGCAAGCATCCGCAATCGTCAGTGACCTCGACCATGCCGAGTTCCGTGTTTCGGCGATCAAGCGCCGCGAAGTGCGCCGCAACTCCCCGGCTCCTTTTACGACCTCGACTCTCCAGCAAGAGGCGTCGCGCAAGCTCAAGATGCGCGTGCGACGGGCGATGCAGGTCGCGCAGAGCTTATATGAAGGCGTCGACCTTGGCGGCGAGGAGGGAACCGTCGGCCTCATCACCTACATGCGGACCGACTCAACGCGAATCAGCGATCAGGCGCGCGCGACGGCTCGCGAATTCATCGTCGGAACGTTCGGCGAAGAGTTTCACGGCGGCCGGCTCCATCGCGTTAAGGAAGGGGCGCAGGATGCCCACGAAGCGATCCGCCCGACCTCGGTTTGGCGTACGCCCGAGCGTCTTGCCGGCGTTTTGCGACGCGACGACCTGAGACTCTATTCGATTATCTGGGAACGTTTCGTCGCCTCACAAATGGCCGCCGCGCTCTTCGATCAAACGGTTATCGATATTGCTGCAGGTCAGTACGGCTTCCGCGCGACGGGCACCGTCATGCGTTTCCCCGGCTTCACGCGCGTCTACGAGGAGTCTCGCGACGACCAAAGCTCGGGCAAAGCGCGAGTCCTTCCCGAGTTACATGAGGACCAGCGCCTCGAGTGCCGCAAGCTCGAGCCCAAGCAGCACTTCACGGAACCGCCTCCGCGCTACACCGAAGCCGCGCTCGTCAAGGCGCTCGAAGAAAACGGCATTGGGCGACCCTCGACGTATTCGACCATCGTTGAAACCATTCAAGCGCGGGGCTACGTTACGCAGCAAGAACGCCGGTTCTTGCCGACGCCGATTGGCGCTGCCGTGAACGATTTGCTGGTCGAACACTTTCCGAAGATCGTCAACCTCGACTTTACCGCGAAAATGGAGGGCGATCTCGACCGCGTCGCCGAGGGGAACGAGGACTGGATCGGCCTGCTGCGGCGCTTTTACGGTCCGTTCGAGAGCGAACTCGAGCAAGCGGAGAAGAAGTTGCCGCGTCTCGAGCTGCACGACGAGCCGACCGACGAGATCTGCCCGACCTGCGGGCGGCCGATGGTGATCAAGCATGGGCGCTTCGGTAAGTTCATTTCTTGCAGCGGTTATCCCGAGTGCAAGACGACGAAGCCCATCGTCAAAGAGACCGGAGCAGCCTGTCCAAAGTGCGGGGGCGCGATCGTCGAACGCCGCTCCAAGAAGGGACGCACGTTCTACGGTTGCGCCAATTATCCCAAGTGCGACTTCATTTCATGGGACGCGGTCGTTCCCGAACGATGCCCGGTCTGCGGCTCGCACGTGCTCGCCAAAACCAGGCGCGGCGAGGTGCATTTGCAATGCGCCGCCGACCGCACGCACGATGTTGCGGGACTCGCGAAAGCCGCATCTTCGTAAGGAGCGTCCCATAGAGCGTCTCGGCATTATCGGCGCCGGCCTTGCGGGCTGCGAAGCTGCATGGCAGGCGGCCCGACTCGGCGTTCAGGTTGACCTCTACGAGATGCGCCCAGTGCGTAGCGGACCGGCGCACAAGACCGGCACGCTCGCGGAACTGGTTTGCAGCAACTCGCTTCGCGGTGTCGCGCTGGAGAATGCCGTCGGATTGCTGAAGGAGGAACTTGCGCGTTTCGATTCGCTCATCATCACGGCGGCGCGCGAAACGGCGGTTCCGGCCGGCGGAGCATTAGCGGTGGACCGGGAGAAGTTCGGCGCGGTCATCGAAGCGCGCATCGCCGCTCAGCCGCGAATCCGTCTGCATCGCCAGGAGATGCAAGCCATTCCGCTCGACCGTCCCACCATCGTCGCCTGCGGCCCGCTGCCGAGCGAAGATTTTTTGGCGAACCTCGACGCGCTCTTGCGCGAGCACCATCCGCAGGACGGCCGCCGCCTGCACTATTACGATGCCGCTTCGCCTATCGTCGCGGCGGACTCGATCGACGAAACTCCGATGTATCGGAAGTCCCGTTATGACAAAGGCAACGGTGACGACTACCTCAACGTTCCGCTCGATCGCAACGAGTACGCGCAGCTGCTTAACGATCTGCGGAGGCTCGAGCGCCATCCGGCCAAGGAGTTCGATGGGACGAAGTATTTCGAGGGATGTCTTCCAATCGAGGAAATGGCCGATCGCGGCGACGAGGTATTGCGCTTTGGGCCGCTCAAGCCGGTGGGCCTGCGCGATCCGCGCAACGGAGAGACGCCTTATGCGGTCGTTCAGTTGCGTAAGGAGAATCGCGAAGGCACAGCATACAACCTCGTTGGTTTCCAGACGCGGATGACGTGGCCGGCCCAACGGGAAGCCTTCGCGAAGCTTCCCGGTCTGGCGCAGGCGGAGTGGCTTCGTCTTGGCGTGATGCATCGAAACACGTTCATCGACTCGCCGCGGTTACTCGATGCGCGGTTAAAGCTGCGCGGTACCGAGGCGCTCTACTTTGCCGGGCAAATCACGGGTGCGGAGGGATACGTGGAGGCTGCGGCATGCGGGGCGATGACCGGCGTTCACGCTGCGCGAGCGATTTTGGGCTTGGCTCCAATCGATTTTCCGCCCTTCACCGCCTTCGGGGCGGTCGTCGCGCACTTGCAAAATGTGGAAACGCCCGACTTCCAGCCGTCAAACGTGACCTGGGCGCCGCTCGTGGCCCGGTCGTCGCCGGGCGAGAGGCGGCGAGGCAAGCGCGAGCGGCGGCGCATCCTGGCGGAGCATGCGATTGCGGCGATCGAAGCGCTAGCAGCTGAAACCCTCTGCGCACCGGTAGGGTAAGCCACGATAGCATGAAGTCCACGACGATACTCGCGGTACGCCGCGACGGAAACCTCGCGATCGCGGGTGACGGTCAAGTGACCCTCGATAAGACGATCGTGAAACACGGCGCCCGCAAAGTGCGCAAGATATGCGGCGCGAAGGTCTTGGCCGGTTTCGCCGGCTCGGCCGCCGACGGAATTACGCTGCTCGAGAAGTTCGAAGCGAAGTTCGGCGAGTTCAAGGACTTGCGGCGGGCCGCCGTCGAGCTGGCCAAGGACTGGCGTCAAGATCGCGTCCTGCGGCGCTTGGAAGCGCTGATGATCGTCGGCAATCCCGAGCATCTCTTTCTGCTCTCCGGAACCGGTGATGTTATCGAGCCCGACGAGGGAATCGCAGCAATCGGCAGCGGAGGCGCCTACGCGCAAGCGGCGGCCGCCGCGCTGTTGCGTAACACGTCGCTTGGGGCAGCCGATATCGCGCGAAACTCTCTGGAAATCGCGTCGGAGATCTGCATTTATACGAATCGCGACATCACCGTGGAAGTGCTCCCGTGACCAGCATGGTCGCCACGACACTCGATCCTGCGCGGCTGACGCCGCGCCAGATCGTCGAGGAGCTCGACAAATATATCGTTGGCCAATCTAAGGCCAAGCGCGCGGTGGCGATCGCGCTGCGCAATCGATACCGGCGAGCTCGTGCGCGTGAAGATTTGCGCGACGAGATTACGCCAAAGAACATTCTGATGATCGGTCCCACGGGCGTCGGCAAGACCGAGATCGCCCGCCGGTTAGCGGCGCTCGTCGGCGCGCCGTTCGTGAAGGTCGAAGCGACGAAGTACACCGAGGTGGGATACGTCGGTCGCGACGTCGAGTCGATGGTGCGCGATCTGGTGGAGGCGTCGATTCGCACGGTGACGGGAGAGCGTCGAGAAGAAGTACGTGAATTAGCGCGCGGCCACGCGGTCGAGCGCGTTATCGACGCGCTGCATCCCGAGACGCGGCCGCCCTCCGCCCCCGGACAGGGCAATCCGCTGGGCGCCGCGCTCGGCTCGATCTTTGGGAGCGGCTATTCGGCGCAACAGCCGCAGCCCGGCGGCGCGCCGTCGGTCTCTCCCGATGCGCAACGCGTACGCGATCAGACGCGCGGTGAGATCGAGCGCGGATTCTACGACGTGCGCCTCATCGAAATCGAGATCGAGGAGTCTGCGAGTTTGCCGATTGGGGTGATCGGCGGCGGCGTAGAGCAGGGGGCGGACATCGGCGAGATGCTCGGTGGAATTCTTCCAAAACGCCGAACGAAGAAGCGCGTTACCGTGGCCGAGGCGCTGCGGATTTTCGAGCAAGAAGAAGCCGGCAAGCTCATCGACATGGACGCGGTCAAGCGCGAAGCGCTTCGCAGAGCCGCCGAAGACGGAATTATTTTCATCGACGAAATCGACAAGGTCGCCGGGTCGTCACAGCATCGCGGCGGTCCGGACGTCTCGCGTGAAGGCGTACAGCGCGACATTCTTCCGATCGTGGAGGGATCGACGGTCAATACTAAACACGGACCGATTAAGACCGACCACGTATTGTTCATCGCTGCGGGCGCCTTTCACATTAGCAAACCCTCCGATCTGATTCCCGAACTGCAGGGACGTTTGCCGATTCGGGTCGAGCTCGATTCGCTGACGGCCGAAGATTTCAAAACGATTCTGACGCAACCCAAGAATGCGCTCGTCGAGCAGTACAAGGCGCTGCTTGCTACCGACGGAATGGCGCTTGAGTTTGCGCAAGACGGCATCGATCAGCTGGCGAGCTTTGCCATGACGGTTAACGAGCAGACGGAGAACATCGGAGCGCGCCGCCTGCATACGGTGCTCGAGCGCGTGCTCGAAGACGTCAGTTTCGACGCTCCGGAAAAGACTGGAACGGTCACGATCGACGGAGCCTACGTGCGCGCGCGGCTTGCCGACGTTGTAGCGAATGCCGACTTATCTGGGTATATTCTCTAAGGTAATTCACATTAGGCTGGGAAGGGTCCCAACGAACCGCAGAGGATTTTCTAGGTTATGAAAAAGTCGATTGGCGCTATCTTGGCTCTCACGTCAGCAGCGGTGCTGGCTGCATGCAATAATAACGGCAACGTTTCCGTGCCTGGACAGGGGCAAAACTGCGGCGGTCCTCCGAGCTCGAATCAGCTCGAAGTACTTTGGCCGATTCCAAACACAAAGAAGGCCCCACCCAATGTCGGAAACATCTACGTCTCCACCAAAGGCACGTTGCCGCCAAGTAATTCGTTCAACTTCTACATCGTGCAATCCAACGGCGCTTCGACGTTTACGTCGACGTTCTACGGGATCAGCGAATCGGCAATACCGACCCCGCACGCAAAGCCAACCTACTCGAATCCCACGTACTACGCATCGTCGTTGCCGTCAAGCTATATCATCGGCCCCAAGCAGCCCGTCAGCATCTTTTGGAACGACGGCGGAACCGGCTGCTCGCCGCACGTCTTGGTTTCATCCTTCACCACAAAGTAGTAGCGGCGAAGGGTTCTCCCAGAGAGTAGCGGGCCGCTCGAAGGCAGAATAGCGGCCCGCGATGCCCTACGTACGCGAAATTCTCAGCGAAGGTCAGCCGACGCTGCGAAAGGTGGCCAAGCGGGTTGATCCCAGAGAGATCGACGATCCGCTCTTCCAACAGCTGATCGACGATATGTTTGCCACGATGTACGCGGCGCCGGGCGTCGGATTGGCCGCGCCGCAGATCAACGTCGCCAAGCGAGTTTTCGTTATGGACGTCCACGACGGCGAGCACGAGCCCGCGGCCGTCATCAATCCCAAGTTACACCTTCTCGGCGAAGAGATCGAGCTCAAGGAGGGTTGCCTGTCGGTGCCGGGCATCGTGGGCGACATCGTTCGGCACGAGCGCGCGGCCGTGACCGGTCTCGATCGCTACGGCCAAAGAATTCGAATCGAGGGAGATGGTTTGCTAGCGCAGTGCATGCAGCACGAAGTCGACCATCTGGACGGCACGCTCTACATCGATCGCGCGAAGAACCTGCGCCCAGTCGCCGGCGAAGAGGAGAAAGAAACCGCCGAAGCTTGAGGCGGCTGCCGTGAAGACGCTCTTCTTTGGTACCAGTGCCTTCGCGGTGCCGAGCCTCCGCGTTACCGCTGCGCGCACTCACCTCGCGGGCGTCGTCACGCAGCCCGATCGCCCTGCCGGACGGGGCCAACGTCTGCGGGCCAGCGCCGTTAAGACCGCGGCGAACGAGATGGGCTTACGCGTATTCGAGCCGCCGCAACTCCGCCGGTTTGCGCAAGAAATGGCTGCGGAAAGCTTCGATCTCTTCGTGCTCGCGTCGTACGGCCGAATTCTTCCCAAAGAACTCTTGGATCTGCCGCGTCTGGGGGCGCTGAACGTTCACCCGTCGCTCTTGCCACTCTACCGTGGGGCGACGCCGATTCAGAGTGCGATCGCCAACGGGGACCACGAAACCGGCGTAAGCATCATGCTCATGGATTCGGGCCTCGATACCGGCGATGTCGTGTTGCAGGAGAAGACGGAAATCGAGATTGGCGAGACGTTCGGTCAACTGCACGAGCGCCTCGCCCGCTGCGGTGCAACGCTGCTCGACAAGGCACTCGAGATGGCCTTGCGTGGCCGGCTCGTCGGACATCCTCAAACCGGCGAAGCGAGCGTGACGCGCCCGTTCACGAAGGCGGATCTGGTCGTCGACATGAGTCGTTCGCCCGAGCGCATCGTCGACTTCGTGCGCGCCTTTTCACCGCAGCCCGCGGCGCGCGCAATGCTCGGCGGTCAGATGGTCAAACTACTGCGCGCCCACGTTTCGCCTGATGGCACGCTCGAAATCGACGAGCTGATCGCACCGAATCGCGGCAGGATGAGCGGCGCGCAGTACTTCGCCCTTCGCCGCGGCTTGGAAGATTGATGAACGCGCGTGAACTTGCGCTTTGCGTCGTCCGCGACGTCTTTCCGCCGCCGGGCGTAGCCACGCCGGGGCGAGCCGCTCAGGCGTCGTTCGATTATCGGGCGCGACGAGCGCAGCTCGACGCCCGCGATCGTGCCTTTGCCGCCGAACTCGCGTACGGCGCGATCAAGATGCGTCGCGCTATCGATTGGCACCTCGCGCCATTTATGACTCATGCGTCGCTCCCGCCGGCGATTCACGAGATTTTGCGTTTAGCGGCTTACGAGCTTGTTTATACCAGGGCCGACGCGCATGCTACCGTCTTCGAATTCGTCAATCTCGCTAAGCGTTTTGGGCATCGCGGTCTGGCGAATCTCGTCAATGCGGTTTTGCGCTCGCTGCTCCGCGCCGGGCCACAGGAACCGCAACGTGGTAGCTTTGAGAGCGACGACGAGTATCTGGGCACGCGCTTTTCCCTACCGACGTGGCTGGTGCGGCAGTGGCGCCCGCTCTTCGGCGATGCTTTGGAATCCATTTGCGCCGCGGTCAACGAACCGGCGGCGCCCGCTATTGTCGTCAATACGCTGGCCGGTACGACCAACGATGTGATCGCGGTTTTGCAGGCGCATGGCGTCGAGGCAATACACTCCGCTTTTGTTGCGGAGGCGCTTCTCATCGAACGCGGCCCTCCGGTGGGCGCGACCGACGATGGAACCTGGTGGCCGCAATCGGAAAGTTCGGCAATGGTCGTCGACGTGCTGGGACCGCAGCCGGGAGAGGCGATCCTCGACGTCTGCAGTGGTCGCGGAAATAAAGCGTTGCAAATCGGTGCGCGTCTCGCTAACCAGGGGACTCTCTGCTGCATCGAACGTGACGAAGGCCGCGCCGCTATCTTGGAGGGGCGATTGAAGGAATGCGGCATTATTGCTTCACTGATCGTCGGCGATGCTACCCAGGAGATCTTACCGGAAGGTCAACGATTCGATCGCGTCCTGGTCGACGCGCCGTGTTCCGGCGTCGGCGTCGTCGGCCGGCATCCGGAAGCGCGATGGAAGAAGCAACAAGGCGACGGCGAACGGCTTGCGCGGACGCAGCGAGCCATTCTCGAACAGATGGCGCGTCACGTCTACCCCGGCGGAGCGATGGTGTATGCGGTGTGTTCGACCGATCCTCGCGAGACGACAGAAGTGATCGATTGGTTTTTGTTGCGGCAGAACTTCGAGCGCGGCCTCGTGCCGGCCGCGTACGCTTCGTTCATCACGCCGCAGGGCGACGTTTTGGTGCCGCCGGGCATCGAGGGCCGCGACGGTTTTTACATTGCGCGCGTCGAGCGGCGGCCGTGAGCTTTCTGGCGAAAATCGAGCACTTCTGCTCGGCGTTGATCGAGCGCGCGTTTGCTAAAACATTTCCCAGCGACCTCGAGCCTGCTCAGATCGCGCGCAAACTCGTCGCGACCATGGAAGCGCAAACGCGTGACGACGAAGGGCGCCTTCACGCCCCGGGATCGTACGGCGTCTACGTAAGCCCCCCGGACTTCGAGCGCCTGGCCGAACATCAAACGTATCTCGAACGCGCATGGGCCGATCTTTTGCGCAATCTGGCGAAAAAGGTTGGGATCGCGTTCGACGAGGGCAAAGCGACGGTTACGATGTCGGCCCGTTCGACGGTGCCGTTGGGAGCCATCGAGATTACCCTCGCGGGCGAGGCCGAGACATCACGAAGGTACCGTCTGCGCACGCTCGAGGGGGTTCCGCCCGACGGGCTGTATTCGATCGAGCGCATAGCACGCATCGGGCGAAGCGAAGAGAGCGAGATTCTGCTGTTCGATCCCGGCGTTTCACGCGCGCACGCTGTCGTCGAAGTTACGGCCGGTCAAGCGATCGTGCGCGATCTTGGCTCGACGAATGGAACGTTCGTGAATGGACGCCGCGTGGAGACTCGGCAGTTACGCGATGGCGACGAGCTTCGGTTCGGCAGCACGCTGATGCGATTCGAGACGCGATGAGCGCTCTGCTGAGCGTAGCGGCGGACTTCGACCGGCAGATGCGGATCGGAACGTTGGAAATCACGGCAGCTCTCGCGCTTGTGGCACTGCTGGCGGCCCGGCCCCGCATTCGCACCGCCGCGGACATTGGTGCATTAACGCCGATGCTCGTGCATTTGGAGGTCATCGAGCGAGGGGGGCGCCGCACACAGCAGCTTCGCTCTCCCTTCGAGCTGGGCCGCGCGCGTGACGCGGAAGTCTTCCTGCACGACTCCGAGGTCAGCCGTCGCCACGCGCGTTTCGAGAGCCATAACGGCGCGATCTATGTCGAAGATTTGGGAAGCCGCAATGGAACGTTCTTGAATGGACGGCGCATCGACGAAGCGATCGAGATTCGGGTAGGCGACGAGATCGATATCGGCACGACCCGGCTGGTCGTGCGATCGGTGCGGCCGGCGTGATCGCACTGACGTTTCGCCGCCTCGCGCCGATGATCGGCGCGCTCGCGATCGCAGCGCTCATTCTTCACTTCGCCCCGCCGCGCGCGATTGGGCCGCCGTGGATGCTGATACTTCTCGGCGCACTGGCCATCGTTTGGGTACTCTGGCAACCGCCGACGATGGTCCGCGACGACTTCTTACCCGCGCTTGCCGTCGTGCTGGCAACGCTCGGTCTGGCGATGGTCGCCCGTTTGTCACCGGCACTGGCGCAGCGACAGCAACTGTGGATTCTCGTTTCTCTGGCGCTCGCAATCGCGGTTGCGCCGGTGTTCTCGCAATTCCGGCGCTTTGCCGCGTACAAATATTTGTGGGTCGTAGCGTCGCTGGCATTGTTCGCGTTGCTTTTGGTGCTTGGAGAAGAAGTCAATGGCGCCAGGCTGTGGATTCGGTTAGGCCCGATTCAATACGAACCGATCGAGCTCATCAAACTCTTCATCGTGCTCTTCTTGGCTGCATATCTTGCCGAAACGGCGGACGTCATCGCCAAGGCCCGTCCCTGGTCGTTGCGCGCGAACGTCAAATACCTCGGGCCGCTCTTCATCGGCTGGGGGGCGTCGATGGCGATTCTGGTCGTCCAGCGCGATCTCGGCATGGCGACCCTGCTGCTCGCTACTTTTGCTACGCTACTCTTTGTCGCAACGCGCCGGATCGATATCGTGCTCTTCGGAGCGTTGCTCTTCGCGCTCGGCGCGTTTTGGGCAGTGCATCATTATCCATACGTTCAGACTCGCATCGCCGTTTGGCGCAATCCATTCGCCGATCCGTTCGGCGGCGGGTATCAGTCGTCGCAGGCCTATTATTCACTCGCTGCCGGCGGTTTGGTTGGAAGCGGGTACCGGCTTGGCCATCCCGAATTCATCCCGGACGTTGCGACCGATTACGTCTACGCAGCCTTCTCCGAGGAGTTCGGATTGATCGGCGCGCTGATCGTCTTGGCCATTTTTCTCGACGTGGTACGCCGGATGTTCGTCACTGGTCTCGAGCAACCCGACCTGTACACCAAGCTGCTGGCCGCAGGACTCGGCGCAACGCTCGGATTTCAGGTAGTGATCATCGTTGCGGGTGTAATCGGATTGCTTCCGCTGACGGGAATCACGCTGCCGTTCATGTCGTACGGCGGCAGTTCGCTCGTTGCAAATTTCTTGCTCGTCGCGCTCGTGTGGGCGATGAGCGCTCGACCACGGAGAAGTTCGCCATGAGATTCGCAATGCTCGTTATCATCGCTCTGTGCTTCGTTGGCTGCGCGAAAGGTTCGTCGAGTTCGACGGCGGCCTCGGCGTCAGCCGCGGCGGTAAGAAATCCGGCATCGGCGAGCGATGGCGCCGTCGTCTACGCCGCGAATTGCTCGAGCTGCCATCAGGCGAACGGTGAGGGCGTGCCCGGGGCCTTTCCGCCGCTGGCTGGGAATTCAACCGTTACCGGAAATCCGGCGGCGGTCATCACGATCGTCAGCGACGGACTCGAAGGGCGCCTCGTCGTCGACGGACAGGCCTACAGCGGAATAATGCCGCGCTGGAAAGGTTTGCTGTCGGACGAGCAGCTCGCATCGGTAATTAGCTACATTCGCAGCGCGTGGAGGAACAACGCGCCCGGCGTCAGCGTTGCGGACGTGCGCGGATTGAAGTAACGCTCCGCGCAGCATTTTATTGTCATCCTGAGCGTGTCGAAGGATGAGCCGCCGTTGTCATCCTGAGCTTGTCGAAGGATGACTTGCTAGTATATCTAGCTCTACGCGGATGATGCGCCAGTATGCGATGGTGAAGAACTATTTCGTGTACATGTTACTCTGCAGCGACGACTCGTTTTACGTGGGCATCACGAATGATGCCGACGCTCGTGTCGTGCAGCACAATTTGGGGACGAACCCGCGGTCTTACACCTACACACGTCGACCGGTCAAGCTCGTCCACGTTTCTCTCTTTTATGACGTCAACAATGCAATCCGATGGGAAAAGCAATTGAAGGGGTGGTCGCGTGCGAAAAAATCAGCCTTGATAAAAGACGATTGGTAGACAATAGTAATGCTGTCGAACCTCAAGGCGAGTCATCCTTCGACGGGCTCAGGATGACAAGTGGCCGGAGGCGGATTAGATAGCGACGACCAGTCTCTGCTTCAAGGCGTTGACTGAGTTCACGTTGGAAAAGGAGCTCGGTGTATTGGCGCATTCCAGGATGGGCGTGAGGCAAGCGAGTGCGAGTTGGTGGCGTTGGGCGCTGAAGATCGCCTAGCGACGCGTGCAGACGGCAGAGCCTAAGTTATGCATCACCCCTGCGTGGGTTACGTTGTACACCTGGGTGAATGTCGTCGGCGAAATGCGGCGCCAAGTCTGCGGACCCTCAGTGGGGTTCATGTGAACCTGGTCGTCGGTGTCGAACCAGCGCCAATTGCCGGCGGCGTCGGGTGCGCGCGAGAGGTCGCGGTAGAAATGCCCATCGTCCCAATAATCGTCATAGATCCACATCGGCGATCCTTCAAAACGTCCCACCAAGGCCGTGCCGCTGCGCCGCGGCTCGCTCCAGCGCACCTGCGCCCACTGACCACCCGGGAGCGCCGCAATGCGCATCGATTCAGTGAACTGCTTCGCGGGACCGTACGCGCTTTCGGGCAGTTTGACGGCGCACGACCACGCACCGCCGAACGCGTGGAGAAATAGCTGCGAGGCGAGCACGACGGCAATGGTCATTCCTCCTACTTTTGGGACTTGAATCTTACGCCCTATGGCAAGGCACGCCGGCTCAAAGACACGCCATCCTTCGACGGGCTCAGGATGACAAAGGGGCGGTCATCCTTCGACAGGCTCAGGATGAAAAATGCGAGTCATCCTTCGACGGGCTCAGGATGACAAAGATCCTTCGACGGGCTCAGGATGACAATGGCGCGGCATCCTTCGACGAGCTCAGGATGAAAAATGCGAGTCATCCTTCGACGGGCTCAGGATGACACAGGCGAGGGATCCTTCGACAGGCTCAGGATGACACAGGCGGGGCATCCTTCGACGGGCTCATCCTTCGACAAGCTCAGGATGACAAAGGGCGCGGATTAGATAGAGACGACGGTGGCTGCTGCAGGGAGTTGGCCAAACTCACGTTGGAAGAGGAGCTCAATAAATTCGTGCATCCCTGGATCGGCGTGACGCAAGCGAGTGCGAGTTGCCCGCGGCCAGGGCGAGGCAGCATCGTTCGCTTCGACGTACGCACGAAGTGATTCGGCGAAGTATTCGTCGACGCCAGTCGCGGCATATGGTGTGACGAAGTTCGTCGCATTAGCGAAAAGCGCGCGAACCTGCGGATCGATGCCGCTGCGGTAAACGCCGCCGCCGAGCGCGCAGTCCAGCGCATGTCCAAATTCGTGGGCGACGGTCATCGGGCTGCGGGAGCGTAGGTACAGGGTGCGCTCTTCCACCACGAAGAGGCCGGCCGGGGGTGCAGGCCACGCGTCGACGTCGATGCCCAGGCGCGCCAAGGTGCGCGAGGCATCCCGATAGAGCTCGCTCTTGCGCAGCAGCACGATGCGAATTCGGCTTCGCGCCGCGTACGCGAGCGCTCCGCGGCCGAAAAGAAGCAGGGTTTCGATCACGGGTTGTTCGGCCAGGCGCCCTTTGTCGGGCACGAAGAGCCGGCGCGCGGTGGCAATGCCGTCGTGTTGCACCGCGCCATCGTGGCGCGCTGACGTTTCGGCCGCGTCGCGGCGGTGTTTTCAGAATTTTTTCATACGGCCGCCGTAAGGTTGGAAGAACCTCGCTCACTCCTCGGAGGCTCTGATGTTGAATTTCCTTAGCTCCCGGCCCGCTGCCGTGTCGGCGATCGCAGCAGTCGCCATTGCCGGATGCTCGCATAGCGGCGGCGCGCTCCCTCCGCAGACGACCGTTTCGACGGTGCAGTCGCAGGCGCACTCGCAGTCGCAGCCTGACGTCAACTTCTCGATTCTAAAACTGCTGACCAAAGAGGGCGTTATCGGTTCGACGGTCGATCCCAAGCTGCATCAACTCAACCCGTACGGCTTAGCGGTTGCGCCCTCGACCAACGGACTCTTCGAAAAGGGCGACTTAGTGGTCTGCAACTTCAACGCGAGCAGCAACGTCCAGGGAACCGGCTATACGATCGTTGCGCTCCATCCTCGTCCCCGCGCGCAGCCGCTGTTGGTCTCCGACAGCAAGACCCTGCTCGGATGCGCCGCGCTCGCGCTCGGTCCGGCTGACGATATCTGGGCAGCGGCGTTCAAAGCTAACGACAATCCGGTCATATCGGCGACTGGACAGCTGGAAGCCAATATCAAAGGCAAGCCGTTCCATCATCCGTTCGGTCAAATTTTCGCGCCGCATGGCGGCGCGTCAGGCGCACCGGCGTTTTATGAGAGCAATGCTCGCGATGGCGGCACGGTCGTGCGCATCAACCTGGGCTCCGGCTTTACTTACGACGTAATTGCAAACGGCTTCGCGATCAATCGCGGCCAGCCAGGAAGCATTCTCGGGCCCTCAGGTCTGGCGTACGATAACAAGAACGATACGCTGTACGTCGTCGATGGCGCGAACAATACGGTCGTTGCGTTCGACAGAGTCAGCACCATTCCAGCCGGCGGGGTTACGGTTGGTAAAGACGGCATGACCTTTAGCGGTCCCTCGGCCAGCCAGGCGCGCCTGGTCTTTGCGGGACGTCCGCTCGACGCACCGATAAGCTCGGCGCTGCTTTACAACGGCAACCTCGTTATCGGAAATACCGGCAATCCGAACGGTCGTAATATCATGGTCGAAATGACGCCGCACGGGCGCATCCTCGCTACGCGCAACGTCGATCGCGGTGCCGCGGGATCCATTTTCGGTATGGTCGCAACCGGCAACAACGTCGAGGACGCCCGGATCTACTTCAACGACGACAACCACAACGATCTTCGCGTGCTCGAGCGGTAGACCGGGGAGGTTCGGCAAATCCTCATGGCGTGAAAAGGTTCGCGGCGTTTCTCCTCGCATTCATCGTGCCGGCGGTAACGATGGCGACAACGAACGATCGGGGCTCTGCGTCTGTGGACGATCTCGCGCAGCGGTACTGGCAGCACCAGCTGCAGTCGGATTACTTCTTGCGTTCGCAAATCGGTCTGCCGGTCGAGACGATACGGCCGGTCACCGTCGAGGCCGCCGATGAAGACGCGAAGTTCGCGGGCGGGATTCTCGAGGCGCTGGGGACGATCGATTCTCAGCGCCTCGACCACGATCGTTGGCTGACCTATCGGACGCTGCGTTTTCTCGCCTCGAACGTGGTGGCGCAGCGGAAATACTTCTGGCTGGCGCAGCAAACCACGCCCTACGCGGGCGGCGGACAACTGGGCGCCATCACGACCTTGCTGGCGAACTTCAAGTTTACCGATACCGCCGATGCGCGCCGGTATATTTCGCTGCTCGATCAGTATGCCGGATTCGTCCGTTCGCTGCGGGCGTTTCTCGAGGGTCAGCATGCGCGCGGCATCGTTCTGCCCGACGTCGAAAACGATGCCTCGGAAGCGGTCTTTCGGGGTTACGCTGCGCCGGCGCAGAGCGAGGTTCTCGTTCCGGCCGAAGCACGCCTGAGCGGGCTCTCAGCCGCCGAGCGTACTGCCGTGCGCGCGCGGGCGGCCAAAGTCGTGGCCGGCGAGCTCGTTCCCGCATTTGAAAGCGTCGCGCAGTATCTGGCCGGCCCGTATCGTCGCGGTGCTCCGTCGAACGTCGGCCTTTGGCAGTACCCGCAAGGACGCGAATACTATCAATATCTCATCGAGGCAAACACGACGCTCACTATTGCCCCGGAGAAGCTTCACGCCCTCGGCTTGGAGGAAGTGGCCCGGCTCAACGCGGCGCTCGAAGAAATTCGAGGTGAGGTCGGCTTCACGGGGACGGTGGCAGAGTTCAAGCACTTCTTGGCGCGCGATCCGCAGTTCTTTGCGAAAACGACCCCCGAGTTCGGCCAGCGTCTCGAAATCTACGTTGCGCGCGCGGCGGCTGCCGTTCCGCGTTTTTTCTTGCATACACCAACCGCGCCGTACGGCGTCGCGCCGCTGCCCGAGGCGCTCGCGGCGTCGCAAACGTTCGGTTACTACGATCAGCCGACCGCAGAAAAACCACGGGGAACCTACCTGTACAATGCGTGGCATCCAGAGCGCACGTCGAGCTTGGGAGCGGGCGCGCTCATCTGCCACGAATTGATACCGGGTCATCATTTCCAAATCGCGCTGCAGCAGGAGAATGCGGCGTTACCAAACGTGCGGCGCTACGATTTCAGCGAAACCGGATTCGTCGAAGGCTGGGGCGAGTACGCATCCCAGCTTTGTTGGGACATGGGCGTCTATCAATCGCCGTACGATAAGGCCGGCCGTATCATGCAGGACTTAATGGTCTCCACTCGCCTGGTCGTCGACACCGGCATGAACGCGATGGGCTGGAGCCGGGAGCGCGCAATGGCATTCATGCGCGAAAATCTGACGCTCAGCGATGCCCAAATTGCGACCGAATCGCTGCGATACTCAACGGACATTCCCGGTCAGGCACTCGCCTACAAGACCGGCGAGCTAACGATGCTGCAATTACGCGACGAGGCCAAGCGGCGGCTGGGCGCCGACTTCGATATCCGGCGCTTCCACTCGTGGATTATCGATAGCGGTTCGATGACGCTCGATACGCTGCGCGCCCACGTCGATTACGAAATTCAAGCCTCGGGTTCGCACCCCAGTCGGTAAGCCCGGCCCCGAGGCATGATGCGCCGCGCGCCGCTGCTCGTTTATGCGAACGCGGGCCTCTTTTGCGATGGCTACATTTTGAGCAGCATCGGCCTCGCGCTGGTGACGCTCGGCCCGCAGTTCGGACTGAACGCGGCCATGACGGGCCTAATCGGCGCTACGACGCTCTTGGGAATTCTCATCGGCGCGCCGATCTTCGGGCGCGTAACCGACCGTTATGGCCGGCGGACGATCATGATCGCCGACTTGGCGCTCTTCGCGATCGCGTCCATCGCGCACGTGTTCGTTACGAACGTCGGAGAGTTAATCGCCGTCCGCTTTGTCTTGGGAGTAGCGATCGGCGCCGATTATCCGATTGCCGGCGCGTTGATCGCCGAGCATATGCCGCCGCGTGTCCGGGGTGCGGCCCTCAATAGCATGCAAGTCGCTTGGTTCTTAGGAGCGGCCGTTGCCTACGTCGTCGGATACGCACTGTTGTCGACCGGGAGCGAAAGCTGGCGCTGGATTCTTGCAAGCCCGGCGCCGTTCGCTGCGGTGGGACTGCTGTTGCGCGCCAGCGCGCCGGAGTCGCCGCTCTGGCTCGCATCAAGCGAAGCGGGAGAGATCGGGAGCGCGTCTTTTGCCCAGATCTTTGCGTCCGAGCGCCGCGGCCCGCTGGCCTTCGTTTCGAGTATGTGGCTCCTGCAAGTCATTCCGCTCTTTGCCATCTACACGTTTGCTCCGCTCGTGCTCGCGGCGCTGGGGCTTGGCCACTCATCGTCACCGGCCGGCAGCGTCGCGATTACTTCAGCCTTTCTCGCTGGTTCGCTGATCGCGCTGCCGCTCGTTGAGTCGTGGGGACGTCGTCCGCTCTGCATTGCGGGATTCGGCATCGGCGTCGTCGCTTTTGGATTGTTGCTGCTCGGCAACCCCGCATTGGTGCTTTGGTGTTTCGTCGCTTACGCGATCGGAATCGGTGCCGCCGCGGGGTTGGAGCTGACGTATCCCAACGAACTCTTCCCGACGCCTATACGCGCGACGGCAACGGGGTTCGCGGCAGCGGTAAGCCGCGTCGGCGCATTCGTCGGTACGTTTGCGTTGCCGTGGTTGCTTGGCAAATTCGGCACGACGCTCGTCGTCGGCTTGTCGTGCGCGCTCTGCGCGCTAGGGCTGATCCTCGCGCTTCGCTGGGCGCCCGAGACCAAAGGCAGATTACTCACGTAAAAGCGTAAATCCGGGCCGTAGCTGCCGCGGTGACGGCACGACGCGAATCGTTACGCTATCGCGCTGCGACCCGTCGTCCGCGATGATTCGCCACGTCCCCAGACGTAACGGCCAGAAGGCATTGCCGTCGCGATCGAGGGGGATGGCCGAACCCTCGATGCTCCAGCGAATGCGAGCGTGGGCGCCCGTTGCGCGCAACACGAGCTGTTGCTCGCGCGCCTCGAGCGTGCCCGTCGTACGATTTTGCACGAAAATGTCGCCGCTGCGCGGGAAGACGATCCGGAAGACCGGCGCGCCATCGCGATGCCGCAGCCTTGCAAGGTCGCGCGGCAAGATCCATTCTTGCACGATGCCGGGGCAATTCGGTCCGGGCGAGTGACCGGTCGTCGCGCAGAGCGCGCGGCGAACGAAGCCTCGCGGCGGCGGAAAGGACGGCGGCTCTGCGGTGGGTTCATAGAGATGGAGCATGATGCGATTCCAAAGCGGGCCGGCTCCGGTCACGCCGGAGACGCCGCGCATCGGGCTGCCGTCGAAGTTTCCGACCCACGTGCCGACGGTGTAGTCGCGCGTAAATCCGATCGTCCACGTATCGCGAAAATCGGACGAGGTTCCGGTCTTGACGGCCGCTGGGAAGGGCATCTGCAGCACCGAGCCGATGCCGAAGGCTTTCGCGCGGGCCTGCGGGTCGGCGAGCATGTCGGTGACCAGCTGCCAATACGCGGCTTGGCCGACAACGCGCGCGGCCGGAGCGTCGCCGGCAACCAGACGCAGCGGAATGACGCTGCCCGCGCGCGCAATCGCGCAATAGGCCTGGACGAGCTCCCAGAGACTCACCTCTCCGCTTCCCAAGGTCAAGCCGAGGCCGTAATACGACGCCGGTCGATCGAGATGCGCAAAGCCGAGCTCGTGCAGCCGGTCGAGCAGTTCGCCAACGCCGAGCGTGGAGAGCACCTGCACCGCCGGCGCGTTCAGCGAGTTTGCCAGCGCAACCCGGACGCGGACCGGGCCGCTGAAACGCCCGCTGTAATCGGTTGGCTGATAGAGTTTCCCGGCGGAGATCGCGTACGAGACGGGGGCGTCGTCGAGGATCGTGGTGGAACGAATCGCGCCGCGTTCCAAAGCCAACTCGTACGTAAACGGTTTGAGCGACGAACCGGGCTGTCGCAGCGCCTGAACGCCGTCGTTGCGACCGAGAACTTCGTTGGAAAAATAATCAGGGGAACCAACGTACGCCAAAACGTCGCCGCTGCGGTTGTCGACCACCAATGCGGCGGCGTCGGCCACCCGATAGCGCGCAAGCGCAGCCACAACATCTTCCGCCTGGGCCTGAACGAAGCGTTGCAGGCTCAGCTCGATGGTTGTGCGAGTACGACCGCCATGCGGCGGTGCGTTGCGCGCCAAGAAGAAGAGAGCGTGCGCGGCATCGGCGATCCCCGAATCGTTTCGCCGAAAATGCAGCGTTTCGCGACCGGCGAACTCGGCCTGTGCCGCCGTCACGAAGCCGAGCTCGACCATGCGGCGAAGAACGAAGCGCTGGCGTTCGCGCAGCCACGTCCAATCGGTTCCATCGGGCCCAAGCCGGGACGGATCGTTGGGAATTGCAGCGAGCACGGCTGCCTGCGCGAGATCGAGATCGCTGGCGGGTTCGCCGAAATAGGTCCGGGCGGCCGCCTCGACGCCGTAGACGTTTCCGCCCATCGGCACGCGATTGATGTAGGCTTCGAGAATTGCGCGCTTCTCCGAGGCGATCGCGATTCGCTGCGCGCCCCAGATTTGTAAAATCTTGGCACCTAGCTGCGCGCCGATACCCGCATCGATCCCGCTCGGCGCAACGGTTTCCCCGGTGAGTCTCGCGAGCTGCATTGCGATCGTGGAACCGCCGCTGTGCGCTTGCCCGTAGATCGCCAAATCGCGAGACGCGCGTGCGAGAGCAAATAGATCGATCGCGCCGTGCTGCCAAAAACGCCCGTCCTCCGCGGCAACGATAGCATCGAGGAATGCGGGCGAAACGTCGTTGAGCGTCACCTCGGCAGCGCGCGCGGAATCCGCGCCAAGCACCGTGCCTAGAACCTCGCCGTTGCGATCGGTGTACGTCATCGACCCTTGCGGCAACGGCAACTCCGTCACATCGACTCCGCCGGCACGCAATGCAAGCAATGCGACGAGCGCGATCGCGGGAACCAGCCAAGCAAAGAGTTTCGTTGGCACTGGGACGAAGCTACGACGCACGGAATGAAAGTTTCTGCTGCAGTTGCGGCTATCGCATTGGTTTCGTGCGCCGGCCCGTCGTCAAACGCGGCGAAACTTGCGCCGGTCGCCGCGTTGGCGAAGCCGTCCCTGCCGGCGTGGATCGCTTCGATTTCGCCACTGGGCAAAGCCGATGCGCTCGCACAAATTCGCGTGATCTTTGCCAAACCCGTGACCCCGGTGACCGCGCTCTCCGGCGACGGTCCGCGCGCCGTACTCGACCGCGTGCGGATCGATCCGGCACTGCGCGGACATTTTACCGTGCTGACGCCGCGGATGATCGGTTTCGTCGCCGATCAAGCACTACCGGTCGGAACGCGCGTGCGCATCACCTTGCTGGCCGGACTTCGCGACCTTGCAGGCGACGTGCTCGACCGTGACGTGGCGTGGACGTTCCAAACCGAGCCACTGGCCTTGCGCGGGCTGCCTTCGCCTGGAGCTCAGGATGAAGAAACGCCGCCGCCGGCCGGATTGCGCCCGACGATTGCGGTTACGGCGAACGCTGCCGTCGATGCGACCTCGTTGGCGTCGCGCGCGTCGCTCTCGGGCGGCGGCGAAAGCGTGCCGCTGACGGCCGTACTGGAAGCGCAGCCGACACCCCAGCCGGGGACGAATGCGCAGGCGCTCTTCGATCCTTCGCTCGATGACTGGGTGTACAATCTGCGTCCGGCACGCGATCTGCGGCGTGGAACGACGTACCGCCTTCGCATCGATCCCGGCGTTGCGCCGACGTATGGCAATCTTGAAACGAGCCGGGCGTTTGAAGGCGAAATTCACACCTACGCCGCGCTGGAGATCGTACCGACGCCGATGCCGAGCAGCGGCGAGGAGGGGCGCTTCGCCGGCGGCGACCCGGTCGTCGCGTTCAACAATCCGCTCGTTCCCGCGTCGATTGCCCGCGCGGTCACGATTGCTCCATCTGCAAACGCGGTCAAGACCTTGGCAACCGTGCCTGACTACCGCACCGATGTCATTGCAATCGATCCCTACGCCCTCGATCAGGATCGGACGTATACGGTCACGATTGCGGGAACGGTGAAGGATGTCTTCGGTCAACAGTTGGGTTCGCAACGGCAGGTGACCATCCGCACCGGCGCATTCGCGCCGGGAGCGTGGGCGCCGAGCGGAGCGAACGTCTTTCCGGCCGGTGCGCCCATCGCGCTCAATTTCTATGCGACCAACTTGCCCGGCGACCGATATCAATCGGCGTTCGCACGCGTAGCGCCAACCGCGCTCCTCGGCGGCGCGGGAGCCCTCGCGGCGCTTCCGCCGTATCGGACCTGGCCAGCGCGCACGTTGAGCGCGCGGCGTAACGAGCAAGGAATCGTGCGCGTGCCGATTCAGAATGAGCTTGGCGGCCGCTATGGTGCGCTCGCATATGGATTTCGCACCGCTCTCGATTCGGGTGACTCCGACCCCGCCAATACGGGCGTGGTGCAGCTGACCAACCTCGGGGTCTTTACGCAGTGGTTCCCGTCGCACGGCATCGTCATGGTGCAGCACCTCAGCGACGGCGCTCCCGTCAGCGGTGCGGTCGTTTCAGTCTACCGCGTCGACGAATCGAATACATTGGCACCGCAACAATGTGCAGCGGGTCGCACCGGCGCAAACGGCGAGCTCGATCTCTACGGCGTGGATGTCGAACGCTGTTCGACCGCCGCCGCGTCGAATCAGGCGCCGAACCTTGGCGTCGTTGTGACGGAAGGCGCGGACGTCGCGACCGTGACTGCCTGGAACTACAGCGGCATCTATCGATACGAAGTCTTGGGCGGATGGATGACCGGGGCGCCGCTCTCGCGCGGCACGATCTTCAGCGATCGGCAGATGTATCAGCCCGGCGAGCTCGGCCGGCTTACCGGAATCGCGTATTACGTCAAAGGCGCAGCGGTCGTCGCCGATACTAATGCACGCTATACGGTAACGATCACCGATCCGAGTAACGATACGACGAGGCTCGGGAGCGTGCGAACCGATGATTTCGGCGTCTTCTCGATGCCGCTCACTTTTTCAAAGCAGCAGCCTTTGGGCTACTACACCGTCGAAGCGAAAGGTTCTAACGGCAACGACATTAACGGTTCGTTGCGCGTTGCGCAGTTTAAGCCGCCGAACTTTAAGCTGAGCTTGGCGCTCGGCACAAACGCGGTGCCGGCCGGTTCCAGCGTGGGGGCTCACGTTACGGCCGCTTACCTCTTTGGCGCGCCGCTGCAGGGCGGCATCGCACACGCCTACGTCACGCGCGACGTTGCATCGCTCGCTCCTAAGGGATGGGACGATTTCTCCTTCGGGCCGCAATGGTATTGGCCCGAGGAGACGCCGTCGTTCTCGACCGACGTCCTGCAGCGAGACCTTCGCCTCGACGCCGACGGAACGGGTTCGTTCGACGTGGGCGTTCCGCGGGATTTACCGTTTCCGATGGCCTACCGCGTTGACGTCGAGGCCAGCGACGTGTCGAACCTCTCGGTTGCCGACTCGCAGAAGTTTCTTGCTTTGCCATCCGATGCAATGATCGGACTGGCAAGCGACTCTGTCGTCAAGGCGGGAACGCCCCTCGTTGTACGTACGATCGTCACCGACGCCGCTGGGGCGCCGATTTCGGGACGTGCCGTGCATCTCGAGCTGCAAAAGATGAACTATGTTTCGGCGACGCAAGAGATTGAAGGCGGCGAAACGGCTGTTCAGGCGATCAAGTACGAGACTGTTGCGAGTGAGGACGTCACCTCCGGGGACCAGCCGGTAACGGCGCAGCTCGTTCCGACCGATGCTGGACCGTATCGCCTCTTCGCCAATTTTGGCGGAGCGCCGAACGCCGCTAGCAATAGCAGCGTTCAGATTTTCGCCTTTGGTGGCGGTGAAGCCGACTGGGGCTCGAGCGATCCCAACTCGGTCGCGGTCAAGCTCGACAAGAAGGAGTACGCGATCGGCGACTTCGCCGGCGCAATGATCGCTTCGCCGTACGAGCACGCCGACGTCTACTTTGCGGTCGTGCGTAATGACGTGATTTACCGCACAACAATGCGCAACGTCAGCGGTGCCGTGCACGTGAGCTTTCGGGTTACGCAGCAAATGTTGCCGAATGCGGCGGTCGAAGCCGTCGTCGTACGACGATCGAACGAAACCCGAACGCCGGAAAATCAGAAGCTGTCGCTGACCGGTATGGCGCCTCTGGCAGTCGATCTCAGCGGTCGTTACCTCAAACTCGCCGTCACGCCGCAACAGACGACGGTCCATCCTGGCGGCGCGCAGCGTGTAGCGTTCAGCTTGACGAAGCGAGATGGTGCGCCCGGGCAGGGCGAGATCGTTGCAATGGTCGTGAACGACGCGATTTTGCAACTCTCGGATTACCGGCTGCCCGATCTCGTGGCAACCATCTTCGCGCAACAGCCGATTTCGACGATCTTTGCCGACAATCGCGAAAACGTTACCCTGAAAACGCTGACCCCGCCGCTCGAGAAAGGCTTCGGCTACGGCGGTGGTTATTTGGCCGGCGCGGCGAGCACGCGAGTGCGCGCGAACTTTCGCCCGATGGCGTACTACGGCGTCCTACGAACCGATGCCGCCGGCCGGGCCGTTGCCGACTTCACGATGCCCGACGATCTCACGACGTGGCGTGTCATGGCGGTGGCACTCGATCGCGACGGCGGGCACTTTGCAACGGCGGATACGACCTTTGTCTCGAATCAGCCGCTGATCGCCAATCCGATTCTGCCGCAATTCGCTCGCCCGGGCGACGGCTTCGATTTGGGCATTTCGGTCGCCAATCAAACCGGTGCGGGTGGCGCGCTCGACTTCGTGTTGAAACTCACTGGGTCGCTGAGCTTCACGCATGGCGACCCAAAAACGGAGCGCGCCAGCGAGCAAATTTCCGCGGGCGTGCAAGCCTTGCGCTTTCCGGTTGCTGTCGGCACGCCCGCGCCGACGCAGGTCGAAGCGACGGCGAATTTGGGTGCGCACAGCGATGCGTTCCGCGTACCGTTTGAATCGAGCCTCCGGGACAGCACCGACTCGGTGATCGAGAGCGGTACGGCGCGCGGGCACATCACGGTACCGATCGCGCTCACCTCCGGCGGAACGTTGCAGGTCACGCTGGCCAATACGGTCGTCCCGCAGTTCGTGACCCCCGCGGAGCGCGTGATGGCGACGGACGCGTTCCCGCTGACCGACGAGGTCGCGTCGCGGCTGACGATTGCTAGCGCCTTGCAGAAGTTGCGAGGACCTTATGGTTTGAAGCTTACATTCGATCCGGTCGTTGCCGGCGCGGCGAACCGGGCGCAACTACGCTCGCTGCAGCGGGGCGACGGCGGCTTTGCAGCCTATAGCGGCGCTGGGGCAAGCGATCCGTTCGCGACTGCCGCCGCACTGAACGCGCTCGCATTCGCCCAACTTGACGGCGCGCCGCGCGACTCGAGCGCCGTCGCCGATGCTGTGGCCTACATGACGCGGGTTCTGGCCAATCCGGGCATCTTTGCCTGGTGTAGCGGCGAAGCGTGCAAGACGCGACTTCGCTTTGAGGCGCTGTGGGCGTTGCGCGGTCACGGTGCCGTGCGCACCGAGTTCCTTTCCGACATCGTCGCGCGGTCGAGCGATTTCGACAGCGCGACGCAGATTCGTGTCGCACGCTACCTGCTCGGTGCTCCGGGATGGCAAAGCAAAGGCGCGGCGATGGCAGACGCTTTGGAACAGCGGCTGTATGTCACCGGGCGCTACGCCGTGATGAACTTGAACGGCCCGGGCGGCTGGCTGGGCTCAGGCGTGCAGGCGCAAGCGCAGATGCTGGAACTCTTGCTCGATCGTCACGCGCCCGCGGACCGGCTCGACGGTGCAATCCGCTCGCTGATCGCACAGCGCTGCCGCTGCGGGTGGCCGACGACAGACGACACGGCTGCGGCGCTCGTTGCGCTCCAGGCGTACGCTGCGGGCGAACGTCTTGCGCCGGCAACGGTGAGCGCCAAGGTGGGAGATCGGACGATCGGAACCGCTCGTTTCGGCGCCACCGCATCGTCGCAAACCTTTTCCGTTGCGGCCGATTCACTCCAAGGCGGAACGCTCGCAATCGTTCCAACCGCTGGGACGGTGTACTACGTGGTTCTCTACACCTATCCCGTGGCTGCGAATTCGCCCGGGGAACTTGCGGCTTTTCGCGTCATTCGCACGCTCGCCGATCCAAGTTCGACGTCGTCGAAGGGCGCGGCGTTGGCTGAAATGGACGTAGCCGCGGCTCTGCCCGTTTCGGTTGCCGCGGGACGCGTCTTCGATATCGGAGTGCGCGCGATCGTCGATCATTCCGTCGATCGGCTCGTCATTGACGATCCACTACCAGCCGGATTTGAAGCGGTCGACACGACCTTCCGCACGGCGCTTCAGTCGATCGTTGCGCAAAGCGATAGCTGGCAGATCGACGCGAGCCAAATCTATCGCGACCGCGTGATCGCCTACGCGCAGCATCTCGATCCTGGCGTCTACGAACTGCACTACCTCGTGCGCTCGGTGACCCCCGGAACCTTTGCTTGGCCCGGCGCCCGCGTCTATCTGCAGGATGCGCCCGAAGAGTTCGGCCGCAGCGCCGGCACGACGCTGCGCGTCACGCCGTAATTGCGGCCGTAATTGTGTCTGCGCAGCGAGGTTACGGACAGTAGTATTTGGCCATCGCGCCGCTGCCCGCGATGCTGATATTCTTATTCGTAGCGTTGACCCAGTAGATGTAGACCGTGCTGCCGCCCGAGCCTGTTTGCGTGACGTCGATTGTCAGCGGCGTTCCACCATTGGTTTTGTTCCAGAAGTTGTTGACGAAACAACCGTTGCGATTCACCGGGAGCGTCGCGGAAGCGCAGATGTCACCAGACTTGCAGGTGGCATCGCCGCTGAGGGCGCGCGCTGTGATATAACCCTCGATTGGCGCTCCTTGGTGGGTTGCGCCCGCCGGAGCGAAGGTAATCGCGGATAGAAGTACTGAGAGTAGAAACATCGTTTTCGTGTCTTCTCCTTGACGATGGTGTGCGATGTGTACGAGTAGAATACGCTGTGATGCCGCAGTTGCTCGCAAGCAGGCACCCAGTTTTGTACGTATTTTAATTCCCGGCAACCGCTGAAGCTGGACATTTCAATGCGCGGCACGAACTATTATTTTTAATAATATATGATTTATCAGGCGCTCGGCAGCATGGAGCAGTGGCGCTTGGAGGAGGTCCCATGAGTCCCTATCGTGCCCCCCTGCGAGATATGCAGTTTGCGTTGCGGGAACTGGCCGGAATCGACGGGGTCGGCGCGCTGCCGGGCTGCGAGGATACGCTCGACGTGCTCGATTCCGTGCTCGAGGAGGCGGCAGCGTTTGCGGCGGGCGTGCTCGATCCGCTCAATCGGAGCGGCGACAAATCCGGCTGCACCTGGAAAGCGGGCGACGTCACGACTCCCCCCGGCTTCAAGGAGGCGTACCGAAAATTTGCCGATGCCGGATGGATCGGCTTGCCGGTCCCGCCCGAATACGGCGGCCAGGGGCTGCCCCAGATTCTTTTGGGCCCGACCTTAGAGATGTGGAATGCCGCGAATATTGGCTTTGCCAACGGGCCCCTGCTCAATCAGGGCGCGATCGAGGCGATCGAGCTGGTCGGGTCGGCGGAGCAGAAGAAGCGTTTCATTCCGAATTTGGTATCGGGCAAGTGGACCGGCACGATGTGCTTGACCGAACCGCAAGCCGGCTCCGATCTCGCCCAAGTTCGCGCCCGTGCCGTTCCCGAAGGCGATCGTTACCGCATCAGCGGCACGAAGATCTTCATTACTTTCGGCGAGCACGACATGGCGGAGAATATCATTCATTTGGTGCTCGCCCGTCTGCCCGACGCGCCGGAAGGCACGAAGGGTATCTCGCTCTTCATCGTGCCGAAGTTTCTGGTGAACGACGACGGGAGCTCCGGCGAGCGAAACGACGTGGTTTGCGCCAGCATCGAACATAAACTCGGCATCAATGCCAACCCCACGTGCACGCTCAACTACGGCGAAAAGGGTGAGGGTGCCGTTGGCTACCTTGTCGGCGAGCCGAATCGCGGCCTGGAATACATGTTCATCATGATGAACGCCGCACGCTTTTCGGTCGGCGTTCAAGGGATCGCATTGGCCGACCGCGCTTATCAGAGCGCGCTCGAGTACGCGAAGGAGCGCGTACAGGGCCGAGATCTGCGTCCAGGCTCGCGGACGCCCGAAGCGATCGTCAAACATCCCGACGTCCGGCGAATGCTCATGCTGCAAAAGGCGACAATCGAGGCCATGCGCGGGCTTGCCTACGTCACGGCGGCATCGCTGGATTACGCGCAGCGTCATCCGGACGAGCGCGTACGCCGCGAGCACAAAGCTTTCGTCGAACTCATGATTCCGGTCGTGAAAGGCTGGTGCACCGAAAGCGCGGTCGAACTCTGTTCCACCGCGCTCCAAGTCTTTGGCGGCATGGGCTATATCGAAGAGACCGGCATCGCGCAGCAGTATCGCGACGTGCGCATCATCACGATCTACGAAGGCACCACCGGCATTCAATCGCTCGACTTGGTCGGGCGTAAGTTATTGCGAGACATGGGTGCGACCGCGATGAACGTCGGACGCAAGATCGAGGACGTTGCAAAGGCATGCGCCGCGCATTCGGATGCGACCGTCGCGCGCATCGGCGCGGCCTTGACCGAAGCGCTGGCGGAGTTGAACGGTGCCTCGCAGTGGATCGGAATGAATGCAATGGGCAACTTGCAGCAGGCGTTTGCGTGTTCGGTTCCCTATCTGCGTTTGTGGGGCACGGTCGCCGGCGGTTGGCAGATGGCACGCGCTGCTCAAATCTCGGCCGAGCGAATCGCAAGCGGCGATATCGAGGCCGAGTTTTACCGGGCCAAACTCGCAACGGCCGCATTCTACGCCAGCCACGTGCTTTCGCAGGCGACATGGCTCAAGCGTCAGATCGTCGACGGCTCGGCTGACGTTTCTCGGGTAACCGACCTACAGTTCGAGCTTGATCGAAAAATGGCGGTAACGGCGTAACGTGTCTTCGGTTCGAGTCGTCACCTTGGACAATCCGCCGGTCAATGCGCTGTCGTTTGCATACTGCGCGGGCTTGTTGGCACAGCTCCAGGCCGCATGGACCGACGACGCCGTTTGCGCGATCGTGCTGACCGGCGCGAACGGACTCTTCAGCGCGGGTGCCGACGTCAACGACTTCAACGCGAACATGCCGGCAGACGCGATAACGATACGCGATGTGATCGCCGCAATCGAAGGGAGCGACAAAGTCCACGTCGCCGCGATCGACGGTACGTGTCTGGGCGGTGGATTCGAACTCGCGCTTGTCTGCGACTACCGCATCGCAAGCGTCGGCGCAAAACTCGGTCTGCCCGAGATTCGGCTCGGGCTGCTGCCGGGTGCCGGCGGCACGCAACGCCTTCCCCGCCTCATCGGCGCGCGGGCGGCGCTCGAGTTCATGCTCAAAGGTTCGTCGATCTCGGCGCAACGCGCGCTCGAGTTAGGGATGATCGACGAGGTGACCGCGGCTCCGGTGGTCGAACGCGCCGCGGAGCTCGCCAAGGGAGAAAAACGGCGGATCTCGGCTCGAACGGCGATCATCGCAAAAGACGTCCCCGCGCAAGCCGGGCCCTACGTCGTCGCACAAGCACACAAGATGGTGCCGCGCGAAGAGAGCGGCGGACTCGCCGCGCACAAGCTCATCGACGCCGTGCAAGCGTCAATCGAGTTGCCGTTCGCATTCGGCATTGCCCGCGAGGCTCGCCTATTCGACGAGCTGGTTCGCTCGAAACCATCGCAGGCGCTGCGCCATCTGTTCTTCGCCGAACGGGAACTGAGTAAGATTCCGGGAGAGTCATCCTTCGACGGGGCTCAGGATGACAGAGAGCGAGCTGGCGAGTCATCCTTCGACGGGGCTCAGGATGACAAGGGGCGGGCTCAGGATGACAAAGATGTGCGAAAGGCGGGTGTTGTCGGGGCGGGGACGATGGGAAGCGGAATCGCAATTGCGTTCGCGCAGGCGGGGCTTCCGGTCGTCGTCGTCGACAGTAACGACGCTGCGGTCGATTCGGCGCGTCAGACCGTTTTAGGCATGTTCATGTATCAGGTGCAGCAGGGCAAGCTCACTCAGGAAGAAGCCTGGAAGCGCGCTCAGTCCATTCGCTTTACCGACGATTGGAGCGAGCTCGGCGACGCCGATCTGATCGTCGAGGCAGTCTTTGAGAATCTCGCGGTGAAGCAAGACGTGTTTCGTCGGCTCGATGCCGTCGCCAAGCCCGGCGCGATCCTCGCATCCAATACGTCAACGCTCGACATCGACAAGCTCGCTGAAGCGACGCAGCGTCCCGATCGCGTCGTGGGCCTGCACTTTTTCGTTCCGGCGAACATCATGCCGCTTCTCGAGATCGTGCGCGGTCAAAAAACCTCCACGCAGACCTTGGCGACGGCCTTCAAGTTGGCCAAGACGCTGCGCAAGAAGGGCGTGCTCTCCGGCAACGCGTTTGGCTTTATCGGCAATAGGATGATCTTCGACTACGTGCGCGAGGCCAATGCGTTGGCGGAGGAAGGCAACGCGCCCGCGCGCATCGACGACGTGATGAAGCGTTTCGGATTTCCGATGGGGCCGTTCGCGATGAGCGATCTCTCGGGGCTCGACATTGGCTTGGCGGTGCAAAAAGCCGCCGGCGGACAGAGACTCGGTAGAACCAACGTGCTCGAACGGCTCGTTGGGATGAATCGCCTTGGGCAAAAGACGCTGGCCGGCTTCTTTCGATACGACAAGAGCGTCGGCAAAGGTCGCGAGCCGATTCGTGATCCGATCGTCGAGGAAATGTTCGCTGAGGAAGCGCGAACGGCGGGAATCGCTCCCCGCGAGGCCAGCGCCGAAGAGATCCGCACGCGTCTTCTCGGTGCCTTGGCCGCGCGCGGTCAAAAGCTCGTCGAGGAGGGCGTCGCCTTGCGTCCCGGCGACATCGACATCGTCTACGTCTACGGCTACGGGTTCCCGCCGCATCACGGCGGACCGATGTGGTATAGCCATGCGTGAAGCGGTCATCGTTGCGGCGGCGCGCACGCCGATCGGGCGGGCGTTTCGAGGCGCCTTCAATCAAACGCCGGGCGCTACCCTGGCGGGACACGTTGTAAAACTGGCGATGGAGCGCGCCGGGATCGATCCGGCGGAGGTCGACGACGTCATTATCGGCTGCGGGCTACCGGAGGGGGCAACCGGGAACAACATCGGGCGAACGGCGGCGCTGCGCGCGGGTTGTCCGGTAACCGTGCCGGGGCAGACCGTCAGCCGCTTTTGCGCCTCCGGACTCGATGCGATTTCGGCAGGCGCCCAGCGCGTCATGGCCGGCAGCGCGCAGACCATCATTGCCGGCGGGGTCGAGTCGATCAGCATGGTGCAGAACGACATGAACTTACGGTTTTTCACCGAGGAGTGGCTGCTTCGGCACGTTCCCGATCTCTACACGCCGATGCTGTTTACCGCCGATTTCGTCGCCAAGAAATTCGGCGTGTCGCGGGAGAGCCAGGATCAATATGCGTTGCAGAGCCAGCAGCGCACGGCGGCGGCGCAGGGCGCGGGCCGTTTCGACGATGAGATCGTTGCGCTCCCGTCGTGGAAGTACGAGCAAAACAAAGAGTCCGGCGCCGTGATCGAACGGCAGGTCGAGCTCGCGAAGGACGAGGGAAATCGGCCGGAAACCACGCTGGCGGGACTGGCGTCGCTCGGAAGCGCAGTGCCGGGCGTGGCGGACTCGACCGTGACGGCGGGCAACTCGTCGCAGCTCAGCGACGGCGCGGCCGCAGTTGCCATCGTCGAGGCAGACGCGGCGCAGCGGCGCAACCTCACTCCGCTCGGATTGTACCGCGGCTATGCGGTGGCGGGTTGCGAGCCCGGCGAGATGGGAATCGCGCCGGTCTACGCCGTGCCGAAGTTGCTCAAACAGCACGGTTTAACGGTCGACGACATCGGCCTTTGGGAGCTCAACGAAGCCTTTGCCGTTCAAACCGTGTACTGCCGCGATCGACTCGGCATATCCAACGACCGCTTCAATGTCGACGGCGGCGCCATTGCGATCGGCCATCCGTACGGTATGAGCGGTGCGCGAATGACGATGCACGCGCTGATCGAGGGGAAACGCCGCGGCGAGAAATACGTCGTCGTTACGATGTGCGTTGCAGGGGGCATCGGCGCCGCGGCCCTCTTTGAAGTCGTCTAAGGGGGAACGTCAGGCTTTTTTCGGTTGCCAGGCGGTGCACCAGCCATTGGGGCTGATGGACCCGTCGACGAGCTTGCAGCTCCCGTTCGCCGACGGCGAGCTGCCCGCAACGTAGAACGTGCACTGCGAACACTTATGCCCGTTGCTGGGCGAGTTCTGATACTTGAACTGTGCTTTGGTGCCTTTTGCTTGCGCGGTTGCGGTTTCGGCGAGAAGCAGACCGGCGAGCGCCGGAAGAACCACGGCGTTGGCTACGAACGTACGGCGAGTCATCGAGCTCCGGAACTTCGTCATGTCGGCGTATTACCTCCAGCGGCATGGTTGGCGCAGCGGCGTGACGAGACCCTCTCACTCGGGCTTAATGGTAAGCTAATCGTGATTCGATGCTTTGCCTGTCGCGTTCGGTTTCAATGGGTGCGAGGGGAATTTGCAATGATGAGATGGATCACGAGCCTGATTTCGGGAGTCGCCCTAATGGGGGTGACGCTTTCCAGTGCGCTGCCGGCTCCGGCCGAGCAGGCGCCCGATAAGAACGGGCCCGGCGTAACTCGGGTGAGCATAGTTCAAGGTTCGGTCGTCGTTCAGCGCGGCGATAGCAATAAGCAGGTTTCGGCAACCGTGAACGCGCCGCTCTTGCCGGGCGACTATATTTCAACCGGCGCGACGTCGCGCGGCGAGCTGCAATTCGACGGCTCGACGGCTGTGCGACTGGGCGGCAGCGTGCAAGCGCGAATTACCAACGACAATCCGAACAATCGGCAGTTGCAGCTCGCTGACGGCACGATTGAGCTCGGCTTGGTGCGCAATGCCGGCACGGTACGGGTCGACACGCCGTCGGTGACGGTCCGCGGCCGGGGCGCCGGCGACTATCGCATTTCCATCGATCACGACGGCTCGACCTGGATCACGGCTCGCCGGGGTACCGTCGACATCGTCTCGCCGCAGCGTACGTACACCTTGGAATCGGGACGAACGCTCGTCGCACGTGGCTCAGCCTCAGATCCCTCGATCACCTATACGCAAGAAGTCGGCTACGACACGTTCGACGACTTCAACGCGAAACGCGACCAATCATTAGTGGCCGCGCTCAACGCGAGCCCGAACCTCAATCCCGATATTGCGGGCTACGACGATTTGGGTGCGTACGGTCAGTGGCAAGACGTGGCCGGCTACGGACAAGCCTGGGTCCCCCAGCAGACGTCCAACTGGGCTCCGTATAGCGACGGATCCTGGACGTGGGAAGACGGTTATGGCTGGACGTGGGTCGCGGCCGAGCCCTGGGGATGGGCGCCGTATCACTACGGACGCTGGTTCTACGCGAACGGTTATGGCTGGGCGTGGTATCCGCCGGCCTACAATGCTTATCCGGCGTGGTCACCGGCGCTCGTCGGATTCTTCGGATTCGGTGTCGGCGGCCCAGGCTGGGACGTATCGGTCGGTTTCGGCTACCCCTACATCGGCTGGTATCCCCTCGCGCCGTACGCACCGTATTATCCGTGGTATCCCGGTTGGTCGTGGCTTGGTTTCGGCTGGGGCTGGGGTGGTGGCGGCTGGGGCTGCTGCGGCGGGGGATGGGGCCAGAACGTCTACGTGACCCGCGTAACGAACGTGTACCGCTACTTCCCGCACGGCGGCGTGCACGGAACGCTCGTCGGAAACTTCCAGCACGGAACGTTCTCCGGGCACATCACGCCGGTCAACGAGCGTAACATTGGCAGTCGCGTGGGAGTGGTGCACGGAGCGCTGCCGATCGCGCCAACCCGCGACAGCCTCGGCTTCGGTGGCCATTCCATCGGATCGCCGGTCTCGCTCTCGAGGGCTTTTGAGTCGCCGCGTTTCTCGGCCGCGAATCGGACGCTCGCCGGGCGCACGTCGTTCGATCAACAGGAGCGGTCAATGTCGCGGGCGTTTCAGGCGCACACCACGACGAACCGCGTCGATGCCCAAGAGCGGCCGTCTTCCGGCTCGTGGCAGCGTTTCAACGAGAATCGCGACGAGAATCAGAATCGCGACGAGAATCAGAATCGCGACGAGAATCGCGACAACCAATCTCGCGGCGGCGTATCGACAGCGCAGCGCAGCGATTCGTGGGGGCGGTTCTCAAGCTCGCGTGGCGAGACGTACTCGCGCAATGATACGTACTCGCGCAGCGAGTCATACGGAGGATCGAGCGAGCGCAATCCGACAGCGAGTGGATCCTACGAGCGAAGCAATCCGTACGCACGAAGCAGCTCGTATGGCTCGTACTCGCGTAGCTCATATCCGTCATACGCACGCGGATCGTATGGTTCGCCGTCGTACTCGCGCGGATCGTATGGCTCGCCGTCGTACTCGCGCGGATCGTATGGTTCGCCGTCGTACTCGCGCGGATCGTATGGCTCACCGGCGTACTCCCGCGGATCGTACGGCTCGCCGCCGTACTCCCGCGGATCGTATGGCTCGGCTCCATCGTACTCGCATGGTGCCGCGCCAGCGTACCACGGGGGCTACTCTGCGCCGCATTCCTCGGAGAGTCGAGGTAACAATAGCGGCTCGCACGGCAACGGACGCCCACCGCAGTAATCGTTCCGGTTTTCCCCCTGCACGGGCGGCGCCAAGGCGCCGCCCCCTCTCTTGCAGAAAAAGCGGCACTAACCGCTCGGCTTTTTCATAAGGAGTCAGGAATACCAATGGAACGAAAACGCTTCTGGTCAGGCGTTGCTGCGTTGTGCCTTCTCAGTGCCGCGCCGGCACTGGCGCAAACCCAGATGGGCATGAAGGCGCCGCACGTCACCATGTCGCATCCGATCAGCGTCAATAAATGCAATCCGCAGCGTAACGTCTACATGTCTGCCGGGTACACGCCGGCCTTTTATCCCGGCGGATACGGTTACGGCGGTCGCTATTGGGGTTGGCCTTCGGTGTACGGTCCGACGTACTACCAGTATCCGGTTCAAGGCAATCCGACGCTTTCGATTGACTACGTCAACGCGACGAACGTCGTTATGAAAGACATCGAATTCGGCTTGGTCGTTAACCGCAACTTGGTCGCCGAGGTGCGCGACGTCGGAACGTTTTCGCCCGGCGCAGAGATCAAGCATCAGTTCGGCGTGAGCTCGAACATCTTTCCGATCCAGACAAGCTTCGCGGAATGCGTGCCGTTGAAGATTACGTTCGCCGACGGCACGAAGTGGAAAAATCCGCATCTGCCGGCGCTGCGCCGCTCGATCTACGGAAAACCACCGCACTAACTGGGCCGACCCGTGTCGTCTCTCGCGTTTTCGCTCGGGATGACACGGGTCTTTCTCCAAAGGGAAGCGGGGAGTTTCCCCAGATGGAGCGGTATTAAGAGAACATGACTGCTCAAGACACGTCGGCCGTACAAGCGCGCGATAACGTTTGGGAAATGGCCCAGCGCCAGCTTGACGAAGTCGGAACGCTCATCGGTTTGAACGAATCGTTGCACGGCTATCTTCGGCAGCCCAAGCGCGTCCTCGAGGTTTCGATCCCGGCGCGTATGGACGACGCAAGCTTTCGCATGTTCACTGGTTATCGGGTTCAGCATAACTTGTCGCGGGGTCCGGGAAAGGGCGGGATCCGCTTTCATCCCGAGGTGACCCTCGACGAGGTCAAGGCACTCGCCATGTGGATGACGTGGAAGTGCGCGCTGGTCAACATTCCATTTGGCGGGGCAAAGGGCGGCGTCATCTGCAATCCCAAAGAAATGTCGTTGCAGGAGCTCGAGAATTTAACGCGTCGTTTCACGACCGAAATATCGATCATCATCGGTCCTGAAAAAGACATTCCGGCCCCCGACGTGTACACGACGCCGCAGATCATGGCCTGGATCATGGACACCTTCTCGATGCAGCACGGGTACTCGATCCCCGGCGTAGTAACGGGAAAGCCCGTCGCCATCGGCGGATCGCTTGGGCGCGATAAGGCGACGGCACGCGGTTGCATGTACGTCGTCGACGAAGCGATGGAGGCACACGGCAAGACGATCGAAGGGGCGACCGTCGCCATTCAGGGTTTTGGGAATGCGGGAATGTACGCCGCGCAACTGATGGCGGCGCAGGGCTACAAAATCGTTGCCGTTTCCGACTCGCACGGCGGCGTGTCGAACGAACGCGGACTCGACGTCAAGCAGTTGATCGCGCATAAGGCGGAGACCGGGTCGGTGGTTGGTCTCACCGGCAGCGAGCGAACCGACAATAAAGAGGTGCTCGAGTTCGAGTGCGACGTTCTCGTGCCGGCGGCTCTAGAAAAAGTGATCACGCGAGAGAACGCGTCGCGGATTCGCGCGAAAATCGTCGCGGAAGCAGCCAATGGCCCGACGATGCCCGATGCCGACGATATTCTCTTCGACCGCGGCATTATGGTGCTGCCGGACATCTTGGCCAACGCCGGCGGGGTGACGGTATCGTATTTCGAGTGGGTCCAAGATCTCCAAGCGAACTTCTGGGAAGAGGACGAGATCAACGATCAACTCAAGCGCAAGATGACGCGCGCCTTCCGGGAGACGTACGAACAGGCCAAGCGTCACGGTGTTTCGATGCGGAAGGGGGCATACTGTGTCGCCGTAGCGCGCGTCGCCGAGGCGACGAAGCTGCGTGGACTCTACCCCTAAGCCCCGGACAGGCTCGACGCAACTCGGATTCTTCGGCGGCGGGAGCCGCACGCTCGTCGACGACGAGTCCGGCAGGATCGTGTACATGCCCGCTTTCGGCGACGGCCCGACCGCGCAACGATGGTTCGAGGCGCTGCGGCAAGGTGTTGCGTGGCAGAGCGAGCGGCGGCGTATGTACGATCGCGATGTCGACGTGCCGCGTTTGACCGCAGCGTATCGGCTCTCCGACAAGGACGTGCCGCCGACGCTCGCCGAGGCGGCCGTTCGCGCCGCCAAGGCCGCGCGGACGCCGTTTAACAGCGCCGGGTTGAACCTTTATCGCGACGGGCGCGACAGCGTCGCTCCGCACAACGATCATCTCTACGAAATCGTGGCCGGTTACCCGATTGCTCTGATCTCGCTGGGGGCGACGCGCCTGATGACGATTCGCAGTAAAGTGAAACCACGCCGAGTCTTCGACATCGATTTAGAGGAAGGCAGCCTGCTGCTGATGAGCTACGAGACGCAGCTGCATTACGATCACGGCATTCCTAAGACCCGGGCAGCAGTCGGTCCGCGCCTCAGCATTGCGTTGCGCGTGCGCCCGCCGCTCTAGTGCGCCAACGCGCCGCGCTGCTTGCGCTCGTGATGCTGGGCGCGTGTTCGAAAGGCGGAAGCACGCCGGCGCAGGCACACGTCTTGCGAATCGCCGACAACGTCGATCCAACGTCGCTGAATCCGCTGCTCGCGCACGATCAAGATACCATCGGCTACGATTTGCTGGTAACCCAAACGCTGGTGGGTCTCTCGGCAGAAAACAAGCTCGTGCCCGTGCTCGTCACCCGCATCCCGAGCCGACGCAACGGCGACATTTCCGCCGACGGTACGCGCATCGTCTATCACCTGCGACGCGGCGTACGCTTCGCCGACGGGCGCGAGCTGACGTCGGCCGACGTGGCCTTTACCTTTCGGGCGATCATGGACCCGCGAAATCCGGTCGAATCGGAAGATGCGTATCGGCGAGTCGTTAGGTTGCAGACGCCGGACGCGCATACCGTCGTCGTTCGCCTAAGGCATCGCTGGAACGCCGCGGTTGCCGAACTTTTCGCCCAGGCAGATTTTGCCTTTGGGATTCTCCCCGCGCACGCGTTCGCGTCGACCGACGTGACCAAAGCTGGGTGGAACGAGCGGCCGTTCGGAACCGGTCCCTTTCGTGTCGTCGATTGGGAACGCGCGAACCGCATCGTTCTCGAAGCGAATCCGTATTATTCCCCACGGCCGAAGCTGCGCCGAATCGTCTTCAATTTGATTCCAACGACGCAAGCGTCCCTACTGGCGCTGCGCGCTCGAGACGTCGACCTTACCGCGATCAGTCCGGATCAGCTTCCCGACGCCCGCGGCCTCGCGGGCATTCACATCGCCGTCACTCGCGTCAATGGAGAGTATTTTTTGATGCTCCAGTCTGCGGCTGCGCCCACCGACGACGTTCACGTTCGGCGCGCAATCGCGGCCGCGCTCGATCGAGGAGCGATCGTGCGGGCTCGTTATGGCGTACTGAGCGCCGCCGATTCGTTCTTGCCGCCGGTTTATTCGTGGTACGATCCGGCGCCGCAAACGACGGGAAACGATTCCGCGAAGGTTGAGCGCGAGCTCACGGCAGCCGGCTGGCGCCGCGACCGGGGCATGTGGATGAAACAGGGCCGCACGTTGAACGTAACGATCGCGTATGCGCCCGAGCGCGGCACGTGGATGGAGGTCATCGAACAGGAGCAGCTGCGGCGCGCGGGGATCGACGCATCATTGAAGCCGTACCCTGCCGCGTTGTTTAACGCGCCCGGTGGACCGTTGCGGACCGGCAACTTCACGCTCGCGGCCGCGCAGTGGATCGGCGCCGCCGATCCCGAACAATCGGTCCTTTTTTCATGCAGTCAGCGTGGACCGAACGGCAACAACTCAATGAACTACTGCAACCGGCGCTTCGATGCGCTTTTTGACGATCAGAGCGTGACCTCCGACGACCGACGACGCCGCCGCGATTTCATCGAAATGCAGCGAATCGTGCGAAACGACGCACCCGTCGTTCCGGTTGCCTTTGAGTCAAGTGTGGACGCGGTCAGCAATCGCGTGCGCGGCTTCCGGCGGAACATGCTGATGTATCCGGTCGGCGCCGAGAACTGGGACGTTCGTTAAGCGCGATTCAGGGAGAAGCTGCCGGCGACGGCGTGGGACCGTAGAGGGCTTCCGCAGCGGTGCAGATGGTTGCCGAACCCAAATTAAAATCGACCAGCTGTTCGCCTTGGGCCGTGACCGCAGTTCCGCGGGGGGTGACGTTCGCGCCGGCAGGCAGCGCGATGCGGTTGTAAAGCAGATCGGTTTGGCGGGTCAGCGCTGCGATTGACCGATCGGTCGCGTCGTCGTCGAACCATTTGCACGTGTCCGCCGCGCCGCCGCGCAGGCCGGTGAAGGTATAGAGAATCGTCTGCGGCGAGGCGGTCCCTCCGGCCACGGCGATGGCAGTCAAAGCGAACGCGGCTGCGGCCGCCGTGGGGCGTTTCATAGTTCGGTAGTACTACGCGATAAGAGACGGCGAACCTCGTCGTCGCCGGTCTGCTCGAAGTCTCGATAGTAAAGGCCGACGGCGTGAAACGGATCGGGCGTGTGAACGCAGACGACGCGATCGACAACGCGCTCGAGGCTTGCGCACGTTCGCGGTGCGGCGACGGGTACGCCCGCGACGATCGCGGTCGGTCGCTGAGCGCGCAACGCCGTCGCCGCAGCGCGCATCGAGGCGCCGGTGGCTAAGCCGTCGTCAACGACGATGACGAGCTTCCCCGCGATCTCGATGCTCGGCCGCGCGTGGCCGTATGCATTCTCGCGGCGGCGCAGTTCCTCGAGTTCTCGTTGCACCACCTCATCGAGCTCGCTTTCGTCGATGCGGAGCGCCCTAATCAGATCGTCGTCGACGACGCAGGTTCCGTCGCTCGCCAGCGCGCCCATTGCCAACTCCTCATGACCGGGAACGCCGAGCTTGCGGACAATGTAAACGTCGAGCGGCGCCTCTAGGTGCCGGGCGACCTCATAGCCGATCGGAACCCCGCCGCGCGGAAGCGCGAGGACGATGACAGCGGGGTTGCGTGCATAGCTCGAGAGCGCTTGGGCGAGCTGTCGTCCCGCGTCGGCACGGTCGGCAAAGAGCTGCATGCGCAATCGTATTTCACGACGATGCTAAAACTGCATCTATCGTTCGACGAAGGAAAAGTGAAAAATCTTGTCGCAGCCTGTATGCAGTAGAAAAACTAAGCAAGAACGCGTTTTTCATCGATTGCGGCGATGACCTTGGTTACCGCCCTGACTGCAACGACCGAGAGGTGGACGTGAAGTTTTCGAAGATACTCGGCGCAATTGGCCTGCTCGTATTGACGGCTGCATGCAGCGGTTCGGTCGGCACGACGCCGGCGCCCGGTCCCAGCCAGTCGGGCGCGCCGCCGGCCAGCCCTATTCAGCATATCGTGGTGCTGATGCAAGAGAATCGAAGTTTTGACAACATTTTCGCCGGATTCCCCGGGGCGGACACCACGTTGGTCGGTAAGTGTCTACCTGCTCCCGACTGCAAGGGCTCACGCATCCGGCTTCATTCAGTTCCTCTCGAGAGCACAGGTGCGCCGAATCGAGGAACTGACATCGATCACAGCCATCATGGCTTTGAAATCGAGTGCGACGCAAATGCCTCGCACGTCTGTCAGATGGATGGCTTCAATCAAATCCGTTTTGGCGAATCGGGCACCCAGGGCAAGGCACACAGCTACCCATATGCGTATGCCGAGCGAAGCGAGACAAAACCCTATTGGGATCTTGCGAAGCAGTACACGCTGGCCGACGAGATGTTCTTCACCGAGACGGCGTCGAGCTTCATCGCGCACCAAATGATCATCTCCGGCACCGTGCAGCTCAAGAAAGGGGAGTGGGTTACCGATCAGCCGCTAGCGGGTCCGCCGTGGGGTTGCTTCTCGGCGCCCGGCAACAACGCGCCGATTCTCTTTGCGAACGGCACCGTGAAAGGATATCCGGGTGTCTTCCCATGCTTTAAATGGGCGACGATCGCCGATCTGCTCGATGCAAAGGGTGTCTCCTGGCTCGATTACGTTGACAGTGGAGGAAAGATCGCCGGAGGGCCCCCGGGGGCGTTCGATTTCTCGGGCGGTGTTTGGAGCGGTTTCGGCGCGATCCGCAAGATCTATCACGGCCCGGATTGGAAGCGAAACATCACCTTCGCGAACGATCAGATTTTCTCGGATCTCACCGCGAAAAAGCTTCCCGCGGTATCGTGGGTCATACCGACGCTCTACGATTCCGACCACCCCGCCAGCGGATGCAACGGTGGACCGTGGTGGGTGACGAAGGTCGTCGACGCGATCGGCGAGAGCTCGTACTGGAACAGCACCGCAGTCATTATCATTTGGGACGATTGGGGCGGCTGGTATGACAACGCGCCGCCGAAGTATTTCAACCCCAGCACTCTCGGCTTCCGCGTCGGAATGATCGTCATCTCTCCGTACGCGCGTGCCGGAACCGTTGTGCACACGCAATATGACTTTGGCAGCATCCTGAAGTTCCAGGAGCAAACCTTTAACCTCGGGTCGCTCGGCACAACCGACGCATCGGCGGCGTCGATGCAAGACGCCTTCGACTTCACCCAGACGCCGCTAAAGTTCAAGCCGGAGCCGTTGCCCTCGGCGATGGCATGCAAGGACAAAATCACGAATCCCAACGATTCCGACGAGATTATCAAAAATGCCGGGGGCGTTCCAGAATAATGACTTGTGGGTCGATGACCTACGCATTCCGATAGGAGGAACTCAGAACAGATGCGATTCTCACAAATTGCTGCCGCTACTCTCATTGCAGCGTTGGCGGGATGTAACGGCGCGGGCATGAACAGCGTGCCGCCGAATTCCACTGCGAACACCAACGCGGAACGATCGATCCAAACGCAGACGACGGTCCATCAGCCAACGGCCGCCGAACTCGGTCTCTGGCCGCGGCCCGGGCCAGCCATCCGGGTCTGCGGAGCGGTTCCGCAGGGCTATGCGCGCTGTCAGGCGTGGATCCGCACCGACATTCGCGGTTTGGCGCGCCCGAATACGCCAAGCGGCTACGGCCCCAGCGACCTGCAGACGGCATACGGTTTGACCTCGTTTAGCAGCAGCAACGGCGGCGGCGAGACGGTCGCGATTGTGGACGCATACGACGATCCGAACGCCGCGTCGGACCTGGCGGTGTATCGCAAGCAATACGGTTTGCCGGCATGCTCGGCGTCGAGTGGTTGCTTTACGAAGCAAAAACTCGGCACCGCGACCAATACGGGTTGGGGCGAGGAAGAGTCGCTCGATGTGGATATGGCCTCGGCGATCTGCCCGAACTGCAAGATTCTGCTAGTAGAAGCGAAGACCGCCAGTCTTGCTGCGTTGGTCAAAGCCGAACAATATGCCACCGCGCATGCCGATTACGTCAGCAACAGCTGGAGCGGCAACGAGGGAAGCACGACCGACGACAAGTTCTTCAACGTCAGCGGCGTGGCGATCACCGCGGCTACTGGCGATAGCGGATACAATTCGACCGCGCAGTGGCCGGCGATTCTGCCGACCGTCGTCGGCGTTGGCGGGACGAGTCTGACGTCGGTCAATCCGCGCACCGAAACGGCGTGGACGGACGCCGGCAGCGGATGCAGCAAAATCTATGCGACGCCGAGCTTCCAGAAAGGCATCACGACCGGCTGTTCGAAGCGCGCGCAAGCCGATTCGTCGGCTGACGCCGATCCGTACACCGGTGTCGCCGTCTACGATACGTTCCACCAGTCGGGATGGGAAGTCTTCGGCGGAACCTCGGTCGCAACGCCGATTACGGCATCCGTCTTCGCGCTTGCGGGAAACACCGCGACGAACAATCCCGGCAATCTGTACGCGCACACCAGCGACTTGAACGACATTACCGTTGGATCCAACGGCACGTGCGGTAAGCCGCTCTGCATTGCCGGTCCGGGCTGGGATGGACCGACCGGCCTGGGAACGCCAAACGGCATTGGAGCGTTCTAGCTCTCGAATCTGGGCCGCGGCCGCGCTCGTGCTGGCATGCAGCATCGCGCGGCCGGCGGCCGCCGTCGAAACGATTCCCTTTACCGACGTCAACGGCGGCCTGATCGAAGTTCAGGGTTCGGTCGACGGCGCGGCGCCGGTGCCAATGCTCGTCAATCTCGGTGCCGGAGTCGACGTCCTCTCGACGGCTTTAGGACGTCGATTCGTCGCTGTCGACGGAAAATACGTCAGCCTTCGGCTTACCGGCACGCGCGTCGATCTTCCGATCGGCAAAGTGCTGACGTTGGCGCTCGGCGGCGTTCGAGTTGATGCGCCACGCATCGGGATCTGGGACGGCCTCGACGGCAGCGGCGTGGACGGCCTGATCTCCGCGACGGCCTTTCGCAACGTCACCACGACGTTCGACTTCCGCAATCACCAAATGATTATCGAAGATGCGCAAACGTTCCCCGAGCGCGTTCGTCCGGCGATCAAGGTGCCGCTGATGCTCCAAGACGACTTGGGCATTGCGCTCGCGCTCTTTGCTCGTTTCGACTTCGGCGGCGGCAAGAGCGGGCTCTGCGAGATCGATACCGGTTCGCAAGGCATCACCATCGATAAGACGTTTGCGATGTCCCAGGGTCTCGACCCGGGCGGTGCTGCGGCGGGGCGGCTGGCAACCGTCGGCATTGCCGGCGCACCGGCGACGGCGATCGCCGGAGCCCCGGTTCGCTTCGCGGACCTGATCTACGATTGCGACGTCGGGAACTCGTTTTGGACGGGGCGCACGTTCACGCTCGACCTGCCGAATCGGTTCATGTACGTTAATATAAATCCAACGTAAAGTAGCCGAACGGCCGGTTAAAGCGCGCCGCAGCGCGGGTAACAGGCAGCCATGAGATTTTATGCGGCTATGACTTCACTTGCGGCGTCGCTGCTGATTCTCGGCGGCGCCATGACGGCGCTCCCCGCAGCGGCGCAGGACGACATGCCGTCGTACACGACGTGGCAGGCGGGGTGGGATCAATATCAATACGACCGCCATCACGTGATTTTGGGTCGCGTTACGGCGTTCGCTCCCTATCGGCTTACGGTCATGCGGCGCAACGGTGACGTGCAGACTGTCGATCTGAAGCACGGAACCATCATTTATCCCACCGGTGCGACACCCGGACCGGGGGAACGCGTAGCCTTGGTTGGCTATTACAGCAACGGAACGTTTATCGCCAACCGAGTCATCCTGCGTCCCTAGGGGCGCAGGATGGTACCCGCCAATGCGCCGCCGGCCTTAGTGGAGGTGGCGCAGCGGTATGCTCAGACGTCTCGAGGCGTCGTTACGTTTCAGATGCACCGCGTCTTCGACGCTCACGCCGGTTTTGCGAAACGTCACGAAGACCTCGTCTTGAACGGAGTCTACGACGACGGAGCGCTGGTGCGCGTTCGCGTCCTGAGTTATAGCCTTGACGGAAAGGTCGCAAGCGCAACCGACATCGCGAACGTCGAAGCTTCGTGGAATCACCCGAACCCCAGCGACGTGTTTGCGCCGCCTTTCGATGCGAGAAACTTCGACGCGTACCAGTACCGAAGCGACGGGCCGTCGACCATCGACTTCTTTTCGACCGTGCACGATGCGGGCCACGGCAATGGAAGCTTCATGTACGACGCGCAAGATAACGTGGTCTCGTATACCTACCAACCCAACGTCATGCCGCCGCACGCCAGCAGCGGCGAAATCACGGACCGGCTGGCCGAGATGCTACCTGGATACTGGGCGGCGGCGCACGAGGTTCAAGAGTATCACGGCAGCGTCGGGCCTTTTGGCGGATCGGGCACGATTGAAATAGCGTACTCGGATTTCCGCCGCTTTGCCGATCTGGAAAGCGCATTGCGAGCCCTTGCCTTGTAGCGTCGCCACCGGATAAGAAGGCTTTGCGATGCCTGCAGAAAACCCGAAGAGAGCTATGACCGACTTCCTAAAGACTCTGTTCGTGAATCCGCCGACGTTTGAGGGCTACGACGGCGGCGCGGGCTCGCGATATCAGTGTCGTCGGGAGGTGCGTTCATTCTGGTATCCGACATGGCTCGCGCAGCCGGCGGCAATGGTGCCGGGCAGCAAGCTGATCGATGCGCCGCCCGATGATTTGACCGTAGAACAGGTCGCGGCGCAAGCGAAAGGGTACGATCGAATCGTCATCCATACGAGCGCTCCGTCGTTTAATAACGACGCGCGGTTCGCGGCGCGTTTGAAGCAAGATAATCCGAATGTCGTCGTGGGCATGGTCGGCGCTCACGTGAGCGTGCTTCCCAACGAATCGCTCAACGGCGCTCCCGCCGTCGACTGGGTGAGCGTCGGCGAGTTCGACTATACCTGCGTGGACGTCGCGGCCGGCAAACCGCTGAGCGAAATCGACGGATTGGCCTACCGACGCAATGGAGAAATCGTTCACACGCCCGAGCGTCCGACGATCACCGATATGGATGCGTTTCCATCGGTGCTCGACGTGTATCGGCGCGATCTCACCATACCGAATTACTTCAACGGCTACTTGCAGCACCCGTATCTCTCGCTCTATACCGGGCGCGGATGCAAATCGAAATGCACGTTCTGCCTTTGGCCCCAGACGATCGGCGGCCATCTGTACCGCGTGCGAAGCGTCGAGAGCGTCGAGGCGGAAATGGCGCGCGCAAAAGCGATGTTTCCCGAGGTCAAGGAGTTCTTTTTCGATGACGACACCTTGACCGACAACGTGGCGCGGGTGGAAGAGATCGCTCGCCGTTTGGGCCGCTTGGGCATCACGTGGTCGTGCAACGCCAAGCCGAACGTCCCTCGCGCGACGCTTGAAATCTTGAGAGCGAACGGCCTACGCCTGCTGCTGGTCGGCTATGAATCGGGAAACCAGCAGGTGCTCAACAACATGAAGAAAGGCACGCGCATCGATATCATTCGCCGCTTCTCCAAAGACTGCCGCGAGTTGGGCATCAAAGTCCACGGGACGTTCATCTTGGGCATGCCGGGCGAAACGGCGGAGACGATCCGTGAAACGGTCAACTTCGCTTGCGAGATGGATCCCGAAACCATTCAAGTCTCGCTTGCGGCGCCGTACCCGGGCACCTACCTCTACAAGCAGGCGCAGGAGAACGGCTGGCTCGAGGTTACCGAGGGATTAGTCGACAGTCACGGAGTTCAGCACGCGGCTCTCAACTATCCAGGCCTCACGTCGACAATGATGTTCGAGTCGGTTGACGAGTTTTATCGGCGCTTTTACTTCCGGCCGCGCAAGATGTTCTCGTTGCTCGGCGGAATGATCGGCGACCGCCAGGTGATGAAGCGCCGCTTGCGTGAAGGCGTGGAGTTCTTTCAGTTCTTGCGCGAGCGCCGGCGCGAGCAGCGAGCTTCACTTCAAAACTAGCGTCGAGAGGCTATAGGGCGGCAAGGTCAGCGGTACGGTCGTTCCGACGCGGCCGAGGTCCTTTTGCACGGGTCCAACCCATTTGTTCCTTTTCGACTCGTCGTACTGAACTTTTCCGTAGGTCGTCAGCGTGCCGGCGAAGCCCGTCTCGGCGGAATGTTGCACGCCGGCTTCAACGTTGAGCGCGGAGAGCGTGTTGTTGAAGATCGCTAGCGCGTAACCGCCATTGTGTGCGAAACCGTAGGCGCGCAGGTTGTCGCCCAACGACCCGGGCACGTTAACTTGGCGCACCTGCGAGCCGTCGGGAATTTCTTTGGCCATCAGCGCCATGACGCGCGCAGTCGGGAACGGCGTGCCGCCGCGTATCACCGGAGTATCCGCGCAACCGTACGAGTTGGGCAAGTCGTCCGAGAACATGGCTTCGCTGCCGAAGTTTTGCCAGCCATAAAGCTTTTTTGAGAAATCGCCGTTTTCATCGCAGCTTCCATACGCCAGCCAGAACGTGGCGCGCGGTACGCCGGCGTTCTGAAGCGTGCCGATCATCTGACCGACATAGAGCCCGTTCACGATGGAGACCGATTGCTTTCCTTCGTTGCCCGCATCGTTGTTATACTCGCCCAGATAAATTGGCATGCTCTTGGAGAGATGCGCCGCGTTCATCTGTGCGCGAAGCCCGCTCAAATCCTGGGCGAAGGCATCAACGGCCGTGCCCAATAGAAACTTATCGTTGTCGTTATTGTACTCGGGATAGTAGTGAACTTCGACGAAATCGAACGGCTTGGCCTCGCGCAAGACGACGTCGTTCCAAGCCGTGTCGCTGGGCAAGTCGACGACGATGCCGACCTGGGCCTGCGAGTCGGCCTTTTTCATTTGAGGATAGTAGCCCGTGCGAAAAGCGCGCGAGTAGGTATGCGGATCGTGGGCATGGGCGTGGAGATCGTACTCCCAGGAGCCGTAGACTTCGTTGCCGACAGTCCAATAGGAAACGTGATAGCCCTTGTTCTTGGCGTACGCGGCCCATGCCGCCGCTTCGCTCGGCTCGCCGCCACCGTCGCAGGCGCGATTGCTTCCATAGTTGAGCGTAATCGCGATGTCGATTTTCAGGGGCTCGGCGACCCCGCGCATCAAGTGATCGAAGGTGGCGGGCGGCGTGATGTAACCTTGCTTGTCGCAGAGCGACCCGCCCTTCTCCCAATGATAGGCATCGGATTCGGATCCGCCGGGAAAACGCACGAGATGAATGCCGGTCTCGTGCAACGACGGGTTGACGAAGCCACGCCGAAAATCGTACCAAGTGTCGAGCGACGCGCCGTAGACGTCAGAAGATACGCTCGGCCCGCTCGATCGGGCATCGAGCGCGATACGAGGCGCACCCGCGGGAGTGCCGTGAAATTCGCGTGTTGCCTCGGAGGACGTTGCCGCGGGAAGAGTGCGGTTGGCCGTGCAACCGGCGGCAAACACGAGCATCACGCCGGTCGCGGCGATTGCCTTGCATCGCATCGAAAGAGCCCTCCTCGAGGCGAGTATAGCGCATTGATTGACCGAACGTACGTTCGCATGATAGAGTCGTTACCGTGGTTGTGAGGAGCGCGCGATGAGTTGGCTGTCGCGTCTGCGCTCCTCCCTCGGCCGGGCGCGCGAGAGCTTTGCTTCCGTCACCCGGCTCGGCCGAGCCGAACGTCCGCTGACGCCTGAGTTTTGGGACGAGCTCGAAGAAACGCTGATTCTCGCCGACTTTGGCGTGCCGGCAACTCAAAAGATCGTCACCGGGCTTCAGACCGTTGCCCGCCAAGAGGAGTGGACGACAGCCGATCGACCGATCGCGCGATTCCGCAAGGACGTCGGACGATTTCTAACCTTGCCCGACGCCGAACTGAAGTTGGACCGAATGCCCGCGGTGATCATGATCGTAGGCGTCAACGGCAGCGGAAAGACGACCACGATCGGCAAGCTGGCAATGCGATTGCGCCAAGAAGGCAAGCGCGTCTTGCTCGTTGCCGCCGATACGTTTCGCGCAGCGGCCGCCGAACAGCTCACGATCTGGGCCGAACGCAGCGGTAGCGCGATCGTGCGCGGCGCCGAAGGCGCCGATCCCGCCTCGGTTGTTTTCGACGGCGTGCGCGCCGCAAAGGCGAGGGGCGCCGACGTGGTGCTCGTGGATACCGCCGGACGGCTTCAGACCAAGACGAACCTCATGGAAGAGCTGAAGAAGATGCGTCGCGTGATCGAGCGAGAGCTTGGCGAGCCGCCGATCGAAACGCTGCTGGTGGTTGATGGAACTAACGGGCAAAACGCAATCTCGCAAGCAAAGCTCTTTCACGCCGCTACGAAGCTGACCGGAATCGTGATCACCAAGCTCGACTCGACCGCGAAAGGCGGCGTGCTCGTCGCCATCGTCGACGAGCTTGAAGTCCCGATCAAGTTTGTCGGGCTCGGGGAGGGGCTCGACGACCTGCGCCCGTTCGTGCCCGCGCAGTTTATCGATGCCCTTTTTGATGACGAGCAAAATGCCATACCCTTGGCACAGAGCCGTGAGAGTGTGATATAAGAACCGACGAAGAAAGGAACGAACATGGCAGCAGAAGACGAACGGCAACTCGCCCTTACCAACGCGCTCGCCCAGATCGAGCGGCAGTTTGGCAAAGGGTCGATCATGCGCATGGGTGACTTCCAGGAGCGCATGGCCTTCGAAATTATCCCAAGCGGTTCGATCGCGCTCGATCTGGCGTTGGGAGTCGGTGGGTTTCCGCGCGGGCGCATCGTTGAAATTTACGGTCCGGAGTCGAGCGGCAAAACGACTTTGGCGCTTCACGCGATTGCCGAGGCGCAAAAGACCGGCGGAACGGCCGCCTTCATCGATGTCGAGCACGCCCTCGATCCCAACTATGCGGCGGCGCTCGGCGTCGATCTCGATAATCTGCTTGTGTCCCAGCCCGATACCGGCGAACAAGCATTGGAGATCGCCGAGATGCTGACACGCAGCAATGCGGTCGACGTGGTGGTCGTCGACTCGGTTGCCGCGCTCGTGACGCGCGCGGAGCTCGAAGGCGATATGGGCGACGCCCATGTCGGTTTACAGGCGCGCTTGATGTCGCAGGCACTTCGTAAGCTGACGGCAGCGATCTCACGCAGCAAGACGGTCATGGTTTTCATCAACCAGCTGCGTGAAAAAGTCGGTGTTATGTTCGGCAATCCCGAAACGACCTCGGGCGGCCGTGCGCTCAAGTTTTATGCGTCGGTGCGGCTTGACGTGCGAAAGCTCGAGACGATCAAGATCGGCCAGGACGTGGTCGGAACGCGCACTCGCGTCAAGGTCGTCAAGAATAAGGTCGCGCCGCCGTTCCGGCAGGCCGAGTTCGACATCACATACGGCCACGGCATCTCGAAAATGGGATCGATTCTGGACGTCGCACTCGATCAGAACATCGTCGGCAAGAGCGGTTCGTGGTATACGTACGGCGAGCAGCGAATCGGCCAAGGACGCGAGAACGCGAAGGCGTTCCTGGAAGAGCATAGTGACGTCGCCACGGAGATCGAATCGAAACTTCGCGAAGCCTTGGGCAAGACCGCGTCGAGCAACGGCAAGGCCCCCGCTCCCATTGTCGACTGACCGCCCTTCGACAGGCTCAGGATGACATGAGGGCATATTCTGCGGCGTTGGCGTTCTTGGCGAAGCAACGCTGTACCGAAGCGCGGCTTTGGCAACACTTAGAGCGTAAAGGGTTCGATGATGACGCGGCGCGAGTCGCGATCGAGCGCTGCAGAAGGGAAGGATTTCTCGACGACCGTCTCTATGCCCGGCTATACGTGGAGAAGAAGCGCAAACCAGTCGGCAACGAGCGCCTCGTCGGCGAGCTGATCCGCAAAGGTATTGGGGGCGAGGCGGCGGCAGAAGCTGTCGCCTCGCTCGAAAATGACGAAGGCTCGCGCTGCAATGCGGCCTTCGAACGATTGCTCAAGAACGGCGCGGTCGAATATCCGTCCGCTGCGCGGCGCCTCGAGCGCTTGGGCTTTCCCGCTTCAACGATCTACCGCGTGCTGCGCACTCACGCTGCCCGCTTTGGCCCGCTCGCCGAGCTCGCTTCGGCAGAGCCGAATTCAGGAGCCTAATCCTCTAAGCGATCGTCGCTAAGCGGCTCCTCCACTGCCCGGACCCATTCGACATTCTCGGCAGACGAGATGCCACGGTAGCTGGGCTGCGGCGGACCTAAAGACGGGTTTGGGACCATGATTTCTATGGCGTAAGGCGCTTCTACGAACGCGCTCTGGCCGTATATCAACTTTCCGGTGAGCACTTCATTATCGTTCTTAAGCTTTAGCTCGACGTACTGATCGCAAAATTCTTCTAGTTCTTTGTCGGTCATAGGCGGCTGATGTACCCAATCGAAGCAGATTTTACGTGTGGATACGGTGCCTGTCTCAAGACCGCGGATTGATGGGCACTCCCAGCGCTATGCCGGCGCCGACGATTCTGATTGCCGAAGACGATCGAGCGACGCGCGAGTTGCTTGCGCATCACCTCGAGCGTGAAGGCTTCGGAGTGATCAGCGTCGGCGACGGGCACGCTGCGTTGCGCCACGCTCGAAGCGCGGCCGACTTACTGCTGCTCGACATTGGGCTGCCCGGCGTCGACGGCTACGACGTAATGCGCACCTTGCGGCGCGAAGAACGAACCATTCCGATCGTCGTGCTTACGGCGCGCACCGAAGAGATCGATCGCGTTCTCGGCTTCGAGTTGGGCGCCGATGATTATATCTGCAAGCCTTTTTCTCCCCGCGAAATCGTCGCGAGGGTAAAATCGATCGTGCGCCGCAACGGGCGCGCGGTTCCTAAAGCGGAGCCGGTCTTGCAGTTTGGCCGTCTGGAAATTGACGCACGCGCGCGCGAAGCTCGCGTCGACGGCACCGACGTCAAACTCAAACCGCGCGAATTCGCGCTGCTCATGGAACTGGCCAGCAACCCCGGCGTGGCACTCTCGCGCGATTGGCTCTTGCAGCGCGTCTGGGGATTCGACTTTGGCGGAGACGAGCGCACGATCGACGTGCATGTCCACCGGCTGCGCGCGAAGATCGAAGAGCCCTGGCAGCTTCCACCGATTGTGCGAACCGTTCATGGATTCGGATACAAATTCGTGCGCGGGTGATCCCGCACGCGAAGAGCCGCGCTCGGTGCTCGCCACGATCGGGCACGAACTGCGCACGCCGTTAAGCTCCATCCGCGGCTATCTCGAAACGCTTCTCGACGGCGAGCTCGATCCATCGACCGCGCGCCGCTTTCTCGAGACGGCTCGGCGCGAAACACTGCGACTCGGTCGGCTGGTGGACGGCATGCTGGAATTTTCACCGCTCCATCTCTCGAACGGCAGCGGCCGTGGGGCTTGTGATGCGGTCGAGCAGATACGCGCGACGATCGAGATGCTGGCACCCATGGCTGCGGCGAGGCAGGTCGCCCTCCATGCAAAACTTCCGGTAGCGGCTTTCGCCCGCATCGACGGCGACTCGTGCGTCCACGCCGTGCGCAATCTCGTCGAAAACGCGATCAAGCACGGCAGCGAAAGCGGCACGGTCGTCGTATCGTGCGCGTACGAAGGTCCGTTCATTGCGATCGTCGTCGACGACGATGGGCACGGCGTCGCACCCGCCATTCGCGATGCAATCTTTGCGATGGGCGCGCGCGGCGAGGATGCCCGTGCGCGATCCGGACGCGGCATCGGTCTTTCAGTCGTCAAGGCCATCGCCGATCGCGCCGGCGGGGATATCTGCGTTAAGGCTTCGACGCTCGGCGGTGCGCGGTTCGTCTTGCGTTTTTGGAGGGATAACCTGCCCATCGCGTCGTAGATACCAGCCCGTGGCTATGTCCCGGGCACCCTTCGCGCATGCGAGCGAAGCCGAGCTGGCGCGAGTCTTCGACTTCTACCGGATCCGCTGGCAATACGAACCCCGCAGTTTCCCCATCGCTTGGAACGAGCAGGGCCGCCCTGTAAAGTTTTTCACACCGGATTTTTATCTGCCGGAATACGACGTCTATATCGAGCTCACCGTCGCGAAGCCGGTTCGAAATACGCGAAAGAACCGAAAGTTGCGCTTGATGCGCTCGCACCATCCCCGAGTCAATGTCAAGCTCTTTACTCGTCGCGACGTCGAACGGGTGTTTTCTCGCCTGAAACGCGCCTCGTGATCGGCGACCCGCTCTTCGACACGGCGTCGATAGCGGGACGCGTTGCTGCCATCGCGGCGGATATTTCCAACGACTACCTGGGGCGCACGCCGCTGATGATCGGCCTCTCGACCGGGGCAGTTCCTTTCCATGCCGACCTGGCGAGTGCCGTGACCATTCCGCGCGAGCTGGATTACCTGGCGGTGACCAACTATGGCGACGGCGACGGCATCGCGCTCGATAAGGACGTCACGACTCCGATTGAGGGCCGCCACGTGATCCTGGTCGACGACAGCGTCGATACCGGGCTGACCTTGCAGTACGTCGTCAAGCGGCTGCTGGAACGGGCGCCCGCCTCGCTGGCCGTCTGCACGCTGCTCGATCGGCCACACAGGAGAATTGCCGACGTTGAAATCAAGTACAGAGCGTTCGAAGCCCCCGACGTATACCTCGTCGGCTATGGCCTCGATTATCTAGGACGTTATCGGGAGTTGCCCGCGTTGTACGCACATGGAACCTGGCCTCAATGACGGGCCGATTTTTTGCCTGGAGCGCGCTCGTCGCAGCGTTGCTCACGATCTCGACGGTAATGCGGCCTTCGGCGGCGCTGGCGTTGGAGTTGAGGTCGATCGAACAAGCCGCGGCCGACTACCGGAGCCCAAACTCGCATCTCGAGGAAATGTTTCGAGCGGCACTTCTCGATACGAGCCGCCTCGCCCAATACGCGCCGGACGGCACGGCCTATATCATGACTGGGGACATCCCAGCGGAATGGCTGCGCGACGCTAGCGCGCAAGCGCGCCCGTATCTCTTCTTTTCCAAGGACGACGCGGAAGTGCGTGGATTGCTGCGCGCGATCATCGCGCGTATGGCGAAGTATGCGCAGATCGACCCCTACGCGAACGCGTACACGCTGGATTACCGCGTGTGGGAGCAAAAGTACGAGCTCGACTCCCTCGCGTATCCCACAGCGCTCGCCTGGAGCTACTGGAAAAAGACCGGCGACGCATCGATCTTTACCGGCGATTTTTCGGCGATGCTCGACAAGGTTCTGGCAACGATGGAGCGCGAGCAGAACCATCCGCGCGACTCGCGTTACACGCACAAAGAGCTGCCGAACAACGGCGCCGGAAATCCGGTCGGATATACCGGGATGATTTGGACCGGCTTTCGTCCATCGGACGATGCCTGCGAATATAACTTCTTGATTCCTTCAGAAATGTTCGCGGTGGTCGCCCTCGGGGACATGGCCGACATCGAGCTCAACGTCTACCATAACGTCATCAAGTCTCACGAGGCGAAAGCTCTGCGCGATGAGGTTCAGCGCGGCATTCAGACGTACGGTCTCGTGCTCGTGCCCAAGTACGGCTACATTTACGCCTATGAGGTTGACGGGCTAGGTCACGCGATTCTGACCGACGACGCGAATATTCCCAGTCTGCTCGCCTCACCGTATTTCGGATATACGGCGCCGAACGATCGCTATTACGAAAACACGCGCCGGTTCTTACTATCGCAAGACAATCCGTCTTTCTATCAGGGGCACCTGGCCAGGGGCATCGGCAGCTATCACACCCCCGACCATTGGGTTTGGCCGCTCGCATTGATCGTCGAGGGCTTGACGGCAACGACCGGTGCGGAAAAGCAAGACGTTCTCGGACAACTTCTGGCGAGCGACCCGGGCGATCATCTTTTGCACGAGTCCTTCAATCCAGATAATCCGCAACAGTACACACGCCGCAACTTCGGCTGGCCGAACGCCCTGTTCTCCGAGTTCGTCATGACGCAGCTCGAGGGCGTCGCTCCGATTCCGATGGGCGACACCAGCGACCTCGAGTTCAGTACGGAGTAAACGCCGCGTCGAAGGCGGACATCATCGTCGGGTTGCAGTGGGGCGACGAGGGCAAGGGCCGCGTCGTCGATCTTTATGCGGCCGACTACGACGTCGTCGCTCGATTCGCGGGAGGCGATAACGCCGGGCACTCGATCGTCGTCGGCGACCGGGAGCTGGCGCTTCGGATCGTTCCATCGGGAGTCATGCACCCGCACGTCGAGCTTTTTATCGGCGGAGGAACGGTTGTCAATTTGCAAACGCTCCTTGAAGAGCTCGATGCGTTGGCGGCCATCGGCATCGACACATCGCGAGTGAAGATCTCGGATCGCGCCCACGTCGTCTTCCCGCATCACGCGCAGCGCGACAAGGCGAGCGAAGCGCAACGCGACACGGCAATCGGGACGACGGGTCGCGGCATCGGGCCCGCCTACGTCGATCGGGTTGCGCGGACCGGCATACGGTTTGCGGACTTGATGCGAGAGTCGTCCGTCGTCTCCGTTCCAGAGGATACAGAAACGCTCGCTTCGATGCGCCGGTTGCGGCCGCACGTCGTCGACGGCGTCGAATATATCCACGACCATTTCGCACGCGGAAAGCGCGTGCTGATCGAGGGCGCGCAAGGCTCGTTGCTCGACATTGGTTACGGCACGTATCCGTACGTCACCAGCTCGCACACCATTGCGGGCGGTGCCTGCACGGGCTTGGGCATCGGTCCCGGTGCCGTCGGTCGAGTGATCGGAGTGCTCAAAGCCTACTGCACTCGCGTCGGCGCGGGACCCTTTCCATCTGAGCTGAGCGACGAGAAGGGCGAGCGGCTTCGTGCTCAGGGAGGCGAATACGGCACGGTAACGGGACGGCCCCGACGCTGCGGCTGGTTTGATGCCGTGGCGGCGCGCTACGCGGCTGCGCTCAACGGTGTGACCAGTGCGATTATTACCAAGCTCGACGTGCTCACGGGTTTCGAATCGATCGGCATCGTGACCGGTTATCGTCTGGACGGAAAGACGGCCGGTTTCATCGACGCCGCCGAGCCAAATCTGGAGCTGCGGATCGAGGAGCATCAGGGCTGGGAGGAATCGATTGAATCCTGCCGGCGAATTGCCGACCTCCCGCGAGCCGCGCGCGAATACGTCGAACGCCTGCGCGAACTCGTCGCAGTGCCGATCGAGATGGTTTCGGTCGGGCGCGAGCGTTCGCAGTTGGCTCGGTGAACCAGGCATACGGGAGTTCTTTGTAGGTGGCGGCACGGTTTCGATTTCGCCTTCAACCCCTGCTCGATTGGCGCGAGCGCATCGAAACTGAAAAGCAGCGTGCTTTTGCCGCCAGCCGCCGCGCTGTCGAAGCGTCGGCATGCGAGCTGGAGCGGCTCGCGCAAGCGCAGCAACGCTGCGCAAAAGAGATGGTCGCGGCAGCGCGGTGGGAAGACGCAGCGACGCTTCGTTCGCGCGATGGCTATTGGCGCGCGCTCCAATCGGCGATGGGCGACGAGCGAGCCCGCCGTGCCGAGCTGCAATCGGCCTACGATCGTGCCCGCGATGCATTGCTCGCGGCCAATCGCGAGCGCCGCGCAATCGAAAAGCTCAAGCAGCGGCGTCAGCGTGCATTCGAAGCAGAAGAAGCCCGTCGGGACGAGCTGGAGCTCGACGAGTCCAACGCCCAACGGTTTGCGCGCGTCGTTCGCCAAAGGCTCGCAATCTCGCGGCCCGGAAATGCCGCTCCGTGATCGTGCTGACCCGCCTTAACGGCCATCCGGTCATGCTGAACTGCGATTTGATCGAATCGATCGAATGCGATCCTGAGACGATCATCACCTTGACCACGGGAAATGCGGTCGTCGTGCGCGAGCCGCTCGAGGAGATCGAGCGCCGAGTCGTCGCCTTCAAGCGGAAGATTTACGGGCGCGAACCGTTCGACGATTCGTCGCGATGACGTGGTCGTTTTGGTTGAACTATCTCGAGCGGTTAGCGATCGTCGCCGTCGTGCTCGTGGCGCTCTACGTCATCGCGCGCAAGCTTCGCGAGCTTCGCATTTTCGCGCCCGGACGTCGCATCACCGTGCTCGAATCCGCAATGCTGGCGCCCAACGCCGCACTGCACGTGGTGCGGGTCGAATCGCGATATTTCTTGATTGCCAGCGGAAGCGCGACGTCGTTGGCGGAGTTAGCTCCGCCAACGGAGTTACAGTGTAGCGCGGATTCCCTTAAACGTTGAAGTAACGGAACTGCCCGACCTTGTTGCCGGCGGTTTCCACGAAGTAGATTTGACTGTCCGAGCCCAACGTGAGCGCCGTGGGCTGCGAGCTCGCGGTCGGGATCGGATAAAAGTTCACGTGGTGGCTCTTGAAAAAGAACTGCCCGATTTTGTTGAGCGCGGTGTCGGTAAAGTAAAAGTTGCCGTCGACCCCCTGAATGATCCAGTCCGGCGTCATGGCGCCGGCGATGGGGTATTCGGCCGTAACCTTGCCCGTCGTCGAGATGCGGCCGATTTGGTCTGCCTTCGATTCGGTGAACCAGAGCGCGTTATCGGTCCCTGCCGCGATGCCCGCCAGGCCGGCGTTACCGGTCGGGATCTTGTACTCGCGCAGAGGGCTGCCGCTGATGGGCAAGCGTCCGACGCGATTGGTCCCGGGCTCGGTGAACCAGAGCGCACCATCGGGCCCGTTCGTGATGATGAAGGGTTGAGCGTTGCCCGTGAGCTTGAACTGCGTGAATTTCACGTGCGGCTTGGGCTTGAGTTGCTGAATGCGCCAGATCGAGTTCGTTCCCGGATCGGTGCACCAGATGTTACCGTCGGATCCCAGCGCCATGTTCAGCGGCGTGGCGGCCGAGTTGGGCAGCGTGTATTCGATGTATGGCGGGCCCGACGTGGTAATTTGCGCGACGCGAGCGAGGGCATTCTCGGTGAACCATACGTTGAGCGCCGGTCCTGGGCCCGACGCGATCCCGATTGGATTCGAGTGTCGCGACGGCGTGACGTTTTCGGTGATCTTCCCGTTGCTCGTCAAGGTCCCAATCTTGCTCGCCGCCGACTCGGTGATCCAAAGATTGCCGTCGCTGCCGAGCGCGATGCCCATGGGCTTGCTCGAGGCCGTGGGAATAGTGTATTGGCTGGTCACCTCGGGCGTCGGGGTCGGTCCCGGGGTGGGTGTGCCGCTGGTAATCGGTGTGCCTTTACCGCACGCGGCGAGAAAGCCGGCCGCGGCAAATGCGAGCGCGACGCGCGCTAGTCGCAACAAATGCATCTCCTTGGGGTACATGGGGCGATGAATCAGCCTCCCTTATTGGCAGACCGGTCCGCCATTCCCTTACGGGAGCCGCAGCATGAGCGGCTCGAGCCGTTCTTTTAATACTAAATTCTTAGTTGACAACGGCTGCGACTCGCAGTATCATTCAACTAAACATTTAGTAGCACAGTGGAGGCCAGAATGACCCATCGCCCAGATTCCCCAACGTTCGAGTTGCCGTTCGCGGCGCGTACGCGAGTCCGACTCCCAGAAAGCATGGCGGCCGGCCGGATATTTCACGGCTGGGGCCCCAACTTGGGCCGCTAGAATGGCGCGACGACGCTCGAGTACCCTCACCGAAGCGGAGCTGCGCCTCATGGACGTGCTCTGGCAGAAGGGGGAAGCGACGGTCGCTGAGGTGACCTCCGCGCTTCCCCCACCGCCGATCGCCTATAACAGCGTTCTCACGACCATGCGCATTCTCGAGCGCAAGGGCTACGTCGCTCACGTCGAGGCAGGACGCGCGTACCTCTACCGACCGGTGGTCGCGCGGGAAGAAGCGGCCGGGCACGCCGTCGGCCATCTTCTTTCAAAGTTCTTTGACAACAGCGCCGGGACACTGGCGCTACGCTTGATCGAAACCGAGCGGCCATCGGACGACGAGCTGCAACGACTCAAAGCGCTCATCGAACAATATGAGGAGCCCACGACGTGACCGGCTTGGAATCACAGATCGTCACCTTCGCGAGCGCGCTCTCGGCCATCGTGCTCAACGCGCTCTGGCAAGACGCGCTCATCGTCCTGAGCGTGTGGCTACTCTTGAAAGTGTGGCCCAAGATCAACGCGGCGACGCGATACGTCGTTTGGAGTGCCACGCTCGCGGCGGCATTTCTCGTTCCGGTGGCGACGACGCTTGCGTTTTTCACGCCGGCCCATGTCGAATCGGTAAGCGGAACGCCGACGTCTTGGAGCACACCGGCGCAAACCGCCGCTGCAAGCCGGCATCAACCGCTCGCGCCAAGCCTCCCTGGGCAATCGCTTCGACCGGAGCGCTTGCGCATCACGCTCTCGGCACCGCTCGCGGTGACGATCTTTGTGCTCTGGCTACTGCTCGCAACGTTCGCGTTGCTCCGGCTCGCGATCGGTCTGCTGCGCTTAGAGCAGCTCAAGCGTGACGCCTTACCGCTTCCAGTCGAATATCGCGACGCAATGCCGCAGTGGCTGCGCGCCAGTAAGGGTTCGCGCGACGTTCGCCTCTGCGTGAGCGACGAGACCGACGTGCCGGTGGCGGTCGGGCTCTTCGACGCAATGATTTTGGTGCCGCATTCACTGCTCGAGCGTCTCTCTGAGCCGGAAGTGGATCAGATCTGCCTGCACGAGCTTGCGCACCTTCGCCGGGCGGACGATTGGACGAACGGCGTGCAGCGCGTCATCAACGGACTCTTGGGCTGGAATCCGGCGGCGCAGTTCATCGGTCAGCAGCTCGATCTCGAACGGGAAGTCGCCTGCGACGATTGGGTGCTTTCGTTCGTCGGGCAGGTGCGCCCATACGCGCTCTGCCTTACGAAAATGGCCGAGAGCGCCGCGTGGCCGCGCCATACCATACCGGCGCCCGGTGTTTTTGCAACGCGCAAACACATTTCGCTGCGTATCGAACGCTTACTCGGCGCCGGGCGTAACATTGCAACGAACCTGGCGGTTGCGCCGGCGGCGGCAGCCATCACTATGGTTGCGGCGATCGCCCTGGTTATTGGCCTGGTCGCGCCGTCGATTGCGGCAGCGCCCATGGTGACGCCGGCGAAGCCCGCGGTGGCGGCTCGGCCCGCCGTGGCGGCGAAGCCCGCGGTGGCGGCGACAGCGCCACGACGACAAGTGACGCGCTTCGTTCGCGTTGCGGTATTCGTGACACCGTCGCCGGCGGCGACACGCGTTTCGAACATCCACGTTGAAATCCCGGCGACGCACGTCGAGGAGCCGCCGATTCACGTCGACATCCCGAAAACCGACGTCAACGTTCCCAAGATGAGCATCGACGTGCCGATGCCGGGCTTCGACGCAAAGGGCTTGGCGAACAAGATTCAAGCGGGCGTTACAGCGGGACTCATGCGCGGACTTCACGGCACATCGGTGGCGCAAGGCAATGCGTGCGTTGGCTGCGACTACAGCGGCGTCAACTGGAGCGGTCGCGACATGCACGGCGTAACGTATAACGGCGTCGACTTCTCAAAGGCGAACCTTTCGGGCGTCAATTTCAGCGGAAGCGCGATGAATGGCGCGGATTTCGGCGGTGCGAATCTGGCCAACGCATCATTTCGCAACGCGCATTTAACCGGCTGCGATTTCAGCAATGCAAATCTCAGTGGTGTTGACTTCACAAACGCTTGGCTGTCGGGATGCCAGTTCACGGGGGCTCGACTCGGCTCGTCGCAGCTTCGCGAAGTTTTACACGGCTGTAAGGGCTGCGATTTCAGCCGAGCCGACCTCTCGGGTCTCGATCTGCACGGCGTCCAGACCAACGGTGACGACTTTTCCGGCGCCGATTTGCGCAACGTCAACTTCGCCGGAGCGCAGCTGCTCGCAACCGATTTCAGCGATGCGAAGCTCGACGGTGCCGACTTCACCGGCGCAACGCTCAACGGGTGTGACTTGAGCGGCGTGGATTTGCATCGAGTCGATTTGTCAAAAGCAAAACTGATCGGTACGGATTTGGAAGAACGCTGACCCGGGCATAGCGCCCTAGAGTTCCGAGGAAAAGCAGCAAAGCGTGGCCTCGCGGCATGAGGCTTGGTTCGCTGCGCCCCTTTCGCCAGAAAACAGGAGAAAAGAATGATGATCGGTCTGGTCTTCGCGGCAGTGCTGGGGCTGCCGGCAAACTGCATCGGGTGTGACTTTGCCGGCCGTGACCTGCACGGCGCCAACCTCGCGAATGCTTCGTATGTTGGCGTGGATTTCGCCCGAGCGAATCTGCGCGACGCGAGCTTGCGCGAGGCAAATCTTACGGGCGTCGACTTCAAAGACGCGGATCTTCGCGGTGCCGACCTGCGTGGCGCAAATCTCACGGGCGTTGATTTAATCGGAGCGCAACTGGACGGGGTTCGGCTCGACGGCGCAAAACTGATCGGCGCCGATTTGCGCGGCGCGAATCTCGAGGGCTTCGATTTTTCCGGCGTCTCGATGGTCGGGAGCGACCTACAATCGGTGCGCGCGCGGAATGCGCGCTTTGAGGGCGCAGAGCTCGAAGGTGTCGATTTCGCGAACGCCGACTTGCGCGAGGCAAACGTTCGCGACGCCCGGCTCTGTTCGCGCAACCGCGACAGCGACTGGGCCGGCATGGGCGTCGCCGAGCGCATTCAATGCGCCGATTTTCGCGGCGCCGACGTGCGCGGAGCGGACCTGCGGGGCGCGCTGGTTTGCCCGAGCGGTCGCCAGGTCCGAAGCTGCACGCCGATCGACGCGGCCACCCTGCGGCGCGAGAGCCGTTCCCCCCTCGAGGGAGCGCTTCTCTAATGCATCCGCGGGCGGCGGCGATCGTCGTTGCCGCGACGATCGCGGCAACGACGGCGCACGCGGCGGCCTATCCCCAACTCGCCGTGCCGCAAGTCGCGGTACCCGAAGCGGCGAAGCTTTCTCTCGATCCAAATGCGCCCCCGAGCGCGTGGACAAATGCCGGAAGCTTACAGCTCCCCTGGGATCCGGTACGCTCGCGTCCGGCGAGCGAGTTAACGAAGGCGTGGATTGCGACCGACGGCCGCGCGCTTTACGTCCGCTTCGACGCAGCCCAGCGCGAGCCGATCATCGCGCAGCAGCATACGAACGACGTGGGTCAGGGAAGCGACGATGAAGTTTGGATCGACCTGTGGCCCAACGGCGTCAACGGCTATTTCTATCAATTCTATGCGACGCCAAACGGCACGCACTATGAATACTCGTCAGAAAATACGGCGTATTCGCCGAACTGGGAGTCGCAAGGTGCGGCCCACGGCAGCGGCTACACGGTCACGATGAAGATTCCGTTGGAGGTGATCCGAAACGCGCGCGGCGGCAGCTGGAAAGCGCAGTTCGTTCGATACGTTCGCGCGACGGGCGAGCAGCAGGTTTGGTCGTTCGATCGCGTGCAGATGCAACCCGATTCGTATGGCAATGCGGACTACGCGCACGCCGGAAGCATATCGGTTCCGCCGCTGACCATCGGCTCGTTGCGTCCCAAACCTCGTGCCGCCGTCTACGCGCTCGGCGAAGCCGCAAGCAGGACGATCGGCGGCTCGACGTCGCGGATCGGTGCCGATCTCTCGATTCCGATCACGCCGACGGCATCGTTCTACTCGACGTTTCACCCGGACTATTCGAACGTCGAGCTGGACCAGCAGAGTATTGCGCCGACCGTTTACCAACGTTACTACAGCGAAGTGCGGCCATTCTTCACGCAGGCGGCGAGCTTCTACAACGACTTCAATTGCGATGCGTGCCCGAACATTCAAGCGCTTTACACGCCCGCAATTCCGACGCCCGCGGAAGGTTATGCGGTTGAAGGAAAGCAGGGGCCGTTTGGCTTTGCCACATTCGATGCGATCGGCGACAACCGCAACGACCTTGCTAGCGCGATCGACTATACGTCCCCGAACGCGATGTGGGGCTCGAGCATCCAGCGCGTCGCTGTCAATTTGCCCGGCTTCGTTGATACCGCTACCGAGGCCGGGGTCGCCTATAACGACCTCAAGCACATGAGCGCGTATTTCAACTATGGGAACGATTCGGGAACGAACGTGCTCGTGCCGAGTCAGGCGCAGTACTACGATGTGGGCGGCGGCTGGGCGAACCAAACCTTTGGGTTTTTCGGTTCCACCCGAAAGGTCGGTGAATACTACAATCCGGTCGACGGATTCGTCTCGCATCCGGGTATTGCCGGTTACGCGCTGTACGCCGCAAAGATTTGGGATTTCGACAGCAACGACCAGCTCGTCTCGGCCGGCGTCGCGGGTTTCGTGGACCGGTACCAAGGCCCGACGATGGGGCAGGCTCAGAGCGACAACCAGATCATCGTCGACCTTCTCACCAAGCACGCTCTGGACTTGCAGCTCTTCAGCGGTTCGAATTATTGGCGCTTCGGCGACGTGCTGACGCCGGTTTCGCAAAACGGCGGCTTTCAACTGACCTACGATAGCGGCTTGCAGACGAACAATCCGGGCAACTTCCCCAACCACGGCCCTTCGGCGACGCCGACGACGATCAACTACAGCACAGGACGGTATGGGCTCGGGCGCCTCGACACGTGGTTTCGCACGACAACGATTCGCGTCGGCAATCACGGCGCCCTGACGCTTGCGCTCGATGACACGGCGCAATGGATACCGGCGCCGAATCCGAGCAACGTTCAGTGGTTCGAAAGCCTCAGCTACGCCTACCAGATCGGCCGCAATTCGTCATTGGCGATCGGCCTGCGACGCGTGGTCGGCGATCCGCCGATTCCCAACGGCGGGGGAGACTGCATCGGCACCTGCTCGAACATCTCGGTCGCCTATCATCTGCGCCTACGCAACAGCGAGTTTTATCTCGCCTACGGCAACCCGAACACGCTCATCACGGTGCCGCAAGCAATCTTCAAGGTGATCTTCTACGGGGGCGCAGCGAAAGGCACATGAAACCGCGGGATGCCTTGGAGGGTATGAGGGGCATGCGCTTCTTGCCTTTCATCGCATTTTTGGCAGCATTCAGTCCCGCGGCGGCCCTGGCTGGGCCGGTCGCCCCCGAGGACCTTTTTAAGCTGACGTTTTTGAACACCGCCAGCATATCGCCCGAGGGCAGCCACGTGCTGGTCGAGGCGTCGCGAATGGACGGCCCGAAAAATGCCTACGACCGCACGATCGAGCTGGTCGACGTTTCCAGCGCAAAACTGACGCATAACGTTACGGGCCACGTCGGCGACGGCGATTTCGCGTGGATGCCGGATGGCCGAAGCTTTGTTTTCGTACGAACGGTCGAAAAGCAGAAGCCGCAACTGTATCGCTATACCCTTGCGACTGGCCGAATCGTGCAACTGACGCACATCAAACAGGGCGTTTCGAGCCCGGTCGTTTCACACGCGGGCGACCGCATCGCACTGGCCGTTACCGATACCGATCCGGCTCCGAATGCGCGCATCGACTTCGCCAAGGCCGGCTTCACGCCGAAGGACTCGGAGAAGAAGAGCGACATCCACACGATCACCGAGCTCTTCTTTCAAGCCAACGGACAAGGTTACGTCTATCAGGATCACCAGCACATCTGGACGATCGACGCCGACGGCTCGAACCCCAAAGCACTAACGTCGGGAAAATACTCCGAGGGCTTCGACGCGTGGTCGTCGGACGACCGAACCATTCTTTTCGATTCGCTTCGGTACGAGGCGGTCGACAGCGGACCGAGCGATGTCTACACCATCCCTTCGACTCCCACGACTTCAGCGGCGACAGGCTCGGCGATGCAAAAAGTCACGTCGCCGCTGCCGGCAAACAACGGTTTCTTCTTTTCACACGACGGTAGGCGAGTCTATTTCCTCAGCGCCGACGTGAAAGATTCGGCGGAACGTCCGGCATTAGTGTCGGCGAACCTCGATGGCTCGGATCGCCGTACGATCGTGCCTCCGAATACCGTCGGATGGGGCGACACGCTGCTTGCCGATATGAAGGAGGGCGGCGGCCTCTGCGGCGGACCGGTCGGCGACCGAGAGACGATGCTGCTCAACGTCGACGGACCGGGCTATTCCAATCTGCGCACGCTTAATCTTACGAGCGGCTCGTTTTCCGACGTCACGCCGGCCAAAGGCGAGGCGTTCTCTTGCACCGTCACGACAGACGGCAGCCGGGTTGCATATCTCTACAGCGACTTTACCCATCCAGCCGAACTCTACATAGCGGATACATCCGGTGGTGCACCGCGCCGACTAACCGATGTCAACGCGTCCTATCTTGCCTCGGCGACGCTTTCCCAGCCGCAAGAGTTCAGCGTGAAAGATCCGGCGGGCTTCACGGTTCAGGCGTGGTTCATGCCCGCGACGACGGGCGCCGGTTCGAAACATCCCACCTTGCTCGATATTCACGGCGGCCCCGAAACGCAGTTCGGCGACACGTTCTTTGCGGAGTTCCAACTCTACACGTCGATGGGTTACAATGTGGTTTTTTCCGATCCCGCCGGCAGCACCGGACACGGCTACCCCTTCGAAGAGGCGCTGGAAAATAATTACGGCGACGCGATGTTTGCCGACGTGCAGGCGGTCATGGATGCAGCTATCGCGCGCCCCGACGTTGACGCGACGCGCCTCGGCGTGCTCGGTGGATCTTACGGCGGGTATGCGACGCTTTGGGTTATCGCCCATACCGACCGTTACAAGGTTGCCGTCGCCGAGCGTGCGGTGAGCAATCTTCAAAGCGAGAATCTGGCAGCCGATTTTGCGGGGAAGAACGGTTTAGGCGGCGGTTACTACAACTGGGGGCCACCTTGGGATCCGGCGAGCGCCGACTATGCCAAGTTCTCTCCACTCACGTACGTCGCCGGCGTCCATACGCCGGTCATGGTTCTCCATGCCGACGAAGATACTCGCGCGCCAATCGACCAGACGCTGCAAGAGTTCACTTCGCTGAAGATCCTCGGGCGCACGGTCGAATACGTCGCGGTCCCCGACGAGAATCACGATCTCTCGCGCACCGGATCTCCCATCCATCGAGTCGAGCGTCTGCACCTCATTCTGGACTGGCTGCAACGATATATTTGAGCGCTCGCCGTCACTGGCAGGTCCAAGCGGGCGTTCTGACGGTAGAGAGCACGTGATGCGAGTCGCCGTCGCCCTGATGGTCGCCACATTTGCGGTCGGCGCAACGCCGACCCCACCGCCGCAAATTTATCGCGTCGTCACTCGGCCGCTCTGCGCCGAGCTGCACGAGCATATCAGACCGGCGATCGGCATGATGCTTGAAAACGATACGAACATCAAGAAGGGTCCCGATCTTTTCAGTCACTACAACGAAGCCGGGCTCTACGGCGACGACGCCGGCGCGGCCGGTCAAAAGGACCCGGCGCCCGGGGATCCCGGCGGCAACTCGAACTCGTCGCAGAATCTGGCGCTCCTCGGTCTGGAAAATTTGATCCGCCCGATTGCGAACAACATCATCGCAATTCAAACGATCCTCGACACGCCGGCGCTCATGAACGGCACCGGACGCCCGGAAGACGACCAGCATTTGCAACAGATCCGTAAGAGGCTGCTCCAAGCGCTCGCGGCGCAGAATGCATCGCTCGATCTGATCAGCGGTTTTGTCGACACGCAGCAAATGGCGGATTTGCAGCACGCGGGGGAAGCGTATATTAGCTCGATTAGCAAACCCGACACGGGGACCGGCGGCGCGACCCCGTCGCCGCTCAATCCGCTCGCCGAGAACCCCAACTACGCCGGGCTTGCGCCGAATCCGTATACGATCGATCCGGCAACCATTCCGGGATTAACGATGGGGTACAATCCCGTCACGCGTCTGCGCGACGCGCTTCGCTGGACGATCGAACAAACCGCTGCGCGTGAAAACGAAGCGGCGAAGGACGTGATGTCGAGCGCGGAACTCTGCAGCGCGGTTCCGGCGCCGGCGCCCTCGCCGTAAACGAAGCGCTACCGATTCACGGCGTGTAGGTAAAGCCCTGAACGGCCGCGGCGCCCGTCGCGCGGTTGCCCCAAACGGCCCAGATCGTGCCGGTCTTGGCATCGATCGCGTTGGTATGCATGCCTGCCGGGAGTGCGAGCGTGGCGAGAAGCTTCGGATCGGACGCACCGTCGTAGGAGTAAAGGGTAATGCCGCTGCCCGCGCATGCCAGCCAACCACGCGAAGCGTCCCAGCTGCATTGGTCGACGCGGTTGGGGTAATGTACTTGATGTAAGAGCTTGCCGTCACGATCGTAGACGGCAAAGACGTTATTTTCGCCAACCACCAGCAGCGCACGATCGCGGGCATCGTATTGTAGCGGATGATTGCTTTTGAGCATCGGCGTCGGAATCGAGCGCACGACGGTGAGCGAGTGCGGGTCGATCACGGCGATGCTACTGACCGCGGGGTCGTCGCTGGTGATGTTTTGGTAGACGTTATGCGTTTCGGGATCAACTTGGATGTATTCCGGCTTATGGCCCGGGAGCATCACCGTGGCGATTTGCTTGAATGTCGTGGTGTCGATGACAAAAATGCGGGTGCCGTCGTCTTCGTCGGCATAGATGCGATGCAACGCGGCGTCGTAGGCTATCGCATCGACCGGCCCATCCACGTTGACGGTGCGCAGGATCCGTTGCGCTTGCGGATCCACTTCACTCACCGAACGCGATCGCGAGTTTCCCGTGTACACGTGCCCGGTCTGCGGATCGACCGCCACCCCGGCCATCGGGCCGACGTTAACGACTCCGAGTACCTTGCCGCTGTCGGCATCGGCAATCATCAGTCCGGTCGCATGTGCCGCATAGACGCGACGCCGCAGCGGGTCGACGGTGACGTAATCGAAGCCGCCCCCGGGAGTGACCGTCTGAGGAGGAGCTGCTGGAACGATCGGCATGATGTGCGCGTTTTCTCACGTAGGTCGCCCGACTCCGCCCGGAGGGGCGCGTGTTTGAGGGCGTTGCCCTGCGGGAACAGGTCGGCTTTAATGAGCGAAACGCTACCAGCGCAATCCCAAGAGCACCAGCCCGGCCGTCAGAGCGAGATGGAGCCTCAGCCGCTGAGCTACCCGGTATCCGCGGGGGCCGGCAAACTGCGCGACCGAACGATCTTTATTACTGGAGGCGATAGCGGTATCGGCCGCGCCGTGGCCGTCGCGGCGGCGCACGAAGGCGCCAACGTCGCATTCGTTTATCTCGAAGAAGAAGAGGACGCGGCAGAAACATGCCGCTTGGTCAAGCAGCTCGAACGCGAGTGCCTGGCGATCCGCGGTGACGTCGGCGACGAGAACTTTTGCAGGGAAGCGGTCGAGCAAACGGTGCAGCGCTTCGAGCGGCTTGACGTGGTCGTTAACAACGCCGGCGAGCAGCACGTGCAAGAGAAACCCGAAGAGATTACCGCTGCGCAACTCGAGCGAACCTTCCGAACGAATATATTCGCGCAATTTTTCGTCGTCAAAGCAGCGCTGCCGCACCTGAAGCAGGGTTCGGCAATCGTGAACATCGCTTCGGTCACGGCGTATCAAGGCAACCCCATGTTGGTCGACTACTCTTCGACCAAAGGCGCAATCGTGTCGTTTACGCGAGCCCTGTCAAACTCAATCGTCGATCGCGGGATCCGCGTCAACGCGGTTGCGCCGGGGCCGATCTGGACGCCATTGATTCCGGCGACGTTTCCCAAAGAGAAGGTTGAGAAGTTCGGTCAAGACACGCCCATGAAACGGCCGGGTCAGCCGCGCGAAGTTGCGGCGGCGGTGATCTTTTTGGCCTGCGACGACTCCTCGTACATATCGGGGCAGACCATCCATGTGAACGGTGGAGAGGTGGTCAACAGCTAGCGCCGTATGCTCCGGACGTGAAAGACGTTACTGAAGCGCTGCGGCTGCCGTCGCCCGCGCCGCGCCCACAAGCGCTGGCTTTCGACGGCGACAAATTGTGGATGGGTTCGATCGCGACCGATCGGCTCTACGCGATCAACCCCCGTCAATGGACGGTCATCGAGGAGGAAAAGGTGCCGGGCAAACCGTGGGGCGCGACGGTCGTCGGCGACGAGCTTCGCGTGATCTGCGGGGTGGGCGAACAGGACGACCGCGTCATCAAGCGATTCGTTCCGGGTCATGGCTTCAAGTCCCAAGGTTCGATCGAATGTCCCGATGCGACCGGATCCCAACTGAGCTACGACGGCAGTTGGCTTTACCTGAGCCAATGGTACAATCGTCGCATTCTCGCGCTCGACGAGACCGGCAACATCCTGCGCGAAATCAGCGTGCCTCGCGGCATTTGCGGTCAGTGCTTCGCCGACGGACATTTCTATCTCGTGACGACCGACGACGAAGCGACCGACGAGTATTTTCTCACGCGCGCGTCGGCAAACGGCGAAACGAAAACGGAAGACCTCGCGCGCATTCCCTTTGCTGCGCGCGCACTCGCGTTTGACGGCTCGCGCTTTTGGACGAACCATCGCGACGCCAACCAAATCGTCGCGTTTGAGGCATGAACATCGCGCGGTCGTAGCTCAATGGATAGAGCACCAGGCTTCGAACCTGTAGGTTGGGGGTTCGAGTCCCTCCGACCGCGATTTCGGTTTATCGAGCGTGCCACAGGTTGCTTCTTTGAGGAGCGCATATGAGCTCGACTTCCAGACGCAGCGCACAGCTTTCGAGGCCCTTCTGGCAGCGGTCGTCGTGTCATCGTGCAGCGCGCCGGGGAGTCTGGGCGTTCCACCCGGCGCCGGCGCCGAGTCGATCACGGCGTATGGCGCCAGCGGCGGCGGATACACGAATCCAAGCTATGGATATCCGGGTGGCCTGGGAGCGGCAGTGAAAGCGACCATCCCCGTTCAACCGGGGCAGATGTTGATCGTTCTCGTCGGCAGCAAAGGCATCATCGGCGGGAAGGAAATGGCCGGAGGTGCCGGCTTCAACGGGGGCGGGGGCGCGTATCGTGGCGGATTCGGCGGCGGGGGCAGTTCCGACGTTCGCATTGCCGGGGGAACGCTGGCCGACCGCATTCTGGTTGCTGGTGGCGGCGGGGGTGGCTCGTCGTTCGTCGAGATGTCGGCAACGAACGTCCATCAGAAGACGGGCGGCGCTCCGCGCGGTGACGGTCTCATCGTCATCGTTTGGTAGGCTGAAAACGTCGACGTCCCGAGCGTTGCATTCGTGCGTGGCGACAATAACGCTCGCGGGTTGTTCGCTTGCTCCACACGACGCATTGCCTTTCATGCAGAGCGGCGCGGCATTGAGCGCATTGAACACGACTGGGGCAGGCAAGATCGAGCACGTCGTCTACATCGTGCAAGAGAACCGCAGCTTCGATAATCTTTTCCAGGGCTATCCCGGCGCGGATACCGTAGCGAGCGGCAAGAACTCGCGCGGAAGAACGATTCAGTTGAAACCAGTGAGTCTCACTGCGCACTACGTCATCGATCACTCGGCAACGGCGATGTTTGCGGCCTGCAATGGAACGGGCAAGCTGCCCGGAACCGGCTGCCGAATGGATGGCTTCAATCGCGAAGCGTCGTTCGACTATCCGTCGGGCCTGAAATACCCTCAATATGTCTACGTGCCGCACGCGGAATCGAAGCCGTATTTCGACATGGCGCACCAGTGGGTTCTTGGCGACCGAATGTTCCAGTCGCAGCTCGACGAGAGTTTCGTTGCGCACCAGTACATCATCGCGGCGCGGGCGGCGTCGAGCGTCGATCTGCCCTATGGAGCATGGGGCTGCAGCGGTGGATCGGATGACAAGGTTGGTACGATTACCGAAAACCGCGAGTACGGTTCGCTAGAGCGGGCGTGCTTCGATTACGAAACCCTCGGCGACGAGTTAGACCACGCCAGGCTTTCATGGCGATTCTATGCCAGTTCGTACGGCAGCCATCCCAGCGACGATGGTGCGGAGTGGTCGGGCTATCAGGCCGTCAAACACATTTACCATGGCCCTGATTGGAAGAAAGATGTCATCTCGCCGAATTGGAAGTTCATCACCGACGTGCGCGCCGGAAAGCTGGCAAACTTTACGTGGATCACGCCCGTCTGTCAGGACTCCGATCATGTAAACTGTCCGGGAGGATACGGTCCGTCGTGGGTTTCCGCGTTGGTCAATACGGTCGGTAAAAGCAAGTTCTGGAACTCGACCGCGATCTTCGTGCAGTGGGACGATTGGGGAGGAACCTACGATCACGTTCCACCGCCGTATGAAGGCTACGACAGCTTAGGCTTCCGCGTTCCCTTATTGGTGATCTCGCCCTACGCCAAACGCAACTACGTCTCGCACGTTCAATACGAGACGGCGAGCGTGCTGCGCTTTGCCGAAGATCTCTATGGCCTCGCGCGGCTCGCTGCAGCCGATAGCCGCGCGAATTCGCCGGCATCCGATTGTTTCGACTTTTCGCAAAAGGCGCGCGCTTTCGTTCCCATCAAAGCGCCGTTTCCGCCGAGGTTCTTCATGCACCTCAATGCGGACTACTTCGCACCCGACTACGAATAGCGCCCTTCGACAAGCTCGCCCTTCGACAGGCTCAGGGTGACAGGGGGAAGGCGAGGTTTGGGTCGGCGCAGAGCGTGAGCGGATCGGCGCGGACGGCATCGCGCTGATAAAACGCGGCTGCAGCGATCATCGCGGCATTGTCGGTGCAATATTGCGGCGGCGGAATGAAGGCCGGAATATCGTTGGCTCGTGCCCACGACGCGAACGCGGCTTGCAACGCAGAGTTGGCCGCAACGCCGCCGGAGAGCGCGACCGCCTTGTATTCGGCGCGCGAGTAGGCCGCTTTCAGCCGCGCCATTAGCACGTCGACAACGGCGGCTTGAAACGACGCCGCCACGTCCTCGCGCGTAGCGTCGCCTCCCGCTTCGGACTCCAGAAAATAACGAACCGACGTTTTCAAGCCCGAAAACGAGAGGTCGAGCGAGTCTCCGGAAGGGCGATGGCGTGGAAACGCTATCGCATCGGGATTGCCTCGTTGCGCGAGCAGATCGAGCGCCGGGCCTCCAGGATAGGGAAGCCCCAGCAACCGTGCGGTCTTATCGTAAGCTTCGCCGGCGGCATCGTCGTAGGTGCGGCCGAGGACGCTCAACTCTGTTGCCGACTCGACGCTAACCAGTTGCGAATGACCGCCGGAAACGAGCAACGTGAGAAATGGATACGGCGGTTCTTCGACGCGATCGAGGAAGGGCGCGAAAACGTGCCCGTGCAGATGATTGACGGCGTAGAGCGGCCGCTGTGACGCAAACGCGTAGGCCTTCGCCGCGGCAACGCCGACAACGAGGCTGCCGATCAACCCCGGCCCGCGGGTTACCGCGATACCGTCGATACTTTCAAGAGTCGCACCGGCGCGTTGGAGCGCGTCCTCTACCGCCGCTGAGATGAGCGCCACGTGTCGACGGCTGGCAATCTCCGGCACGATGCCGCCGTATTTTGCGTGAAACGCGTCCTGATTGGTTGCAACCGACGACAGCACGTCACTGCCGTTGCGCACGACGGCAGCGGCGGTATCGTCGCACGACGTTTCAATCGCCAAGAGCAACACAGGCTGCAAATTAGCGCTTGGGAGGAGCGCGCCTCTTAAGCAAGCAATCGGTTCGATGTGAGCGCTCGGATCTTTGGCTCGGGCGAGCGTATCGCTGCCTACGAGGTCGACGATACACAACTCGCCGTTGGCAGCACGCTCGGCGGCCCGAAGGGCGCGATCGTTATCAAGGCATCCGGAGCGATTGAAAAGCTCTACTCGGGCGACCTCGGAGTCACGCTTCTGGCCGGTATCTCGGTTCAGTTCTGGGACGGACCGACCGGGGCCGCGCGTACGAAAGTCCAGGGTAAGTTTGAAATCCATACGTACTTTCAAGAGTACGCATACCGCATTGACTCGGGTGTGACGGTTCGGGAGCGGGTCTTCGTGCTCAGCGGGGTGCCGCGCGGCGACGAGGTCGAGCCACTGACGGCGTACGTCGAAGTTGAGATTCGCAACGACTCCGACCAAACGCGCGAGTTTGACAGCATCGTCGGCGCGCTGCTGCGCGGCAATACCGAGCGCGACGTACGCGCGCGCTACGACCGCTCGCTGCACGCCGTCGGCGCGTGGAATGCGTCGGCGCCGCAACAGGGCCGCGCGATTCGTCCGTCGCTAGCGCCGCGCAGCTTTGAAGTTACCGACGATCACGGGAAGATGAATCGCGCGCATTTTGCCGGCGAGCTCAGCAATGCGATTGCGCGAAATGTAGCCGAACCGATTGCACTCTTCCATCATCATCACCGCCTGACGCCGGGCGCGCGACGCGGTTTTTGGGTGACGATGGTGGGCTCTCCGGGTGGGATTGCCGGCGCCCGCCGCTGCCTTCGAACTGCGCCCAGCGCGAAAGCGGCGTTTGCGAAAACGGGGCGCCATTACAAAGAGGCACTGGATCGTTCGATCGTGGTGAGCCCCGACGCGAACGTCAACCGGGGCGTACTCTGGGCGAAAGCAAACATGCTGCGCACGCAGCTCAACGCGCCGACCGGATGGTGCTTCGTCAATGACCCGACCCGCTCGAACAACAGCGTCGGCCGCGATACCGCCGAATTCGCACTCGGCGCCGATTACCTCACACCGAAGTTCTCGCGCGACTCGCTACGCTGGTATCTGCGCAACGCCGAGCGAAACGGGAAAATCGTCGAATACTACGACGTCCGCGACGGGACGCCAAACGACTACGGACTCAACGTCAACGACGATACGCCGCTGGTGATCTTAGCGGCGGCCCACCACTCGCTGGTTACGGGCGACCTCGAATTTTTGCGCGAGTCGTATCCTGCGGCCAAACACGCCGCCGAATATCTTCTCTCGCAGCGTGACGAGCGCGGTCTGGTGTGGTGCACCGCGACAGAGACCGCCACGTGGGGAATCGTCGGCTGGCGCAACATCATCGACGATTATCGAATTTCCGGCGCATCGACCGAAATCAACTCGCTATGCTTTGGCGCGCTTCGGGCGATGGCGGTGATGTCGACGACGCTTGGGAAGAAGAAGGACGCCGTGCGTTTCGAGCGCGAGGCGTTGGCATTGCGAGCGGCGATCAATAAGCACTTACTCGATCCACAGACCGGGCTCTACTATCTCAACATCGACGTCGACGGGCGGCCGCGCTCGAACGTCACCGCCGATATGCTATTTCCGGTGTTGATGGGCGTCGCCGATCATGACGTTGCCGCGCGGATCATCAGCCGGCTCAGCGTGCCGGCATTTTGGACCGAGGCGGGCATTCGTACGGTGCCCCGCGACGATATCGAGTACAGCCCGACGCGCAGTTGGGGGTTGCTCGGCGGCGTTTGGGTTGGGATGTCGTTCATCTACGCTTTTGCCGCCGCACGCTTCAATCCAGGGCTCATGGCCTACGCGTTGAGCACGAGCTTCGCGCATTACTCCCGGGATCCGGGCCGAAATAACACGGTGCCCGGGCAGTTCTCGGAGTGGCTTCACGGCGAGACCCTTGCGAATCAGGGCATGATGCTCTCTCCGTGGTATCCGCCGCACTATCTTTGGGCAGCCATCGAAGGCGCGTGCGGTCTACAACCTCGCGCAGAGGGCATTGCCTGCAATCCTCGGTTGCCGCCACAGTGGAAATGGCTTGGCGCGCGCAACGTTCCGGTTCGCGGAAAGAACTTGGCGTGGTTCGTCGCTCGCGTGGCCGTGCCGACGCTTTACGCCGGCTTCCGCTGTACTACCGAGCTGCCGTTGCAAACGTACACCGGCGACGTAACGCCGATGCTGTGCCTCAACGAAGAGGTTACCGAGATCGCGCTGCGCCGCGGGGATGGATATGCGATTCTCATGGGCAACACCGCGACGCGCACGGTAACCACCCCCTTGCGATTCGCACGACCGCTGCCGGGCCGATACCACGTGCGATATTTTACGAGCCTGCTCGGGGAGTGGATAGAACGCCAGAACGTCGAGGGGCGCGATCTGGAGCGCGGGCTTGCGATTGATTTGGATGCGCTCGGATTCTGCGTCATCGAGTTGCAGCGCGTGCGCTCTTCGCCTCCGCTTACGACGACGCGAAATCGCGCTCGCGGGCGGCCCACGTCGCCAATGTCGCCAGCAACGCAGTTAGGACGATCAAGCCGCCGGCGATCCACATGACCGCCCCGGCGTTACGCTGATCGGCCAGCGCCGCCGAGAGCGAACCGGTCGGCGCGAGGTAGTGGGAATAGAGCGGCGTTCGTTGACTGACCAGCACCATGCCGAGCAACGCGCCTTGCGGCAGGGCAACGATCAGATAGAGCAGTCGCGCCGGGTAGGCGAGCGGTCGCACTGGGGGCGCAGCGACGACCGGAAGCCAAAAGACGATGCCGGCGGCGAGATAGAGCATATGTTCCGCGACATGAACCCATTGGTACTCGAGTGAAAGCTCGTACAGCGGTGAGAAATGCGTCGCCCACAGTGCTGCGACGAAAATAAAGAACGCGACCGGCGGGCGGGCGACGACGTGCAATGGCCGAATCGCCCGCACGAGCGCGGCGGTCGCGCCTTTCGGGGCGACGCGTGTGAACAGATCGAACGGCCGCGCGAGCAGCAGCAGAAGCGAAACGATATAAAACAGAATCAGATGCTGCACCATATGCCAGCCAAACGAAACGTCGGCGAGCCGCTCGAGCGGCGGCGCAACGGCGGCGATTCCAGCAAAGACCGCCGCGCTGAGAAAGAGCGCTCGCCTCACGCGGCGACTTCGTGGTGCGGGACGTGTCATGGCAGCGGTTCTTCTTCGAATCCTCCCTTAAGGTTTCGCCGCAAGCGAATTCGCATTGCCTTGTGCACGCCATGGCGCTCTCGAAGCTCCCTGGCCGCGGCATAGGCGACGAAGAACCCGAGCAGTGGCCCGAGCAGGATGAATATTCGATAGAACGTGACGATCGTCGTGACATTAATATGTAAGTAGCGCGCTTGCACGTCATCGCCGCCGGCGGCAATGAACGATGCCACAAAGATGGCGACCGCGACCCCGGCACCGGTGCGCCACGGTACGTCGCGCGGATTATCCAGCAACTGATGGGACGCGCGATCTTTGCGAATCGCCGCGTCGATCCACGGCCAAACCAAAAAGACCGAAAAGAGAAGCATTGGGAGCAGCACGGCCGGCCAAAATGGCGACGGAATCACCCAATGCCACAGGTGTGCGGCGAAGGCCGGCCCGACTCGAAGTGCGCCCTCGAGCCAGCCGATGTACCAATCTGGTTGCGCAGGGCTGACGGCGTTCCAGGGATCGTACGGCCCCCAAAGCCAGATCGGATTGATTTGCACGAGCGCGCCCAGCGCGGCCGTCACCGCGACAACGGCCATCAAGAGCGCAAGAGACTTCACGGCGTACTTTGGAAAGAGCGGCGAACCGACGACGTTGTGCTCGGTGCGCCCCGGTCCGGGAAACTGCGCGTGCTTCTGACGCCATAGGACGACGAGATGCAGCGTGATGAGACCCGCTAACGTGAAGGGCACGACGTAGATATGCATGACGAAGAGGCGTGATAACAGTTCTTTCGATGGAAAGACGCCGCCGACGAGCAGAAATGAAAGCCAGGTTCCGATCAGGGGGATCGATTGTACGACAGCGACCGCGATCCGCAAGCCGATACCGCTGAGCAGATCGTCGGGCAGCGAGTATCCGGTGAAGCCTTCGAAGATGGCGAGCCAAAAGAGTGAGAAGCCGATGACCCAATTGATCTCTCGCGGTTTGCGAAAAGCACCCGTAAAGAAAATGCGGGCCATGTGCGTGGCAATGCCGGCGACGAAGAGCAACGCCGTCCAGTGATGAATCTGGCGCACCAGCAGCCCGAGCCGTACCTCGAAGCTCAAGGCCATCGCGGAACGATACGCATGGGAGACGCGAACGCCGTCGAGCAGCGCGTATGGCCCGTTGTAAACCGTTTTTGCACTGTTCGGATCGAAGAACAGCGCCAAAAACGTCCCCGTCGCCAGAAGTATCATGAAGGCATATACATTGATCTCGCCGAGCATGAACGACCAATGGTCGGGAAACGCCTTGCGTAGCGCGTGGCGGACGAAATGCGCTGTTCCCAGACGATCGTCAATCCATAGCAAGAAGCCTTCGATCATCGAAAGTGCTAGCCGCGTTCCCAGAAACCCGGACCGACCGGTTCGGGGAAATCGCCGGTTGCGCGCAAGATCCCGTCGCTGCCGATTTCGATCGGCAGTCGCGGCAGAGCGTGATCGGCGGGGCCCGAAACGACCGAGCCATTGTCGAGCACGGCGAAGGCTGACTGGTGGCAAGGGCAAATCAGCTCGTGCGCGTCCGATCGATAGAGGGCAACCGGGCAGCCCGCATGGGTGCAGAGCCGTGAATACACCATGTAGCCCTGGACGCTTCCCGACGTTCCGTCGGGAACCCGAACGAGCGTCGCAATCGACTGCGAGTCTTCGCGCGCGTTCTCGGGGAAGACAGTCAAGGTCGAGTCAACGTTTACGTCATCGACGTGAACCGCGCTGCCGTCTTCCCGGACGATTCGCGACCCCTTCCGCCAACTAGTATGAAAGAGCAACCGGTCGGGGTCGAGCCCGAGCGACCGAATCGGCAGAATCATTGCTGCCGCGAACGATGCGAGCGCCGCGCCGAGAAGCCCGAGTAAGAAGCGTGGCCGCGTAACTTGGCGCAGCCCTTCATCCGCCTCGGTGCTCTGGGCCGCGCGGTCGGCCGGCGAAGATGGCCACGTGTCGATGCGATCGACGACCTGCTCTTCCGGCAGAATCCAGAACGCCCATCCGACGGCGGCAGCGCTCAAGGCGGCGGCCGAAACCGCGATGGCGAGGCCCTCTACCAAACGATCGGCGGTGATGAAATAGGCCGCGATGAAGACCACGCTGCCCAAGATTGCCGTGACGAGCGCCGCTGCAATCGCAACTTCTTTCCTCATCGGATTAAGTAGATGGTGGAGAAGAGTCCAAGCCAGACGATCAGCACGAAATGCCAGTAATACGTCATCGCCTCGGCACCGGCCCGGTTGTTCACCTGCAACGCCGGGCTGCGCATGCCCACGAGCAGGGCGACGAGAATGCCCATTCCGGCGATGACGTGCAGCAAATGAAAGCCGGTCATCGCGTAGTAGATCGAGCCGTACGCATTGGTGGAGATCGTGAAGTCGTCGCCGGCATAACCGTGAAGCGATTCGAGCACGAAGCCGCCGGCCGCAACGATCGCGGTCAAGGTCCACAAACGCGCCGCGCGCATGTTGCCACGATCCATGGCTTTGCCCGCAAAGACCATCACGACCGAGGCGGCAAACAAGAGAAAGGTTCCATAGCCGGCCTCCCAGGGACGCAAATGTACCATCGGTGGCGGCCATTGTGCGCGGTTAGCGCGCAACACGAAGTACGCGCCGAAGAGCGCGGCAAAAAACATCAGCTCGGAAGCAAGGAAGAGGACCACGCCAAGGACCAGCGGGTGCGCTCGTATCGGCAGCGGCGCAGGTGGCCGGGCGCTGTGCTCCGCCGAAGTGGCCATGCCTCGTCCTACCCGCCGGGCTGCTTCCCTACACGACGGACGAGTTTGGGGTAAAGTGCGCACGTGGAATGGCTGACGAATCCCGCCTCGAGCCACGGCATTCTGATGCGCACGGATTGGTACATTTTTATCGGCGCGGGCATTTTCGTCGGTCTCTACGTCTACGCGTGCATCTTTTGGTGCCTCATACGCTACCGGCGTGCAGCGAACACGGCCGCCCAACAATTTAGCGGCAATACCCCTCTCGAGCTTCTGTACGTGGCGTTGCCGCTGCTAATGGTGATAGCGCTCTTCGGCGTCACCTATGCGATCGAAAAGCCGGTCGATCGCGTCGCGGTCGATCCGCAAAACACGATCGAGGTCACTGCCTTCCGCTGGTCGTGGCGCTTCGATTATCCTGGGCGTTTCGCCGCGTTCGGGACGCCCGCGAATCCTCCGACGCTTTTCCTACCTGAGGGAGAGACTACCGAGATCCGCCTGCGGTCGGTGGACGTCACGCACTCGTTCTGGGTGCCGGCATTTCTCTTCAAGCGCGACGCGATTCCGGGGATGACGAACGTCTTCGACCTCACTCCGACGCGTACCGGAGAGTTCATCGGCCGGTGCGCGAACTTTTGCGGACTCGACCATGCGTTAATGTCGTTTACGGTGCGGGTCGTGCCTCGATCGGCCTACGGCCGCTTCGTTGCCTCACGGGGAACTGCGATACCGTGATCGAGTGGCTCACGACGACCAATCACAAGAAGATCGGCATCATGTACATTGTCGCCGTGATGTTTTTCTTCACCGTGGCCGGCCTCTTGACGCTCGTCATGCGCGCGCAGCTCGCGGTGCCAAATAACACGCTTCTGGCGCCGCAGCAATACAACGAAATCTTCACCCTGCACGGCACGGCGATGATTTTCTTCGTCATCGCGCCGTTTGGAATCGGTCTCGCAAATTTCTTGATCCCCTTGCAGATCGGCGCCCCGGACGTGGCCTTTCCGCGCCTCAATGCCACCGGGCTCTGGCTCTTCGTGCTGGGGGGGCTTACGGTTTTCGCCGGTCTTGCAACCTATGGCGGGGCGGCCTCGGCGGGGTGGACCGCATACGCGCCGCTGAGCGAATTGTTCGTGGGCACGGGCGCGGGTCAAGACCTGTGGTTTATCGGTCTGCTGATGGCCAGCATTTCGACCATCCTCACGTCGATCAATTTCATCGTCACGATCTTTCTCTTCCGCGCGCCGGGGATGACGATGTGGCGCATCCCGATCTTCACGTGGGAGATGGTTGCGACCGCGCTGCTCGTTTTGATGGCCTTTCCCTCGCTGGCGGCCGTCTTCGCGATGGTCTTGATCGACCGGCACCTGGGCGGACATTTCTTCGATCCCGCGTACGGTGGAAATCCGATTCTTTACCAACATCTGTTTTGGTTTTTCGGACACCCAGAAGTGTACGTCATGATTTTGCCGTATTTTGGCATCATTACTGAAATCGTGGCGACGTTTTCGCGCAAACCCGTGTATGGTTACGTCGGCATGGTAATTTCTGCGTTCGCCATTGCCGGGCTTTCGCTCGGAGTCTGGGCGCATCACATGTTTACTACGGGTGCGGTCAGCAACGCCTTCTTTGCAGGAATGTCATTCTTGATCGCGGTTCCGACCGGCGTGAAATTTGTGAACTGGATCGGCACGATGTGGAAAGGATCAATCGAACTCTCGGTTCCGATGCTGTTCGCGGTGGGATTTCTGCTCAACTTTCTCATCGGCGGTATCACCGGCGTGATGATCGCCTCACCGCCGCTTGACTATCAAGCCCACGATAGTTATTTTATCGTTCAGCACTTTCATTACACGATCGGGGGCGGCAGCATGTTCGCGCTCTTTGCAGCCCTTTATTTTTGGTTCCCAAAGATGTTCGGCGTGAAGCTCGACGAGCGAATCGGCCGCTGGGTCTTCGCGCTAATGTTTGCGGGGTTCAACATGACGTTCATTCCGATGGGCTTCATGGGAATGGAAGGCATGGCGCGGCGTGTCTTCACCTATCCGGCGATCGGGCACTTGCCGCTGCTCAACGCGATCGCAACGGCCGGCTCGGGCCTCATCGCCTGCGGCGCCATTTTGTTTTTCGTCGACGTGGCGCTCGCGGCGTATAAGCGTGTTCCGGTGCCGGCCAACCCATGGGGCGGTTACAGCTTGGAGTGGTTAACGTCGTCGCCGCCGCCGGAGTTCAACTTTGACGAGTTGCCGCCGATCCGCAGCCGACGCCCACTCTGGGATATGGAATCGTGAGGTCGTTCGTTGCGATGTTCGGCTGTTCGGCGGGGTTCGGTGCCGTCGTCGCGATCGCATATTTCTTCATCGCGCACGAAGAAGGCGCCGGCACGGCGCTGCTCGGTTTCATGGCCGCGGCGCTGAGCTTCGCTACGCTCTACGCTGTCGCGGCCGAGCGCGATGCGAATCTTGAAGGCGACAATCCCGACCAGACCAATGCGCAGAGTGCCGGCGAAGATTTAGGCGTTTTTACAACTGAAACGTCGTACCCGATCTTGATCGCGTTCGCCACGCTCGCCATACTGACCGGCGCCTTATGGTCGCCCCTGCTCGCAGTCGCCGGATTCATCGGCATGCTGTTGTGTCTTTGGCGGCTGGGGGCGGAGAGCGCTCGAGCGTAGTTAGTAGTTTTCGCCTGCGGTGCCGATACCTCGGATGAAGAGCACGAGCGCGCCGATGCCAAAGAGCCACGCGACCAAACCTTCGGCAAGCGGACCGATATGCGCAAGGGGAAAGCCGCCGGCGTTGCTTCCGTCGCGTTGGCCGGCGTGCGTTTCGATATAGTTTACGTAGTAGGCGATGTCATCGACGTCTCGATCGCTTAAAACGTCGCGCCCGAATCGGGGCATGACGCCGGGTCCCGCACGAACGGCTTCGCCGATTTGAAAGACCGTCGCAGCGGCCAGGTCGGGAGCGACATCGAGCGACCCCACCGATGCCCCGTCGCCGGCCGCGCCGTGGCATTGCGCGCAGTTTTCGGCAAAGAGGGTGCGGCCGTGCACGATGTTGCCGCCCGTCACCAGCGGCAGCGATGTGTCGGCGGGATGCGGCGAGAGTCCGACGACGTAGCGCGTGAGAACATCCATTTGCGCGTACGTGAAAAGCGGTACGCTCGGAATCTCGCTAACGTTTGGCGCCGGTGCCGGCATTCGCCCCGTGTCGAGCATAAGGTGCACGTACGCGGCCGAGATCCCGTGAAGAGAAGGTGCGTCCCGCGTTCCTTGCCCGCGGGCGCCGTGGCACGACGAGCAATAGGTCTGGTAGAGCGTCGCTCCTTCGCCGGCGGCATGGACTCCGAGCGGCGCGACGGCAAGCAATGTCAGCGCTGCTGCCGCTAGGTTCATGGTAGAGCTTCTTTACCCGTCAGAGGAGCGGGTACACTAAGAACGCGCAATGCGAATATTCAGAGCGGCTGCCATCGTGCTGATACTTGCGGCCGGCGCTTGCACGACGGCGTCGTATCAGCGCAATGCCGTAACCGTTGGGCCGGGTGCGACGAGCGGCGGCGATCGCAAGAGCGGCTCCGCCCTCTTTGATTCGAACTGCTCGACGTGCCACGGCCCGGAAGGCAGCGGTGGAGGAATCGGCCCATCGCTTCGTGGCGAATCCAGGCGCCTGAACTACGATACTCTCGTTTCGTGGATCGAGGATCCCGAGCCGCCGATGCCGCAGCTTTTTCCCCACCCGCTCAGCGATGCGCAGGTGCGAGACGTTGCCGCCTACGTCTCGACGCTCTGATCAGTACGCTTTCGGCGAGTAGACATTAAACGTCACTACTCGATCCATCGAACGATTGACGAAGCGGTGCGGAGCGCCGTTGGGAACGATGACGCTGTCGCCCGTTCCCATGGTGAAATGGTTACCGCTCAGTTCGGCCTCCAGCGTGCCTTGGACCACAAATAATACCTGCTCGCTCTCAGGATGCTCGTTCCCGAGCGGGCCACTCTCTTCGCCCGAGTCGAGCACCATCACCGCCGTCTGTAACTGCCGCCCATTTTCAAGCACGGCGAATCCGGAAGCGTCGTCTTCGATATTGCGCATGTCAATGGTATACCCGCCCTTCGCCCTTCGACAGGCTCAGGGTGACACGGCTTCGACAGGCTCATGCTTCGACAGGCTCAGCATGACAAGGCGTGGCGGGCGGTCGAGAGGTCCTCGACAAACTTGCTCATTTCGGCATGGCGCGTCTTCGCGTCGGGGGAGCGCAGAATGGCCGATGGATGAATCGTGGCAAGCACCGGCGTCGGCAAAATCTCGGGAATTATCCGTCCGCGATTCGCCAAAAGGCGAAACCCGGGGCCCAAAAGCGACTGAGCTGCGGTAGCCCCAAGCGCAACGATCAGCTTGGGCCGCACGACGGAAATTTCTGCGTCGAGCCACGGCTTACAGGCGCGAATTTCCAGCGTCTTCGGTTTGGCATGAATACGCCGTTTGCCGCGCTCGACGAACTTAAAATGCTTGACCGCATTGGTCACATAGATGTCGCGCGCTTCGATTCCAGCCTCGCCAAGCGCCCTATGTAACAGCTTACCGGCGGGGCCGACGAACGGATGTCCTTCGCGATCTTCATAATCGCCCGGCTGTTCGCCGACGAGCAGCATGCCCGCGCGGCTGCGGCCCTCGCCGAAGACGGTTTGGGTCGCGTACTTGTAAAGGTCGCACCCGCGGCAACCCGCGGCGGCGTCGCGCAAGCTTCGCAGCGAGCGCCGCGCGGGCAGGTAAGCAGCGGCTGTCAAAGATCGCCGCGAACGACGATACCGTAGTGGCGCTGGACGGTGCGCAAGAATCGTTCGTCGTCCGCATCGCTGCTTACCAAAATGGCGTTTGGCTCGAACTTGGTGGGACTTCCGCTCAGAAAGCTGCGAGTTCGCTCTTCGAAATCGTTCGCGCCACGCACGAAGACTTCCGAGTTGAAGCCGAGCTCTTTGAGCACGATGGCCGCCGCCGAGGCCTGGGGCTCGCTCTCAAAAGCTGCGGTGGGCATTACGCGACCGGCTGCGGCGAACGCGTCAGCAGATCGAGAAGCGCCCGATTGAAGGCGGGAATGTCCTTTGGTCCCCGGCTCGTTACGAGATTGTCGTCAACCACGACCTCGCGGTCAACCCATTCTCCACCGGCGTTGCGAATGTCATCGGCGATCGTCGGCCAACTCGTCAACGTTCGCCCCTTGACCAGACCAGCCGAGACTAGCAACCACGGAGCGTGGCAGATGACCGCCATTGGCTTGCGTTCGTCATTCATGCGCTTGACGAACTGCTGGGCTTTGGGATCGGTGCGCAACGTGTCGGCATTCAGCGCGCCTCCAGGAAGCAGCACAGCGTCGTAGTCTGCGGGTGAAACTTCGTCGAAGGTCTTGTCGACGTCTACTTTGATCGACTTATCGTGATGTTTGAAGGCCTGAAGCGGCTCGCGCTTCTGCGAAACGATTTCGACGGTCGCACCGGCGTCGCGCAGCGCTTTCGTGGGCTCGGTTAACTCCGCTTCTTCGAAGCCGTCGAGGGCGAGAACCGCAATAGTCTTTCCATTCAAATTGTTCATACGTTGATATCCCCGCGCCGCGCGACGCGGAAACGCACGGGGCGGCCGGTTGACGCCGCAGGCGGCGTGGTAGATTAGGGGATGGCTGAAATCTTTGGCACCGGCGGTGATACAGTGGAAGTTAGCGGTGAGTACGAGTGCTCGGAGTGCGGGTTTCGGCGTCACTTTTCAGAGGGCGACACGTTCCCGCCCGACCACCATCCGCAAAAGCCGTGGACGCTCTACCTGAAGGAAGACGGGGCGGTTTGACTTAGGTCGCCTTGGGAAGTAGGATGACGAGGGTGACTCTGAGATATTGATGAGAAAGAACGAACACCTCGTCCATTTTTACGGTCAAGACGAGCAGCGTCTCGATCAAAACCTCACCGCCTTTCTACGCGATTCGTTGCGCGCAGGCGGTGCGGCTGTCGTGGTCGCCTCTCCGGCGCGTCGCGACGCTTTCCAGAGCGAACTGGCTCGGAACCCGATCAAGGGACTAACGCTGCCGAGCGAGCGCTTAGTATTGCTCGACGACGCGGAAACGCTGGGGACGTTCATGCGCGGCGGCCAACCGGACGCTGAATTATTTGATTCTTGCGTCGGGAATTTGCTGCGGGATCGCAAGGCGCGGTACGGTCGCGTGCGCGCGTATGGAGAGATGGTTGGGCGGCTCTGGAGCGATCGCGCTTTCAGCGCTGCGGTCGCGCTCGAAAAATTGTGGAACGAGCTCCTGGCGAGCCTCGGTTTCGACCTCTATTGTGGCTACCCCATCGACGTGACGAGTGCCGAGTTTCAAACGCCGGCGATGCGCGCACTCTTTGAAACGCATACTCGGCTGGTTCCGGCTCTGCCCGATGATTTCGATCGCGCCATGAGTCGCGCGATTGATGAGGTGCTCGGCGACCGCCCGCACGGCTTGCATGCACTCGCGACCGGTGCGCTTTCGTTCTCAGGCGCCGCGTTGCCGAGCATCGAGCGGACCATTCTTCGCTTGCGAAGTGCGTTGCCGCGCTACGCCGACGAGATCCTCGCTAGGGCGAAACAGTACGCCTGACGGGCAGCGTTGCTTGGGTGTGTGTCCCGTAGCCCGGCAACGATTCGACTTTTAGCTCCGCTCCAAGACGTTGAACCAGCCACAAACCGCGCGCATGCTCGCTGACGTGCTCGGCTGAGGCCTCCTCGACCGGTGCAGACGGATCGCCGTCGCGGTCGATCACGTGCAGAACGGCTCGTCCGCCGGCCCACTCGAGAGCGAATTCGACTTGCCCAGTGGCATGCTGGGCCACGTTGGCCATAAGCTCACCGAATATGAGCTCGGCGGCTTTGAGATCGCTACCCTGTTCGGCGGCGTGCGAAAGGGCATCCAGAAATTCACGGCGCGTGCGTCGGGCGGCGCGCCAGTCGCGGGAATCATACGCCCAGCGCTGAGACTCGACGAAGTTTAAAATCAGGATCGCAACGTCATCCGGCGGCTGGTCCGGCAGGCAGAGTCGTTCCAAATACTTTGCCGGCTCTTGCACGTAGAAGACGGCCTGGGTGCGCAATGCTTCGTGCAGAACGCGCTCTCCAGCGATGATGTCGCGAGTCGCTTCAACCAGACCATCCGTGTAGAGCGCCAGTAGTGCCGCATCGTCGAGGCGCCTGTTGAGCGACTTGCCGGGACGCGCGTCCGAACGCAGCCCGATGGGCACTCCCTCTGCCTGCAGTTCGTGTAGCGATCCGTCGTGACACCGCAGTATTGGATAGGGATGTCCGGCGTTGGCGTACGTCAGGGTGCGCAAGCGCGAATCAAAGACGGCGACGAAGGCGGTCGCGACGGCGACGGGAAAGCGGCGCAATAGAAATCGCTCGGCGGCGTCGAGAATTCGCGCGGGGTCCGGCTCGTACATTGCCACCACATTGATTGCGTGGCGCAGCTTTCCCATAACGATGGAGGCTTCGAGGCCGTGGCCGGTCACGTCCCCAACGGTCAACAAGACGCGGTGATCGTCCAGATCGAACGCGTCGTACCAATCTCCGCCGACTTGAACCTCCAAGGCGGCCGGACGATAGACGGCGCTGATCGTTGCACCCTTGACCGGGGCCAGCCGAGTGGGAAGCGTCGCCTGCTGCAGAGTTTCAATGAGCCGGCGCTCGCGGGCGAAACTTTCGGCGTGATCCAGCGCGATTGAAACGCGGCGTCCGATCTCTTCCAAGAGCTCGAGCTCGCCGAGGTCGTAGTGATGAGAGTTCGAACAGCAGATCAGCGCACCAAAAACCGTGTCGCCGACGAGGAGCGGGACCATCATCCACGATTGCGGCGGCGGGCTTTCGGAGAGCGGTCCCCCTTTGATCCGCTCGCCGCGCCGCACATCTGCTCCGTCGCGTCCAAAAATGGAACGGCGTTCGTGCAAGGCCGCGATAATCTGGCGCTCTGCGGCATCGCGCAAACGCGCCTTGGTCCCGATAGCGGCCGCGATGCGCAACCTGCCTTCCTCGAGGGCCGCGGCGACGCCGTAATCGGCGAAGTCGCCCATGAGTTGCTCGAGCACGAACGCGAGCATTCCCGCTTGGTCGAGCGTGGTGAAGAGCTGTCCGGTGACTCGCGCCAGAAAGCGAAAGCGCTCGGTAATGCGCTGCTCGCGCTCAAACGTTTTGATGTTTTCTAACGCCATCGCCAGCTGTCGCGCCACAATCACAGCGAGGTCAACATCGCGCATGGCGTAGCTGGTGGCACGTTGAGACTCGGCCAAACTCAAGATGCCGATGCAGCTTTGCCCAACCAAAAGCGGCACGACGATTAGCGAGCGCGCGTCGGCCGCCGCAAGCATGGCCTGCGCGTTCTCCAAGCCCAAACTCGAATGGCTACCCGGTGCGAGAAGCAGCGGCTGCCGAGCGCGCGCGGTAGCGTCGATCGCTTCTTCAAACGCGTGGGCTAATACATTGGAATCGTCGCGGCGGTCGGCAAAGCCCTCGATGCGGAGCGAGCCGTCATCGTTGAACGTATGCACCGCGCACAAATCGCAGAACCGGTCGATCGAGGCTTGCACCAGACGATTGACGATGGTGACGCGATTGAGTGACGATGAGAGCACGGCGGCGGCTTCGGAGATGAAGCCCGTGTCGGCCTCAACGAAACCGTCGGTTGCGGCGGTAATTCCGCGCCAAAAGAGGACCGCATCGCGCTCGTCGAGCACCGGCACGGCGCGGATCATGAATGTCGCATTCGGAGCGCCGGGCCTGATAACGTGATAAATGGCGCTGAAGCGCTCGACGAGGCGAGCCGATTTGCGCCACAGCTGTTCGACCTGCGCTATTTCGGTCTCATCGAGCTCCCCGGCCGGACCAGCACTCGGACGGCAAACGGTGATGTTCGTGACCATGCCGCCGGCGTCGGCTTGCCAGACGGCATCGCCTGCACGGGCCATGACGGCACGAATCGAACAGAGGCTCCGCTCGCCGACGGGTGTGGCGAATTCCCGCTCGTTTAGGCGTTTCATCCCGACGAACGGCTCCTTTCAAGTAGGGGAACGATCATGCCTCGCAGAGTCCTCGACGGGTGCTTGATTCGATTGGCCGCAAAATTGGGAAGAACGCTTGAAGCTAAGGTAAGGAGGTAAGCGTTTGGCGAGCGTTCGGCTGACACGGGATCATCAAAACGTCCGTCCGTGGGTTCGTTCGCAGCTCATGACGCGAGCACTCTTTCCATCACTCGGCTCGCTATAGGAGAAGACATGGCTGGTTTACTTTGGGCAATCATCGTGATTCTGTTCATTTTCTGGTTGCTTGGTTTCATGGCATTCCACCTGGGAAGCTTGATCCACATCGTCCTGCTCATCGTGGTGATTCTCATCATCGTCAACCTGGTGACGGGGCGCGGGCTGCGCGTTTGACGCAGTCCGAGGAGAAGGAGTAAGAGCGCATGGCACCTCGTAAGAAAAGCACGCGAAAGAAGAGCTCGTCGCGGAAAGGCACGACCCGCAAGAAATCCTCGACTTCACGCAAGGCAACCAGTTCTCGCAAAAAGACCGGTTCTCGCAAGAAGGGCACTTCCCGCAAGAAGGGCACTGCCCGCAAGAAGGGCGCTTCCCGCAAGAAAAGCGGCAGAAAATACGGTCCCAAGTCGCGGAAGAAGGTTGGCCGCGCGATGCATGAGATGAAACGCGGGGAGCTCAAATCCGGGCGTTCCGGCAAGAAAGTAAAGAGCCGAAAGCAAGCGATTGCGATCGGATTGAGCGAAGCGCGCCGCTCCGGCGGAAAAGTGCCCTCGCGCAAGAAGCGCTCTTCGCGCTAGACCCTAGACGGCGACCGCGGGCAAATCGCGCTTGATGGCGCGAAGCGCCCGCGGTCAGTCGTTAACCGACGCAAGCAGTCCCTCTCGCCCCTGGGCGGGTCTGAATCACTTGACGTAAGTATAGAGCATGGGCTAGCTTTTGTTGTTGACAGGGCGATATATGGGCCGTGCTACACTTGTCGCATGGCCCGTGAACCACTCAAACTCATGCCGATCGACGATCTAAAGAAGGCCGCGGCCGCCCTGGCTCAAGTGACCAAGGAAGATATAAAAAAGGCCGCCGAGAGGGCAAAGGCCCCTGACTATCCGGCCGGCAAGCCGAGGAACGAACCTGCAAAGAAAAATCCCCGGAGGGCCTAGGCTCAAGCTCCTGGATTCGACGTTCGTACCTTACCGCCGAATGACCGAACTCACGACGTGCTCATCTCGTTGTAGCCGACCGCCATAGCGGGCGAAAACCACCCCCTCAAAAAACCCTTATTCTATCGAGCTTTTTCCGCTATTTTTGGCCTTCTCCATTCGCTATGGCGGTCGGCTACAACGAGATGAGCACGTCGTGAGGCAGGCTATTCAGTGGTAAAGTACGAATTTTTGGCCTGCGAGCGGACAGAGAAACGCCCTCGGACAGGTCGGTCCGGGGCGTTTGACACGATCTCCGACGCATACAGAGACGCCTGGTCGAATTTGGGAGAGCGGGCGTCTTTTGTTTTTTGTTACGCCTGCGACGACGCATCGTCGTACGCGCCCGCTTCGCCTTAGGTGCGGTCCATCCTGCACCTACTCGAAAGTCTAAACGTGCGGAGTATATTTTCTTAAGATTGCCTCCGAGGGAAGCCTCCCAGCCTCTATTGCGGCTCTTGCACCCGGCTCGTCAACGAACACATCCTCCGGTGGAAACGGGACAGGCGGCGGGGCAAGACGGTGACGTAAGAGATGTCTAAAATAAGGGTCGGCCGTTAACTCGATCGCCCAGGGATAAACGGCCCATATTCTGGCGAAAGTGAAGCCTCCGCCAAAGGTCCGGGCGATAACTCTTGTGCCTCGCTCCATGCTCATACTCTGTAAGCTACTTATGCCTAAGGACTTTTCAAGTGCTTAAGCGAAAAAAGTCACTGCCTAAACCTTGCGCAGCGAGCTTAGGTATGATACGCTCAGCGGACCTCGCGATAGGTAGAGTAAGGAAGTGAACTATGGAAACCCAAGATAGAAGGCCAGCTCCCCCTTATTTGAGCTTCACTACGCTCAATAATTTCATAGATGGGCTGGCCGTCCACATGCCGACCCGTATAGATAAAAGCCTTATGAAGTCCATGTCTGGGGCCTCGCAAGCGGCCCTGGTATCGGCCTTGGACTACCTTGGGCTGAGAACCAGCGACGACAAGCCGAGCGCCGATTTAGTCAAGCTCGCAGGCGTCGCGGCTGCGGATCGCGGGCCTCTTTGGAAAGTGCTTATTACTGCCAAATACCCCTTTCTGTTTGAAGGGGACTTCGATCTAAAGCGAGCGACGCAAGGGGAGCTTGACGAACGTTTCCGCAGTCTAGACATCTCAGGCGAAACGATTAGAAAATGCGTGGCGTTCTTCGTGGCAGCAGCGCAGGCAAGTGGTATTGAGATATCACCTCGCTTTCGCTCGATCAAAAGCCGCGCGCCGCGCTCACCAGGAGCCCGGACTTCGAGCCCCCGTAGGCGTCGCCGGCAAGAGCCAGCAGCAGAGTCACCGCGCTCTACCCAACCCGATAACAGCTCGTACCTCGCGGCTTCAGTGAGTTTCGATGGGGGCGTTACGGCCGAGCTTCGCATTATGGGAAATGCCTTCGCCCTATCCGCTACCGATCGGGAAGCCCTATTTGGCTGGATTGACAAAATGAAGTCCCATAAGTCAAGCGGGAGCACCGATTCTAAGTCGGCCACTCCCGCATCGTAAAGCGCCTGTTTACCTCATTGGAAGGAGGTGAGGGTCCACAGTGCAGGTACCCGTTAAGTCGCGCTGGCGCGGCGAACCCAAAACAAGCTAGCCTGGGCCCCGTTTCGGCGGGGCCCCTTTATTTTACTTGGCCGTCAAGGCTTTGTACGTCAGACGCTTTCCGTCTGCGCCTTTCGTCGCTTTGGCAAAGCGCGGGCCATCGCGGTTCTCTCGTTCGTTGAAGCGGAAGGCTTGTTCTGCGAGATAGCGATCGAGATGGCGGGCATTTACGTGCGTGTACGTTCCGCCGATCGTGCGCTTCAATACAGCCCAGAAACACTCGATATTGTTCGTGTGAACATTGCCCTTGACGTATTCGTGCAGCATATGGTTCACCGACGCATGACGTAGTAGTTAATGTCGGTGTAGAGCTTGGACGTATCGGTGTAGAGCGTGGCGTCCTGGTCTATGCTGTCGAGAATCTTCGGCAGCAGCGACTTATGGGACACGTGAGGCACCCCCCCAGGCGCGAACGCGGCCCTTGCGCTCCACCATGCCAAAGACGGCGGCTTTCGAGGAGTAAGCCGTCTGACCAGCCGCTTCAATAGCACGACGGCGCTTCTTGCTCATTTTCTCCGACTTGTCGCCAATGTAGGCTTCGTCCGCTTCAATCGTTCCCGTTAGCTTGTCGAAGGTTTCAGTTTCCATCGCAAGTCGAATCCGGTGCAGCATAAACCACGCCGTTCGCTGCGTAACCTTAAGCGCACGACCAAGCTCATGCGACGAAATGCCATTACGGTTGCTAGCGATCAGCCAGAAGGCAGGCAGCCACTTGGAAAAACCGATTGGCGAGTCCTCGAAGACGGTACCGACTTTCGCCGTGAATTGCTGCTTGCAATCGTTGCAATACCAGCGCCGTTGCTTCGCCATGTACGCGACGGCAAGCGAACCGCAAGCGCGGGGACACGCCACGCCATGCGGCCAACGCATACCGACGAAGAAATCGTGCGCGACCTTCTCATCGGCAAACATACGGACCGCTTCGATCATCGTTTCGGGGACCTCAGGAGCCTTGCGCTTGTCCATACGCTTATCTTACCAGCCAGGCTCACTTACGTCAAGTGATTCAGAACCCCTGGGCCCCTGGGATGACAGAGAGGATTGCGTGTGATAAGATGACCCTCTGTGCCGAGCCCTGGGCCAGCGGCGACGGTGGGAGCCCTTACGTGATGACGTGAGCTGCGATCTCCCTGCGTAAGCGGCGGCAACGACGGGCCGGTCGGAGTCCCTTTCTTTGAATCTTATTGACGTCAACAACTTCGACGCCATGCGCATCGGCCTGGCATCGCCCGAGCAAATTCGCGCCTGGTCGTTCGGCGAAGTCAAGAAACCCGAAACCATCAATTACCGCACGCTCAAGCCGGAGCGCGACGGACTTTTTTGCGAGAAGATTTTCGGCCCCACCAAAGATTGGGAGTGCCACTGCGGCAAGTACAAGCGCATCCGCTTCAAGGGGATGATCTGCGACCGCTGCGGTGTCGAGATCACGCGCGCCAAAGTGCGCCGGGAACGGATGGGGCATATCGAACTGGCGACGCCGGTCAGCCACATCTGGTATCTCAAAGGCGTGCCGAGTCGCATCGGAATCCTCCTGGACATGTCTCCGCGCCAACTCGAGAAGGTGATCTACTTCGCCGCCTATGTCGTGATCGACCCGGGCGATACCACTTTGACCAAGCGTGAAGTGCTCTCCGAACAAAAGTATCGCGAGGCGCGCGACAAGTTCGGCAATCGCTTCAAAGCCGGCATGGGCGCCGAGGCTATTCGCGAGTTATTGCGCGATCTCAATCTGCGCCGGCTCCAAGAGGACCTGCGCAAAGAATTCAAAGAAACGACTGGCCAAAAGCGCCTCAAGGCGATCAAGCGCCTCGAAGTCGTGGAAGCGTTTCTTTCCAGCGGCAACCGTCCCGAATGGATGGTATTGGCAGCCGTTCCCGTGATTGCACCGGAGTTGCGCCCAATGGTGCAGCTCGACGGCGGCCGATTCGCAACGTCCGATCTCAACGATCTCTATCGCCGCGTCATCAATCGCAACAACCGCCTGAAGCGTTTGCTCGAACTCAACGCGCCCGAGATCATCATTAAAAATGAGAAGCGGATGCTGCAAGAAGCGGTCGATGCGCTCATCGATAATGGCCGCCGCGGCCGTCCGGTCACAGGGCCAAATAATCGACCGCTCAAATCGCTTTCCGACATTCTGAAAGGCAAGCAGGGCCGCTTCCGGCAGAATCTGCTCGGCAAACGGGTCGATTACTCCGGGCGCTCAGTCATCGTTGTCGGTCCGACGCTCAAGCTCCACCAGTGCGGCCTTCCCAAAGAGATGGCGCTCGAACTCTTCAAGCCTTTCGTGATGAAGAAGCTCGTCGATCGCGGGCTCGCGCACAACATCAAGAGCGCGAAGCGCATGGTCGAACGCGTTCGTCCCGAGGTATGGGATGTGCTCGAAGAGGTCATCAAAGAGCATCCCGTTCTCTTGAACCGTGCTCCGACGTTGCATCGTTTGGGCATCCAGGCCTTCGAGCCGGTCCTCGTTGAGGGCAAGGCCGTCCATCTGCATCCGCTCGTGTGCACGCCGTACAATGCCGACTTCGACGGCGACCAGATGGCCGTCCATCTGCCGCTCTCCGCGGGCGCGCAGGCGGAGGCGCGCATTCTGATGCTCTCCTCGAACAACATCCTTCTCCCGGCCTACGGCAACCCGGTCTCTATTCCGACGCAAGACATGGTGCTAGGACTCTACTACCTCACGTTCCATCGCGACGAATATAGTGGCCCGGCGAAAGCGGCTATTTTCGACGATTACGAGCGCCTCGAGCACACGACGAAGCGGCAGGCGCCGACGACCGATGCGCCCGGAGCTCTGCCGACGTTCTACGATGGCAAAGAAGCCGTCATGGCCTATGAAACCAAGCAGATCGGACTCCAGGAGTGGATCTACGTGCGTTGGCACGGCAACTTGATCAAGACCACGGTCGGCCGCGTGATCTTCAATATGGCCTTCCCCGAACGATGGAATCACGAGTTTGCCAATCACATCATCGACAAAGGCAGTCTGAAGAAGACGATTACCGACTGTTACCGTCGCTACGGTAATGCCGAAACGGCGCGTTTTCTCGACGCCATCAAAGAGCTCGGCTTCCACTATGCGACGCTTTCGGGAACGACCGTTTCGATCAGCGACGTGATCGTGCCCGAGAATAAATATCAGATCGTCGGCAAGGCGCAAGGGGCAGTTGACGAACTGCACCGGCTGTACGAGCAAGGCTTCATCTCTGAAGACGAGCAGTATAACAAGACGATCGACATTTGGTCGAAGGCCTCGGATGAAGTGACGACCTCGATGCAGGCGTCGCAGAACCCGCTCAATCCGGTCTTCATGATGGCGACGTCGGGCGCGCGCGGTTCGATCGCGCAGGTAAAGCAGCTCGGCGGAATGCGTGGGCTGATGTCCGACCCATCGGGCCGGATTCTCGAGATCCCGGTGAAGGCGTCCTTGAAAGAGGGCCTCACCGTGCTCGAGTACTTCATCTCAACGCACGGAGCGCGCAAAGGGCTCGCGGATACCGCGCTGCGCACGGCCGACTCCGGGTATCTCACGCGCCGTTTGGTTGACGTGGCGCAAGACGTCATCATTCGTGAGGAGGATTGCGGCACGAACGGCGGCATCGTCGTGAGCGATATTCGCTCGGGCAAAGAGATCATCGAGCCGCTGATCGATCGTATCATCGGGCGGCGCGCCGCGGAAGAGATCCGTCTCGATCCCAAGAGGCCGACGACCGCGATCGTCACCCGAAATCAAGAGATCGACGAAGAGAAGGGCAAAGCGCTTCTCGACGCCGGCGTCGAGCAAGTGAAGATTCGTTCGGTATTGACGTGCCAGTCGAAGTACGGCGTCTGTTCGCTCTGCTACGGGCGGGATCTTGCGGCGGGGAAGGGTGCCGATATCGGTACGGCCGTGGGCATCATTGCTGCCCAGTCGATCGGTGAACCCGGTACGCAGCTAACGCTGAGAACGTTTCACACCGGCGGCGTTGCGACTGAAGACATCATCACGGGTCTCCCTCGCGTCGAAGAGATCTTCGAAGCGCGCAAACCCAAAGGGCAGGCAACGATTGCCGAACATAGCGGCACCGTTCGGCTCGGCGACGAGCGCAATAAGCGAATCGTCTATATCGTCGATTCAAGCGGCGACGAGCACGAGTACGAGATACCACCAGGTACGCATCTGCTCGTGCAAGACGGCAATCAACTCGAGCCGGGCGACCAGCTCAACGAAGGTTCGCTGAACCCGCACGACATTCTACGCGTGAAGGGCGAAACAGCGCTGCAAAACTATCTGGTGCAGGAAGTACAAAAGGTCTACCGCTCGCAAGGCGTCGACATCAATGATAAGCACATCGAAGTCATCGTGCGTTCGATGCTGCGTAAGGTGAAGATCGTCGAAGGCGGAGATACGCAATTACTGCCCGGACAGTTGATCGAAGCGGCGCAGTTCCACGAAGCCAACGAGCGAATGAAGGCCGCCGGCAAGGAGCTGGCGACCGCGAACCCGGTGCTGCTTGGCGTCACGAAAGCCTCGCTTGCGACCGAGTCGTTCTTGTCGGCCGCGAGCTTCCAAGAGACGACCCGGGTGCTCACCGACGCGGCCATCAAGGGCAAATACGATCCGTTGCTCGGCCTCAAGGAAAACGTCATCATCGGCAAGCTCATCCCGGCCGGCACGGGGATGTCGCGCTATCGCAACGTCGATATCGTGCCTGATGGTCAAGACATCGATGACGACGGCCGCCCGCGCCACGATTACGACCTGCCCTACGCAGCGACGATGACCGCCGACGAGGCGGCACTGGCCGAGGTGATGGGTGGCGGCGACGGTGACGGCATGAGCCGCCTGGTGAGTGCATACGAACGCAACCGCGAGCCGTTGACGGTGCAATACGAAGGCGAAATCGAGGACCACGCAACGCCACACGCGGGTCCAAAGAAGACGCAGTACGATCGGCTCAAGGGCATCAACCCCGAAGACCTCTAAGCGAAAGGCCCCGCAGGAATGCGGGGCCTTCTCAATTCCGTTAGTGGTGAAAGAGAACGGTTAGGATCGTCGTAACCCAGGTGCCGACGACGATGCCCGTGAGCCATGTAAAGCGCCTGTCGATCGCGTCGAATCGCAGAGTGATGAGATGTACGAACGAGTCGAGCCGTCGCTCGATGTTGCCGAGGCGTTCGTTGACCTGACCGAAGGCGCCCTCAACGTGGGCGATGCGGGCCTCAAGCGGATGAGCGTGCATGAAATCTCCGTACGAGCTATACTCCTCGTTTCATTCACGCACCTGGAGCGGCTCGCTAGGTTTGACCGCGTCAGCGGCGTTGATAGGAGCGATCGTCAGCAAAGAGACTACGACCAGCACAATCACGTTTGCGGCGAAGCCAACGAGTCCGGGATTGACGCCGAACGGCGAGATATTGAGCGCGGCGAGTGGAACCGCCACAAGCAGTGCCGTAACGATGCCGGCGCCGACGCCCCACGCGGTCGCGCGCGGCCACACGAACGTCGCGACGACGCCCGGAAAGAACTGCGAAATCCCGTTATAGTAGACGAGCAGCAGCTCGACGACCGTCTTTCCGGCAACGAGCCAGACGCCCACCGCCAGTAACGCGACGACGAGCACGAGGATACGCGTGAGCAGAGTTTGCGCTCGTGGGGTGGTTGCGATGCCGAAGGCGTCGGCGGCGACGTTTTTGGTGATGACGCTCGCGCCGCCGAGCAGCAATGCGGAGGCCGGAACCAGCGCGGCGAGTGCGCCGGCCGCCGCAACGAACCCCAAAACCCACGGCGGATAGAATCGCTGCACGACGAGAAGAAACGACTGATCCACAGCGGTGCCCTTCAGGCCCGGAACGATCATCGCGGCGGAGAGCCCCGCGAAAATCATGAGGCTCAAGAAACATTGATAGAACGGCAAGAGCATCGCGTTGCGGCGAAGCGTATCGGCGCCGCGCGCACTGTAGACCGCGTTGAACGAGTGCGGCCCCATGAAGAAGCCGATTGCCGAGAGCACAACCGTTGACGCGAACCAGATCGTCCCGTGATAGGCAGCCCCCGGCGCAAGGGCCAGCATGTGCGGATGCGCCTCGAGCAGGCGCTGTAACATTGCGCTCGGCGATCCGAAGAAGCGCATCGGAATCGCGACTCCCGCGAAGATCACCGCGGCCAAGACGAGTACGTCTTTGACCACGCTCGCCCACGCCGTTCCGCGCAAGCCCGCGCTGAAGACGAAAAGCGCCAGCACAGCAAAAGCAATGCAGACCGAAACCGTCGCGTTGTACATACCGTAGCCGGCAATGCGTAAGAGAATCTGCAGCCCGCTGAGTTGGATTGCCACGTAGGGAACGATCATGACGAACATCAGGACCGCAACGCCCACGCCCAGGGCTCGGCTGTTGTACCGAGTTTCAAAGAAGTCGGCGCCCGTCAATAGATTGCAACTCTTGCCGACTTGCCAAATCCGGGGCGTGATGAAGTAGGCGATGATGTACGCGCACGTGCCGTACGCCACCACATAGAAGCTCGGCGCGCCCTGCGAATACGAAAGCCCGGCGATGCCCAGAAACGTGAACGTGGTGTAGATTTCACCGGCCAGCAACACCCACAGAAAGATGGTGCCGAACGAGCGGCCCGCTACGATATACTGCGCCGGATCCATGCGCAAGCGCCGCACGCCGAGCAGCGCAAAGACGATCGTCCCCAGCACGACGATCGCGACGATCGTGAGTGCAGCCGTCGCGCCGCTCACCAGTGCCGGTCCAGACGGCCGATGGTCCAAAGAAAGGCCGGCGCCAGCAGCACCCACGCGAGGATCCAACAGAGCAAGAACGGCACGCCCAAAATCCGCGGCTCCACGCGATTGACGAGCGGAATCGCGACGCTGAGCGCGGCGAAGGGAACCGCCGCGAGGAGCACGCGAAGCCACACGACATCCGAGGGAGGGGCAGGCCGCATTGCGGCGCATCTACGTTGCCATGCAACAACGTCCTTCATACGTCGGACCGGTGGTCCTTATTGCGATCGTGGTGGTCGTCGGCATCTGGATCGCCGCGAGCTACAACTCTCTGGTGACGCTCGGACAGGCCGTCGACGCGCAGTGGGGACAGGTGCAGAACGTCTATCAACGGCGCGCCGACCTGATTCCGAATCTAGTGGCGACCGTTAAAGGTGCGGCGAATTTCGAATCGAGCACCTACGAGGCCGTTGCCAAGGCGCGCGCGAGCGTCGGTCAGATCTCACCCGACGTGGCTCAAAACGCCATTAATAATCCGCAGGATTTCGCGAAATATGCGGCTGCGCAAGACCAGCTCGGCTCCGCGCTCTCGCGACTTTTAGCCGTTGTCGAGAATTACCCCCAACTGCGCGCAACGGAAAATTTTCAGACGCTTCAAGCCCAGCTCGAAGGCACGGAGAATCGAATCGCGTTTGAACGGCGCAAATATAACGATGCTGCGCGAGCGTTTAACACCAAGCGCGATACGATTCCGACCGTTTTCGTCGCCGGAATGTTCGGCAGTCGCTTCAGCGAGAAGCCCTACTTCCAATCTCAGCCTGGGGCCGAGAAACCCCCGGTCGTAAACTTCAGTCCGTGACCGCAACCGAGCGGCATTCCATCCGCGCGGCCATCGCGCAAGCGGAAGCCGGCACGACGGGCCGGATCGCGGTACGCGTGATTCCCGATGTCGCGGTCGATGCGTTCGAGCGCGCGAAGCGCGAGTTTGAGCGAGCCCGATTGCATCGCCATCGGCACGCCAATGCGGCTTTGATCTTGGTTGCGCCGAAGGCGCAGCGTTTCGCCATTATCGGCGACCGGGCGCTTCACGAAGAAGTTGGGGACGCGTTTTGGAGCGACGTCGTGGCGCGCAGCCAACCGTATTTCGAACGCGGCGCAATTGCCGACGGCGTCCTTTATGCAATCGGCCGCATTGGTGAGGCGCTGCGTGCGAATTTTGTTATGGCGCCGACGGAAAGCGCGACGTGACGCTGCGCGTTTTGACGATCCTGGCGCTTTTTGTATCATGCGGAACGCTTGCAGCGGCAGCTGCGGATTTCAAGATTCCTCCGACGCCGGACCACTACGTTACCGATAACGCGGGCGCGCTCTCGGGGGGCGCGCGCGGCTCGCTGGAAAGCGAACTACAAAGCTACGAACGCTCGACCGGGGACCAAATCATCGTCTGGATCGACGAAACCACGGGCGACGTGCCGTTGGAGACGTGGACCGGTGAGGCGGCCGACCAGTGGAAAATCGGCAGGCGCGGTCATGACGACGGGGCGGTTCTCTTTTTGTTCATGCACGATCGCAAAGCGCGGATTGAGGTCGGATACGGTCTCGAAAGCGCCCTGACCGATGCCGACGCGCACCGCATCGTCGAGAACGTCATCGTGCCGCGAATGCGCGGGGGCGATGTGGACGGTGCGGTCAAGAGCGGCGTCGCCGCAATGTTGACCACCATTACGCCGTCGTACGCAGGCGTCTCGCCGCCGCCGGCCACTGCGGAAAGCGCCGGCGATGTTGACGTTGCATTCATCGTCATTTTCGTCCTCATTGTGATTGTTATCCCGATCGTGATCCAAGTGATCGTGATGCGTCGGTTTGGTCATTTGATCACCTCCCGGGGCATTGGCACGGGGGCCTTTCTTGGAGGGCTTTCCTCGTTTGGCGGTGGCGGAGGTGGCTTCGGCGGTGGCGGAGGTGGCTTCGGCGGTGGCGGCTTCGGCGGCGGCGGTTTTTCTGCCGGCGGAGGAGGCTTCGGAGGTGGCGGAGCCTCGGGCGGCTGGTAATAACATTCAGGCGTTATGCTCGGACTATTGGTCGCGTCGCTCTTGAACTACAATGTGCTGATCTCGGCGGGTCACGAAGGCCGCCCGGCGAGCTGCGCGCATTTTCCGCAACATCACTGCAATCTCGGTGCGGCCGGGGAACGGGCCTGGACACCCGTCGTCGCCGACGCGGCAACGCAGATTCTTCGGCGGTATGGCGTTTCGGTGGCCCGACTTCCGGCTGACTTTTCCGGAGCGTATCGCGTCGATGCGGCGATCTTTATCCATTTCGACGGCTCCGATCCACCTTGTCGAAGCAGTGCCTCGGTGGGGTATTCGCGCAAAGGCGACGCGGCCGCCGCGACGGCGTGGCGTGCACTTTACGATCGGTACTGGCCGTTCGGATTCCAGCCCGACAACTTCACCGAAGGCCTGCGCGGGTATTATGCGTACCGGCAAATCGACGCGCGTGATGCGAGCATGGTGCTCGAGTTGGGGGAGATCACCTGCCCGGCTCAGCGATCGTGGCTCGCTCCAAGGTTACATTGGGAAGGGGCACTCTTAGCGTATTATTTGAGCCGATTGATCGGCAAGGGCGGCGTTCCAAAGCCGCGATTTCCGGAACAGGCGACCTCGCAGCATCGTTAGAATCAGGCGCGATGAGTCGAACGCTGCTGCCTAGCCGCAGCGAGATCGGCGCATTTGCGCCAATCGAACGCCCGCGACTGGTGGAGCGCCTGGCATCATCCGCCGCGTGTCCTATCGTTCTGATGATCGCGCCGGCGGGGTATGGCAAATCGGTCGTGCTGCGTCAGTATCTCGAAACGCTGCGCGAGCCCCACGTCTGCTTTGCGCTTCGACCCGATCATTCCACGCTGCTCGGATTTCTGCGAGGCCTCACGCAAACGCTGGGCAAGCATGCGCCACACTCAAACGCGGCGCTTGCAGGCGCCTACGAACGTAACACGGCATCGCCAAAGCGCGCGGTGGATTTGGCGCGCTGGATGCACGCGCACTTAGAATCATTCTGCGGTGTCGTTGCGATCGACGATCTTCATCTCGCCGACACCGACCCGGAAGTCGCGCGCTTCTTGGCCGCATTGATCGATCGAACCAAGGATAAAATTCGCTGGGTTATAGCGTCGCGCTCCACGACGGGCCTTCCGGTCGGCACCTGGCTAGCGTATCGGGACGCAGAGATGCCCGTCGACGAGCACGATCTGCGATTCACGCTTGAAGAAGCTCGCGAAGCCGCACTTTGCTTAGGCCTTACGATTGCCGACGCAGAGTTGGAAGAGCTGCTGACCCTCACTGAAGGTTGGCCGGCGGCTATGAGCTTTGCCCTGCGGACGTCGCGACGCTCAGCCGATCTGCGTGGCGTATCGGCGCTAACCCGCGAAATGATTTATCGGCTGCTGGCCGAGCAGGTGCACGAGACCCTCGACGTCGAGGAGCGCGCTTTACTCGAAATCGCAGCAGCGTTGCCGGCGATCGACATCGGCGTGCTTGAAAAGGCCGGTTTCGATCGAGCGCTCACGATCGTCGAGCGTTTGCGTGAGCGTACGGCCTTCCTATATGAGGAGTCACCCGGCGTTTATCAATGCCACGATCTTTTCCGAGAGTTTCTGCGGCACCAAATGGCGCTTTCGGGCCGACGCTACCAGCAGATGGTTTGCGAACGCGCTGCTCGAGCGCTAGAAGCTAGCGGTGACGTGGAGCATGCAATCGCAGCATTCGTCGCCGCGGCGCTCCAAATAGATGTCACGCGTTTGCTGGAAGCCCACGGCTTCGACCTACTCGAACGCGCACGCAGCGATGTCGTGTCTCGCGCGATTGAGTCACTCGACGAAAAATCGCACCGCGAAAACGCAACGATCCTCGCCCTTCAAGGTGCCCTTCAGGCGATAGCCGGCAAGTTCGCGCGCGCTGAGTCGCTTTTTCGCCGAGCTCTGGCTCGCGCCGGCGATGATCGAGACCTCGTAGCAAACGCGAGCCTGCGCCTAGCATCACTGATGGCAAATCAAGGACGTGACGTTTCTCAGATACTCGCCGGGGTCGGCGACAACCCAAGGCAAAGCGCGGCACACCGGGCGGAGGCACTTGCTCTTTTGGCCGCCCAGCGCGCTGTCGCCGGCGATGAGGCCGCCGCTCTTTCCGCCATCGTTCAAGTGGAAGCTTCAATAACCGCAATTCAATCGGACTCGGTGCGGGCTAGGGTATTGCAACGAATAGGCATAGCCTTTCACCACCTCGGATTGGCGGATCGAGCATTCGAGGCTTTGTCACACTCAAACGAACTAGCATCAGATCTCCATCAATATGGTCTCGCAAGCAAGGCTAATGCCGTATTGTCCAACCTGGCCTTTCATGAGAACGACGACATTGACGCCCAACTTCATTACGCGGAGGCCGCCGCCGAAGCTGCGCGTCGGGCGGGGGATGCGTTCGCTTCGCAGACGGCGTTGCTGCAAATCTTGAGCGTTAGGATGCGCCAGGCGGACGTCCGCAAATGCTTGGAGATCGAAAAAGACCTCGGCGTTTTCAGAAAGAGCGACCTGGTTATGCGGTATCTAGCATTATTTCGGGCGTTGCGCGTAGCGTGGGAGGGCCGCTTCGGAGAAGCGCATCATCTCTTGTCGTCTTGCTGGACGCACTTAACATTTGACTTTGACAAGATCGTCGCCGGTAGTGAGTATGCCTTGTTTCTGGCGCTTGATGAGCAAACGCAATTGTCCACCAGCATCGCGAAGGAAACGAGAGGGATGCTTGACACTGCCACCGTGACCGGCATTTTCCGTACCCGGGCCCTCGCGGTTGCGAAGTTACTATGCGCACTGACTGAGGCAATTAATGGCCGCACGAGCTATGCGGATCGCTTGTTGCGATTGGCACGATCGAATTGCGATGCTGTGATCGAAGCCGCGGCTAATGCCGTCGATTTGATTATCATTCGTCTTCGACACCAAAGCGCGGGCGGATTCGGCGTGCGTGAGGCTCTAGAGCGGCTTGAAGAAAGTGGATATACGGACCTATCGCGGCTTCTGGGGGCCGTCGATCGCACTTTGATGCTTCGCCAGATGAAGCTTCTTGGGCAAAATCGGCTGACGCGCTCCGAGATAGAAATTCTCCGCCTATTGTGCCAGGGGTACATTCCGAAGGACATCGCTACTAGGACCGGGCGAAGCGTATTCACGGTGCGGGTCCACATAGCGAACGTTATTGGCAAGCTGGGCTGCCACGGCCGAGCGGAAGCAATTCGTGCAGCGCAGGGCATGGGTTTGCTCTGACCCTGCGCTCGGGTTCCCTAATCAATATTGGCTAGGGACATCGCGCCTTTAACTCGCTACGCTAAGTCTAGCAATCGACGCTATTGTTAGGAGGTATTGATATGCTAAGTTTCCTTACAGCTCTACTCGTGATGCTTGCGATCACTCCCCCAGACCCGGTGGCCTGACTCCCGCGTCAGTGTGACCTCGGTTATGCCTTATCGCTTAGGGGTGGCGCGGTGACGCGCCGCCCCTAGATTCGTTTCGGACCGCGGGCGTGCAGGGGGCTGAGCACTCTCGAACGGCGTCGTTTGACAATGCCAGCCAGTTGGCACTCGTCGACCGCAAGATGGTCCCATGGAAGAGTATTTCATCGGGGCGGGAGCGCTCCTGACAGCCGGTCCGGCGGCCTCGATCGCCGCGGCGACTCTCCATGCTCAGACGGAACCCGTGCTGGCGAGCCAAATCGCGGCAGCGGTAGTTGATTTCGAAGCAACCGACGTTGGGGAAATTTCGCGGCTTCTCGTGGTTGCTGCCGGCTGGAGCGCGGGGCGATTTCAGGCCGAGGTAACTACGCGGCTGCTCGACCAGCGGGAGTGTGGGCTAGGCGACGTGATTGCCGTCTTGGCAGAAGCGACAGGATCCCGCGAGGTCCACATTTTCGCACATTGGTGTCCCGATTTGGCCACCACCGCTTCCCTGGCCCGCGCCGGTGTGCGCCTCATCGCCCATCCTCTCGAGGCCATCGGCCGGGCGGCATTGGTTTCTGGGAACCGCCTGGCGCATTGGCGCCCGCCGGTCCAGGCTGCCTAGCACCTCAGGTGCCTCCAAGGGTGAGACCGCACGATGCAGCGTAGAAATGTATATCATGCCCAATGCCCGTGTCGCGGTCATCGACGACGACCGCATGGTGCGGGAGATGTTAGAACTGGGACTCTCCCGCGAAGGCTATGAAGTGCGAACAGCCATGGACGGCATGGCGGCGCTCGAGCTCGTGAAAGTCTTCGACCCCGAACTGATCGTGCTTGACATTATGATGCCGAAGATCGACGGTGTCACGCTGTTACCGAGACTTCGCGAAATCACACAAGCGCCGATTGTCATGCTCACGGCAAAAGGCGGCACTGAAGACAAGGTGCGCTCCTTGAGCTCGGGCGCCGACGATTATCTCGTCAAGCCCTTCGTCTTTGAGGAACTTATCGCGCGTCTTCAAGCGAAGCTACGCCGCCCACAACTCATCGAAGAAAACGTGCTGCGTTGGCGCGACATCTCGATCAATCCCGCAACTCGCGAGGCGTGGCGGGGAAAAGAGCCGTTGGAGTTTACGCAGCGTGAGTTCGATTTGCTCGAAGTCTTCATGCGCGAGCCTCGGCGTGTTTTCAGCAAGGACCACTTGCTCGAGATCGTGTGGGGGCACGATTTCGAAGGAGGGCCGAACATCGTGGAGACCTACATCTCGTATCTTCGGGCGAAGGTGGATCGCCCAGGCGAACATGGATCGTTCATTCGCACGGTCCGCGGCGTCGGTTACGGGCTTTCGCAATAGCCTTAACGCGCTAGCATGAAGCTCGCCGCCCGACTCTCCGCGCTCTACGCTGTGCTGTTAGGAGTGACGGTTTTAATCGTCATCCTCGCTTCGTCTATTGCCCTCGTCTTTGAGTTGCGCCAATTTTCCGGCGACTTGATGATAGCCAAGCATGAAGAGGCTCGCATTCTCGTCGATCAGTATCGTCGCGAGGGCATGACCCTGTCGCAGGCCGCACCTGAGATTGTCGAGGCGTTGAGCGGGATTGGTTTGCGGGTGACGGTCTTTGATGTGAAAGGCCGCTACCTCGCCGGTGACAAGACGTTGCGGCCCAGGCCGTTGGCGGCGGTGCTGGCCGCCGGTGGAATGCAACACTTCATTCCACCCTCGCCCAAGGGGCGTCGGGGAAGCTTCCCGCCGCTACCGCCCGATCCGACGCGTCTCGAGCCCTTGTCGCTTACCTATGTCGAGGGCGGGTACGTTGGGTTCGAACCCTCGTTTCCGCTGCTGCTCATTGCGTTGAGTCCGTACTGGCGTATCGTTTTGACGATCGCACTGGCCGCGATTTTACTCTCGTGGTTCGTCGGCCGTCTCTTCGCGCAGCAATCCTTACGGCCGATTAACGAGGTCGCGGATTCATTGCGCGCACTCGCCGACGGCGATTATACCCAGCGCCGGTTCGTAATGGCCGGGGGCGACGAAATCGCCTCGTTGACGGCTGCGTTCAACGACGCCGTCGCTAGCGTTGCGACCGCGATCGATCACCGCCGCCATGCAGAAGAGCGGATGCGCCAGTTTGCTGCCGATGCGTCGCACGAGCTCCGAACGCCGCTGACGGTTATCGCCGGCTATATCGACGTGCTGCGACGTGGCGCGATCGAAGAGCCGCGCATCGCGCGGCAAATTCTTGCAACGATGTCGATCGAAAAGGAACACATGCGCGGCCTGATCGATCGGCTGATGCGGCTCGCGCGGCTGGATTCGGAGGCAGCACCAAACGTCGAACCGGTCGATGTGGCCGAGCTTCTGCGCGATCAAGTTGAGGCAGCTCGGCGTCTCGATGATCGGCGCACGATTGATTACAGCGTTGACGGATTGAAAACCATCCAGGTTGACCGCGGCGAACTAGGCGAGGCGGTTTGGAACGTGATCGAAAACGCGTTGAAGTACGCGCCCGAAGCGCCGATCCACTTGCGCGCCTCGCGAAGCAACGGTCACGCCGTGATCGTCGTTCGCGACGAAGGGCCGGGCATGTCGGAGTCCGAGCGGTTGCACGCTTTTGAACGGTTCTACCGAGGCGATCAGCGCGGCGAAATTACCGGCAGCGGATTGGGATTGGCCATCGCCAAGCGCGCGGTGGAACGGGCGGGCGGAGATATCGCCATTGATAGCGCGCCCGGTCACGGCACCGCCGTTACCATTACGATTTAGTTCACAGCCTGGCTTCAGGCGCGACCGGCGACTTCTCTCTTATAATCCGAGACATGTTGCGTCGGCGCAGCGCGGTGGTGCTATGTTCCGTCGTATTGCTGGTAAGCGCGCTCCTGACGATTGCGCGCGCGCAATCGGAATCGGGCGAAATCGACATTATCGTTGTCGATACCACGACCAAGCAGCCGCTCGAACTCGCTCGAGTGCTGTTGGACGGGCCGGTTATCACCTCGGAGCTGACGGCAAAGAACGGCAAGGTCGTGTTTACGGACGTGCCCGACGGAATTTATCGCGCGCGAATCGTCAAACGCGGCTACGCGAGCCTGACCTCCGCTTCGTTCGAAGTTCTCGACGGCCGGATCGTGACGGTTAACTTTGCGCTGGCAATGGATACCGGCGGCTTGAAAGTCATCGGCCAAGTTACCGCTAAGGCGTCGGCAACGATCTCCTCGACAAGCATCGATCAAAATTCGCCGCAGCGGCGTCTTTCAAACGACCTTTCCGACGCGCTCAATAAGCTTTCCGGCGTTACCATTTCGACGTCGAGCGACGACAGCGATGCGACCCAGACTATTTCGCTGGAAGGGCACGATCCATCGCAAACGCAGCTAACGCTCGACGGAATACCGCTCAACGCGCCGGGTTCGACCGGCAACCTCGGCGGATTCGCGACCGATCTGTTCCAAGGGGCATCGGTGCACATGGGGCCGAGCCTTGGTGGCCTCGGCGGCTCGGTCAACTTCAGCACTCTGCAACCGACGTTGAGTTGGATATCGCAAGCTCAGATCTCGACGGGCAGCTACGGGCGGTACAATTATTCTTTGGCCGAGACCGGCTCGGTCGGCAAGCTTGGAATCGCGGTGCAGACGGTGGATCGCCTCTATCCCAGCCTGATCGACGGGGACTCGTATCTCGACGCGAGTGGTTTGGATTACTCGCACGACGGCGATAGCACGATTTCGGGTAACGTGCTCAACGCGCGCTACGAGTTTGGCGACAATAACTCATTGAGCGGCCTCTTCCTCAACTCTACCCGGAACACCAATGTCGTCTGCTTGCGCTACAACGGTTATCCGCAGACCACCCTTCCGTGTGGGTATGGGCCGAACAACACCGATGACACCAACGTTCAGCTCTATTCCTTGACGGACAATGCCCTGCTCGGCGCGACGCAACTGCAGACGTCGGTCTTTTCCCTCGACTGGAGCGGCCTGCTCAATCAGCTGGCGCGTTACGTGAACGGACTCCCTTCGCCGACCGGTTATTCGAGCGACACGAAGTCGACGGGCTATTCCGTGAACGCAACCCTGCCGGCGCAGCAACGGCATACGATTTCTTTCCAGGCGTACGGAACATCGTCGCAGTACACCACCACACCCTTAATACCCCAGGCCGCAGAGTTTTATAGCGGCGCGCAAACTACGCAGTACAACGTGCTCCAAGGCACGGATACGATTCATTCGAGCGACAAACTTACACTCTTCGGATCCGCTGGGATCAGCACCGCCACGGGAAACACTGGAATCTCCGAGCTGGCGAGCATCGGAGGAACGTGGCGACCGACGACGCGCGATACCTATAGCGCGTCGTTTGCTCTTGGTGGTGCAGCAGCGACACAGGGCCGATTGCAAATCCTGAGCGATCCCGCCTCGCTACGCTTCGATTGCGTGGGGAAGGTTGCGTACGGGAGCGCACCGGGTCAATCGCCGTCGAATAGCTCGTCGAATTCTGCGCGCGTAAGCTACACGCATCAACTCCATGGCGGCAACGTTTCCCTGACCCTCTACCGGCAAGTGCAGAACGGCGTTTTACTCCCGGTCTATGTTGACGGCTATGTCCTCAATCAGCTCGGCCAGTTACCTGCTGGATATCTTGCGCAGGTTGCAGCGCTTTACAATTCCCCGGCCGGTTGCAACACACCGCCCAGCACACCCTTTGCCGCGCAGCAGTTGTACTTTATGACGCCGGTCTCCGGCGTGCAACGGCTCTATCAGGGAGCCGAGCTGACCGGATACGTGACCTTTGGCAATCTGGTCGTGCAGCCATACTATAACTTGACGGGCGCGCAAGCCGCCTCGAACAGCTATCTCTTCGCCAATCCCTGGTCGATTACGATTGCGGGACAGCAACTGCCCAACGTACCCTTGCAGAAGGCCGGCATCGTCTTCGATTACAAAGCACCGAACTCGCCGCTCGAGTGGCTCGCCGACGCGCAACACGTCGGTGCTAACAATCCGAATAACCTGCCCGCCTACACCACCTACGATGCCGGCGTTACGGCTCAGTTAACGCGCGGCACGCTGACGTTCGCCGCGACGAATATCAGCAATAGCTACGCCGGAATCTTCGCTAGTCCGGCAAATGCCGTGCCGTTCACCACGGCGGGAGGATATGTCATCGCCAACATCGCGCGGCCGTTGATGCCGCGGACGTATTCGCTGACATATTCGGCCCGGTTCGGTCAAGGTGCGTCATCGCAGACCGAGACGGCCTTTCGACCGCGGGGACCGGGCGGATCGGGCGGATCGGGCGGATACTTTGGTGGCCCTCCGGGCGGACCGCCGGGAGCGGGCGCCGGTGCGGGTGGGGGGCGCGGTTTTCAATCGCTGTTCTCCGCATTGCCGCAGACGCCGCCGCTCGATCCGTTTGTCGTTGGAGCGAACGTAACGACGTGCAGCGCCGAGAACGCGCCCAAGGCGCGACAGCTTTCCAGTGAACTCAAGGCGTTTGTCGCGCGAATCGAGGCCGCCCGGACCGCGGCCGGATATCCGTCGACGATGCCAACCCCGGCGCTCAACGACGCCACGGTTACCTATCACGGCCTGGGAACCACGTATGCTTTATCCATCACGCCCAAAGGCAGCGGCATGTTGCGGGCGCTGGCCGGGTGCATGTCGTTGCATATCGCGCGGAGCGACGACGTCGCGCAGCGCAAGCTCTACACTCCATCGACTCAGCTCTTTTTCGTGCCGCAGCTGACCTTCATGCCGGCCGTCGGGCTCTACTTCGTAGCGCGCCAGCAGCAGCCCGGGCAAGAAGCGTTTCGCTTCTATGCGCTTCCCGCGACGCCGCCCAAGGATGCATTCGAGATTCGCACGGCCGCGTCGTGCGTGGGACAGGTTCGCAATCTCGCGACGCAATCGTTGAGCGAGTTGAAGAACCATTTCGCCAATGGCGCACCGACCCCGAGTTGGACGATTACGCCGCATTCGGCGAAATCGGGGACCTGGTACGAGCTCGATCCCGGCGATGCAACGGTCATTCCCGCCGTCATCACGTGCGGGCGGATAGCAGCTACGACGTCCGACGACATCGTGAAGCGCGGTTTCGACGGGGCGCGAATTCCCGAGCTTAACTACACGCCTAGTTTAGGAATCTATCTCGTCCGGCCGGCACCGCGGGCATCGCCCTCACCGTGATTCGGGCGAGCGCCCTTCGTTGCGCGCGCGTTCGACCATCTCGCGCATGCGTGGGTGCTCGCCGCGAATCGTTGTCACCCACGTTTCAAAGCGCGGCACCGTTTCGCCGGTGCGAAACAAAAAGTACCACACATTCATATCGCCCATGAACGAAAATCGCCGCTTGAAATCTTTTGCCAGCAACGCGTAAGAATCGAAGCCGCCGAGATAATTTTTTATGCCGTTGTGCTCGCGATCGACCTCCAGCAACGCTTTAGCATTGGCAATTGTGGCGCGGACCTTGCGGGGCATGCGAAGGATTCCGGGCGTCGCCAGCACGCGCTCGATGTCGATCGCATCGTAAGCCGCCACGCATGTAGGATCGAAGTCCGCGAACGCGAGGCGGTAGGCGTCCCAATGCTCGGCGATCTGTTTCCAACGCACGCCCGCTTGAAAGACGGCGCGCGTCATGACTTCGAAGTAATCGGCGGGCGAGGCGGGGTCGATCACGCCGGGAATCGTTTCGGCCACAATGGCAGGTTTTGCAAGCGTGCCATGACTCCGCTGCGGACCACAGGGGCCTCAGCCGGCAGGGACCGGGGTGGGCGAGGTCGCAGAATCGCAGCAACAATGCTGCTCTCGTCACGTGGTCGGATTTCCGCTTCGGCTTCCCCGTTCAAGAAAGTCCACACCGTCGGCAGAGTCTCTAAGGAGTTCCTTAATCCGTGTACGTAGATGAAATGCTCAACTGTGTGGACTGCGGACGTCAGTTTGTCTTCAGTTCCGGCGAACAACGCTTTTACGAGCAAAAGGGTTTTCAAAACAAACCCAACCGCTGCCCGGACTGTCGCCAAGCCCGCAAGCAAATGCGGTCCAGCGGCGGCGGCGGTGGCGGCGGCGAGCGCGCCGGACGTCCGCGCGAGATGTTCACGGCAACGTGCAGCAATTGCGGCGGCGTCGCTGAGGTCCCGTTCAATCCGCGCGGCGATAAACCGGTGTACTGCCGGGATTGCTTCGCCTCGCGCCCGTCGTATCGCTGAGCCCCGCCCGGTCCTCATCCCCTAAGCATTCGTACGACGTCGTCGTCGTCGGTGCCGGCCATAACGGTTTAGCGTGTGCGGCGCTCGTCGCAAAAGCGGGCGCGTCCGTCGCCGTCTTTGAACGCGGCGCATCGCTTGGCGGCGCGGCTGTTAGCGAAACCGGTGTCTGGCCGGGCTACACGCTTTCGACGGCGTCGTACGTTTGCAGTTTACTCGATCCGTGGCTCGTCGAAGAACTCGAACTGCACAGCCGCGGCTTGTCGTACTATCGCAAGGATCCGTACGCGTTCACGCCGCTGCTCGACGGCAGGTCGTTGTTACTCGGCACCGATCGGGAGAGCAATGCCCGCGAGATCGAGGCTTTCAACCCGCACGACGTGGGCGGTTTCGAGGCCTATGCCGAGCGCACCGATCGCTTGGGCCGCGCGCTCTTCGATTCGTTTTCCGATGAGAATCCGCACTTCGACCGCTTTGATGCCGAGACGCAGCGGTTGCTGCGGGGCTCGGCGGCGGAGTTGGTGGAGGGTTACGTCTCCACGCCGGTGCTCCAAGCCGAACTCGTCAACGATGGACTGATCGGTACGTATCTTGGGCCGCGCGATGCCGGCACGGGGTACGTACTCGCGCATCACTTGGCCGGCCGGCTTCTGGGCACGCAAGGTTCGTGGGCGTTCGTGCGGGGCGGCATGGGTTCGGTCTCCGGCGCATTGGCCTCGGCGGCGCTCGCCCACGGCGCCGAGATTTTCTCGGATTCGCCGGTCTCAAGGATCATCATTAACGGTGAAGGCCAAGCCGCCGGTGTGGACGTCGCTGATTTCGGCACCATTCGGGCGCGCGCCGTCGTGTCGAACGCACACCCGCAGACGACGTTCGTTGAATTGCTCGATTCAACGGTTCTCGATTCGGAGTTCCGCGCGAAGGTCGACGGGTGGAAAACGACTGGGCCGTCGCTCAAGATGAACCTCGCGCTTGGTGAACTTCCGAACTTCAGCTGCCGCCCGGGAACGAACGCGCAGCCCCATCATCGAGCGACCATTCACGTGGCACCGTCGATCGACTATTTGCAAAGGGCGTACACCGACGCAGTAAGCGGCGGTGAGAGCGAGGAGCCATTGATCGAATGTTTCTTGCAGACGCCGACGGACGCATCGCTCGCGCCGCCCGGCAAGCACATTCTTTCGGTTTTCGCGCAGTATTTCCCGAGCGATCGCAGCGATGGTTGGGAAGACGGGAAGCGCGAAGCTGCGGCAAACAAGATCGTCGCGATGCTCGCGCGCTACGCGCCGAATCTGCCCGACGTCATCGAGCATCGGCAGATTCTAGCCCCTTCCGATTTGGAATCGCGCTTCGGCTTGCGCGGGGGCCACATTTTCCACGGCGAGCTGCTACCGGGTCAGATCTATCAGGACCGTTTCGCTACCCGTACTCCGATAGGCGCACTTTATTTGTGCGGGTCGGGCGCGCACCCCGGGGGATGCGTGAGCGGCTTTCCGGGCAAACGGGCCGCCATGGCCGTGCTGCGAGACTTGGCCGCAAATGAAAAGGCCCGCCGAAGCGAGCCTTTTCGCAATCGCGCTACGGCGAGCTGACTATTTGATAACGCTCCACGTCGCCGCGAACGGCGCGGTGAAGTCGCCCTCGGTATAGTTCGAAAATTGTTCCGAACCACCGGCAGGGAATGCCCAGCGTCCCACTCCGCTAAAGCCCGAACCGTTGCACGGGACCTCGTTGTCGGGGCCGGCAAAAGTCTTCGGCGGTAGATAAGCGCCTTGCTCCATCTGGCAGACTGAGGCGCCGGACTGGTTCTTCAGCGGCACCTGACCGATTATTTCAGCGAACGGATATCCGGAAATGATCAGTCCCACGCGATCCAAACAGGTTGTCGGGGTCTGCGCGTCGTTGCACTTCATATCGGTGATGAGCAGCTCGTTAACGCCTTTGGGGTTCGACTGCACCATACCCGGTTGGTAGATCGCCCCGTTGACCAGCTGAATCGATTGGGCCGTGGTGCTTCCAGTCGGCACTTTGTCGAGGGTGAAGTTTCCGTTGCCATCGGTGCCGTCGAAATAAAGATTGCCGGCGGCATCGTAGGCGGCAAAGGAATAGGTGAAAACGATCGGATCGGTGATTGCCGTCGGTGAGCCTGTGGCCTTTGGGTAGAGCATAAGCTCGCCCGGCCCGGGGCTCGCCGATCCAGGATTGGTGGTAACGGCAAGGTTACCGGTTGTCGGGTCGACGGCGCAGCCGGTGGGGAAGCCGGTCACTCCGCTGATTTTGCCCAACGATTGTCCCGTATGGGAGAATTCGTAGATCACGGCCCGCTCCCAATCGACAATCCAGACGTTGCCCGATTTATCGGCACATGCCCCCTTGGGCGTGTTAAAGCCGGTGATCGCGCCTTTCAACTGGAGGTCGGCCGAGAAGATGAAAACTTGCTCGCTTCCCGGGTCGGTGACGAAGAGAAGGTTGCGTTGCTTGGCCGCGTCGGGGGAAATCCATCGCAGGTGTGGCTGCGACGATCCCTGGTGACGGTCGGCGGTCGTTGCCGGCAATGCCGGAGCGCCGCCCGGTGATGCTGAACCGCTGCATCCTGACAGAAGAGCCGGCAGGGCCAATGCAGCAAGACCGCCGGCAATAAAGACGGGAGATTTCATGGTGGTATTTCCTCCTTGGAATACGACTCCGTAAGGTGGCCTCAAAGGCCAACCTGTCGCCCTCCTTTGCGGGCGGAGCCCTCCCTTCCTTGCTCGCGGGCCTAGGCCGCCGAAACAGGCATTCACGGCGGCGCCATCAGACCGCCACAATTCTTGAGTATGCTTCTCGCATGCAAGTTACGTGGAAGCCGCTGAACGATGGAGCCGCCCCCCGTGCCAAGTTGCCCGACAGCGCCTTCGCCTTTCCGGATGAGCGCAAAGAGCCGCTCACGGACGCGTCGCACGTGCGTAGCGCGATCGCGCGCTTCGGGGAGGTTCGCAGCGTGAGCCAGGGCGAGCGCGCCCAGGCATTTGCGAACATCAAGGCGGCCGCTGCCTACTACGGCGTCGACGTGAAGGCATCGAGCTGGCACGACCTGATCGGCTAGGGGGCGCGATGAAACGCCCAGCAACATTTATTGCTGCGGTTGGTACTATCGAAGCATGAAAAGAATCCTGATGGCGCTGACGCTTTCGCTCAGCGTATTACCGATTGCGGCGCTCGCGCAGCAGGAGAACGCTCCGCCCGCTTCCACCGACCAGCAGCAGGGGCCGATGCGTCAAACTCTTGAGCGCTTTGCTGCGCAAGAGGAGCAGTTGCATCAACAGATGCGCTTGCAAATTCTCGAAGCGCTGACGCCGGTCCACCGCCGGGCGATTGCGGCGACGATCGGCGAACTTGCCGTTGCCGAGAATCCCGACGCGCAGTCGGCCGCTAAGCGGCTCGACGAAATGCTCAACTCCCGCGAGCGGCAGCAGATCTTCGCTGCCCATGAGTCATTCCGAGCGCAGAGCCGTCAACTGCACGACCAAATGCGCACCGAACTTCAGAGCGTCATGCCAAACGACCATCCGCCGATGGGACCAGGCAACGGCGAGATGACGCACGTGCGGCCGGACGCGGGCACGATCCTGCTGATGGTGCTGGCGCCACATCCGTTCATGGAAATGATGGGAATGCACGGGATGCCGACGCGAATGCAGGGCGCGCCGCCTCCGCAGATTCACTAAAAGCGCGCACCAGACGTTCGATGCCCGTGCGATCGTCCTGCGTAAAACGCGCGGCTTTCGGGCTGTCGCATCGAAAACGGCGACGATTTGGTCGCCGATAAAGACCGGTACGACGATCTCCGAACGCGACGCTATGTCGCAGGCGATGTGATCGGCAAAGGCGTTGACGTCGTCGACGACGATGGTCGCGCGCTGCGTTGCGGCTGCACCGCAGACGCCGCGGCCGGGCGGCAGACGCGAGCATGCTGGGCGTCCGCAAAACGGTCCGAGCACGAGTTCATTCGACGGCTGGAGCAGGTAGAAACCGGCCCAGTTGACGTCGGGGAGCTCGTGATAGAGTAACGCTGCGAAGTTTGCAGCATTTGCAATAAAATCGCTCTCGCCGGCAAGGAGCGCTCGGACTTGTTGCTCGAGAAGATCGTATGACGGCGCACTCGACGTCATGGCGAGTAGGGGTCACGACTATAGATCGACGTGTGGGAGCCGTCGACGGTAACGGTATACCATGGCTCGGCAGTGCGTTTGTGGAGCAAGTCGAAGCGCTCGCCCTCGCGCGCGATGTGCGCTACCTCGACCGCATAAACAAATGGCCGGCCCGAAGCTATCGAGGGCGGCGCGTCGGCGCGAACGAGATAGGCGCCCCGCGCGCCTGTCTGGTTGAGGAGCGTCGCCGTGCCGTCGGGGTCGACGACGACTGCGCTGCCTTGGTCGACGCCGAGCGCGTAGACGCGCCGCGCGCGCGGGAGCACGCCATCGCGAAGAATTCGCGCGAGAAAAACCACGCTACGGCCAAAGCGGTTACGAGCGACAAAATGCGTGTCGGTGAGAGTGTCGCGCAGCGCCGGCCAAACGAAGAGCCCAGTCGTGAAGCTAATGCGTGGCTCGAGCGGATCGTTTACCGCGTCGCGGGTCGTGGTTTCTAGGTTCAATCGGTCGGCGACCACCGAATCGTAAATCACGGCACCTTGAATCGCTAGTCCGGCGCTCCCGCCGCCGACGACTCCGCCGCGCGCGTAGAGGCGCTCGATTGCCGCGATCATTGCGCTTCCTTTCCAAGCAACGTAATGCGCCTGGTCGCCTCCGGCAAAGTAGACGGCATCGGCCCGGTCGATGATGCGCGCGACGGTATCAACCTGGGTACGCGTTGCGCAGGGTGGAATGAGCACGGTCTGCACCGAGGCGAAACGACCGTATTGCCAAAACGGGCGATCGTAGCGATCGGAGTACGATGCGCGCAAAATGACCACGTTACCGCCGCGCTGCGCATCGTTACCGATGAGCCGTCGATGGAGCCACGCGAGCGATGACGGCGGCGAGCCGCTAATCCCTGCCCCGTCGAGCAGGAGCCCCGGTCCGTGTAAACGCGGCGTCGGCGCGTAGGTGCCGTGCGCGGGAAAAACCGTAATCGCGCAGGCAAGGGCGAGATAAAGCACGGAGCAGCCTTCGCTCGTCCTCCTCGCGTCCCTCGACAGAGGAGTTGCAGCGAGCGATCGGAACCCTCACCGTAGCAAGCAAGGAGGGCCTGCTATGCACCGCATTCTTACTCTTACTATCAGCCTCGCGGTACTATCGTCGTGCGGTCCGGGAAATCTGCCGTTTGTTTCGGGGGCTTCCGCAACGAACGCCGCGCAGCCCGCATCATCGTCGGGGCATGTACCGATCGTCGGTGGTTGCCAAATTTTTCCCGCCAACAACCCTTGGAACACCGACATTTCGAACTACCCGCTCGATCCGCGCTCGTCGCAGTATATCGCGGCGCTGCCGGGCAATTTGCACCCCGACTTTGGGCAGGATCCGCATTACGGCATTCCATTTAATATCGTGCCGCGTTCGCAACCAAAAGTTCCGATCGTCTTTCACTACGCATCCCAGAGCGATCCGGGCCCATATCCAATTCCGCCCCACGCGCAAATCGAGGGCGGACGGCACGCTACGGGTGACCGGCACGTGCTCGTGCTGCAAAAAGGCGTATGCAAACTCTACGAGATGTGGGACGCATATCCGATGAATCACGGCCAAAGCTGGCACGCCGGCTCCGGCGCGATTTTTCACTTGGATTCGAACAAACTGCGACCCAATGGCTGGACGTCGGCGGATGCAGCGGGCTTGCCGATTATTCCGGCGCTTGTGAAGTGCGCGGAGGTTCAAGCCGGAGAGATCGATCACGCGTTGCGCGTGACGTTCACACAAACGCAGGCCGGCTACATTCACCCGGCAACGCATTACGCCAGCAATAGCCGCGCTAAGGATCTCCCCCCGATGGGATTGCGTATCCGCATGAAGGCGTCGTACGACATATCGGGCATCGGCGGACAGGCGCACGTCATTGCCGTCGCCATGAAGAAGTACGGCATGTTCGTCGCCGATAATGGAACGAATTGGTATTTTCAAGGGCAAGGCGGAAAGCAATCCTCGTGTTGGAACGACAACGACCTCGATCAGCTCAAGAGCGTTCCCAACACGGCGTTTGAGGTCGTGAAGACGGGAAAAATTCTGCGTAAGTCATAGCCGCGTCGAGCCATCCTTCGACAGCCTCATCCTTCGACAGGCTCAGGATGACAATGATCCTTCGACAGGCTCATCCTTCGACAGGCTCAGGATGACAACGATCCTTCGACAGGCTCAGGATGACAAAGATCCTTCGACAGGCTCAGGATGACAAAAGATCCTTCGACACAGCAAAGTTCGCCGGTTTGCGTTTCTGGGATATCCGGGGTGAGCGCCCCTTCGTATAATGAGCAAAGAAGGGAGTACTCACAAGATCATGGCCGCTAAGAAGCCAAATATTCTTATTCTCTGGGGCGACGATATCGGCATCTGGAACCTTAGCCGATTCAGCAACGGTATGATGGGATACCGGACGCCCAACATCGATCGGGTCGCTAATGAAGGCGGCCTGTTTACCGACTACTACTCGCAGCAAAGCTGTACCGCAGGTCGGGCATGTTTTATCACCGGCCAGAACCCGATTCGCACGGGTCTGACAAAGGTCGGGATGCCGGGCGCCACCGTCGGCCTGCAGTCCGAAGATCCGACGATTGCGGAAATGCTCAAGCCACTCGGTTATGCCTGTGGCCAGTTCGGCAAGAACCATCTCGGCGATCGCAACGAGTTCTTGCCGACGGTTCACGGTTTCGATGAGTTCTTCGGCAATCTGTATCACCTCAATGCCGAGGAAGAGCCCGAGCTGCCGGACTATCCGAAGATGCCCTGGTTCAAGGAGCAGTTTGGTCCCCGAGGCGTGCTGCACTGCACCGCTACCGACACGAACGACAAGACCGTCGACCCGCGCTGGGGTAAAGTCGGCAGACAGAAAGTCGTGGATACCGGTCCGCTGACAAAAAAACGGATGGAAACGATCGACGAGGAGATCACGACCGCGGCCCTCGACTGGATGGAAAAACAAGCGAAGGCCGATCAGCCGTTTTTCCTTTGGTACAATTCCACGGCGATGCACTTCAGGACGCACGTCGCTGAAAAGAATCTCGGGAAGAGCGGTCAGGATCCTTACAGCGACCGCATGGTCGTGCATGACGAGCAGATCGGCATGATACTCGATAAACTCGACGAGTTGGGAATCGCCGACAACACGATTGTGATGTATTCGACCGACAACGGACCGGAAAACGATACCTGGCCGGATGGCGCAAGCACGCCGTTCCGCGGGCAGAAGGATTCGAACTGGGAAGGCGGTTGGCGCGTGCCCTGCTTCATCCGCTGGCCCGGCACGATTAAGCCGGGCGCGATCTTCAATGGGATCGTTTCTCACATCGACATGTTCCCAACGCTGCTGGCGGCGGCCGGCAACCCCGACGTTACGAAGCAACTGCTCGATGGCTGCACGGTCGATGGCACGAAATACAACGTGCATCTCGATGGTTACAATATGATTCCGTACTTTAGCGGAGCATCAAAGGAGAGCCCTCGCAACGCCATCATGTACTTCAGCGACGACGGCGACGTTATCGCGGTCCGCGTCGGCGATTGGAAATTCAACCTGGCGCTGCAACGCGCGAATAGGATGGAACAATGGGCCGAACCATTCGTAAAGCTGCGCCTGCCGCACATCGTAAGCATGCGGCGCGATCCCTTTGAACGGGCGGATTTCAACTCCAACACCTACTGGGATTGGGTGGTTGACCACGCACCGCAGCTGTATCTCATGCAGGCGGTCGTAGCTCAACAAATCGATGCCTTCGCGAAGTTTCCCCCGCGGCAGAAACCCGCTTCCTTTAATCTGGATTCGGTCATGGCGCAGGTGGCGACGCCGCACGGCTAAAGTTCCGAAGGGATGACGAAAGACGCGATGGCGGCGGAAGCCGCCATCTCCGCGCGGGTAGGAGAGTTTTACGAACGTCATCCCTACCCTCCGCCCAAAGACGACCTCGCCGAGTACCGGCGAATGTGGGACGAGCGCCGGCGACGAGCCGAGTCCTTTTTGTTTTGGCCCGGTGAATCGTACCGCGAGGACCGCAGCATCTTGGTTGCAGGATGCGGCACAGTGCAAGCCGCGCATTACGCGGTACGCTGGCCGCGGGCGCGCGTGGTAGGTATTGATGCCAGTGAAGCCGGCATCGAGTTTACACAACAGCTCAAGCATAAGCATGGGCTGAAGAATTTGGAGTTACGCCGGCTCGTTGTGGAACGGGCCGTTGAACTGCAGGAACGCTTCGATCACGTGGTGTGCACTGGGGTGTTGCATCACTTACCCGACCCGGACGCTGGGCTTTGCGCCTTGCGCGAGGTGCTCGAAGTCGGCGGCGCGATGCACGTCATGGTTTACGCGCCCTACGGACGGACGGGGGTCTACATAATCCAGGATTATTGCCGGCGGCTTGGCATCGGTGCGACACCCAGTGAAATTCGCGAGCTTGCGACTACGTTGCAATCGTTGCCGGCCGACCACCCGATCGCCCCTCTTCTTCGCAGCTCTCGCGATTTTTCAAACGAGGCGGGCCTTGCCGACGCGCTGCTTCATCCAAACGACCGGGCTTACTCCGTGCCGCAGCTAATGGATTTTTTGGCGCGCGGCGGCTTACGCTTCGGACGCTGGATTCGTCAGGCGCCGTACCTGGCGTCGTGCGGGGCAATTGCGACCACTCCGCACGCGCGCATTCTCGCAAGAATGAGCCAAGCGGAACAATATGCCGCGCTCGAACTCTTTCGAGGCACCATGGTACGCCATAGCGCGGTTGTCTATCGAACGGACGATCGCGCGCACCCTGAGCGCATCGATTTTTCAGGTGAGGAATGGCGCGGCCACATTCCGATTCGTCTTCCCGATACGATCGCGGTGCGCGACCGTGTACCGGAGGGCGCTGCGGCGGTATTGATAAACCGCAATCACACCTATACGGACTTGTATCTTCCGATCACGCCGCGACAGGACCAACTATTGGCGGCGATTGACGGCAAGCGGACCGTCGGCGAGATCTGTGCTAACAAGGATTTCGAACCCGCGCGAACGTTTTTCGAGCAGCTCTGGTTTTGGGACCAGATCGTTTTCGATACATCCTTCGACAGGCTCATCCTTCGACAGGCTCATCCTTCGACAGGCTCAGGATGACAGAGCGGCTACACCCTTCGACAAGCTCAGGGTGACACAGAACATCCTTCGACAGGCTCAGGATGACAGAGCGGCTACATCCTTCGACAGGCTCAGGATGACAGAGCGGCTACATCCTTCGACGGGCTCATCCTTCGACAGGCTCAGGATGACACAGGAGGCCATCCTTCGACGGACTCAGGATGACACAGCGGCTACGCCCTTCGACAGGCTCAGGGTGACATGGGGGGCGTGATGATGACTTTGCCGCTCGCGCCGCCGGCGACGCGGCGGTAGGCTTCGGGCGCTCGCGCGAGCGGGAAGCGTTCGGCGATGGTGGGCGGCGCGAGGGCGCGCGATTCGAGCAAAGGATCGAGCTTGGTCAGAATCGTCGCGACTTCGCGCAAACTGAACTTCGCCGAATCGAATCCGATTAGTCGCTGCTCGGCGCGATACAGAGCGAACAGATCCAGCGTTACCTCGCGCCCGGCCGCCGCGGAAATCACGACCATGCGGCCGCCAATCCCAAGTGCGCCGAGAAGCTGCTCGAAGATCGGGGCACCGACGACGTTGAGCGCCACGTTAGCGAGTTTGCCGTTTGTCGCCGTTCGAACGACATCGGCAAGATCGTTGCGGTCGGTGCGTGCAACGACGTCGAGGCCCAGCTGCGCAACCGATGCGGCCTCGCGTTCATCGCGGACGAGGCCGATAACGTTTGCACCCAGGGCCCGGGCGATTTGCGCCGCGGCGCTACCGACGGCACCGTTTGCGCCGGATATTATGGCCCACTCTCCCGGCTGCAGTTGCGCCACGTCGACCAACGTACTCCAGGCCGTAACGAACGGGACGCCCATTGCCGCCGCCTGCTCGGCGGAAAGGTCGGCAGGGCGAATTGCAACGGCGTCGCGCGGCAGTCGAATGTATTGCGCGTGGGCCCCGTCGCGCGTGAGTCCGAGCTCGCCGCCTCCCGAACCCCATACGTTTTTTCCGATCAAATCGGTCGGTCCGTCGACGACGCGACCGGCGAAGTCGCGCCCCAGGATACGAGGCAGCGTCGCGCTCGGGAATCGTCCAAGCGCGATTCCCACGTCGCTCGGATTGACCCCGGCCGCCTCGATAGCGACGAGTACGTCGTCGTCCTTACCGGGCGCGGGATCGTCGACGTCGCGGACTTGCAGATCGTCGAGCGTCGCGTATCGATCGATTTGAAGTGCCTTCATGGTCACTTCGCCAGGTAGCGCGCCACCGCGAGGCCAGGCGAAGGACTGCCCGAGGCCAGAAGGTTGCCTGCCGCAACGATCTTGCCATCGGTTTGAACGGTCAATGCGGTTGCCACCGAGCCGCCGCCGAACGTGACGACGCGTCCACTATCGCCGAACGACGGATCGAGCGCGCCGGTCGCAAGAAGCCGAGCAACGCCGAAGACGCTTTGATGGCTTGCAGTCGAGCCGATGCCGGCAACGAGCAACGCGCCGTTCGCGGCTACTTCGACATCTTTGGGCGTATTGGCAGCCGGTGAATCAAACGCAAACGGCGTGACCGTATAGTTCGGGTCGGGCGCTTGATTTCGCAAAAGGCGGAGGACCTGCACCTCGTTACCACTTCCTTTGCTCACGGTCGACCATTGCAACAGCTTTCCATCCGGCTGGAACTCGTTCGATCCTTGGAAGGTGAGGCTGCCGGTATGGGCGACACTGACGAGGGTTCCGCCGCGATCGTTTTGCTCGAGGCGTCCGTTGGATGAAAACCGCGCCATGAGCCCGTTCGACGAATCGAACTGTCCGCCGCAGACCAAGATGTCTCCGTTGGATTGCAGACCCATCGCCGTCACACCACCAACGGCGTCAACAGCCACAACTCCGTTCGCACCGAAACTGGCATCGGGATTTCCGCTTGAATCGAAGCGGGCGAGTGATGTTCGATGGGAGTCGCTCGTTGGATTCAGGGCAAAACCGCCCGCGATAACGTCGCCGTTGGATTGAACGAGGATTACGAGCGTGCCGTTGGAGGTTCCGGCGAGGTAGTCGAACCGCACCACACCACCTTTACCGAAGGTCGCATCGAGGTTGCCGTTCGTTTGTAGGCGCACGAGCTCGGCGTCTCGATCGCCATTGGACGATGCAATTCCGCCGACCAAGAGTTTGCCGTCGGGCTGAAGCGCCATCGCATATGCCGCATAGAGGTCGAGCGAGACGGAACCGTTATGACCGAAGCTTTTGTCAAGAGATCCGTTTGGCATCAGGCGAACGACAGCATTCTGGGCTTGCCCGGTTCCATTGCTGCCGATCACGATCCGGCCGTCGGGCTGCTCTAGCGCCATCATTGGTTCCATCGAGGAGGCGAGGACGACTTTGCCTCCTTTACCGAAGGTCGGGTCGAGCGAGCCCGCTTGGTGATTCGCTCGCTCGGTGGAGGTCGTCACGATCGGAAGTCCGGTGGAACCGAGTGACGACTGCGCCCCTCCGGCGCAGCCGGCGAGTATTGCCACGAGCGGCACCGCCGTCGATCGTAAGTTCAAAGAAGCCTCCATTCGAAATCTCGTCCTCGGAGCATGGTCTTCACGGAATCTACGCAGGATTCATGAAGAAATTCTGAGTTCCGTTCGGGTGCAGCGACCGGGTGGCTCCTTGTTCAGCCAAAGAGCGTTCGCGCCTGGAGCGCAGGGGTTCGACGGTTTGTCGTGAGGCCAACCTTGGGAAGGCTAGAAATATGTGCACGCGTGGGGTGCTGTGGCGGTACGAAAGCTCAGATGCCATAGATTGCCTCACCGAGCGCCGAAATTTCCTCGAGGCCGTTCGAGAGCACCGAGACTGGGAAGTCGACGACGAGGCGGCCAAAGTCGTTTTCACGGAACTGGTTGCTAATGTCGTGAGGCATGCGCCCGGGCCGATTGAGGTCACGCTGGAATGCGATGGATGCAGCCTCCTGCTGAACGTTTCGGATCGCGGCTCGGGATTCGCATACGAGCCGAAACTCCCCGAGAACCTGCTCGCCGAAGGGGGACGCGGCCTCTATATCGTTTCGCGGCTTGCGACCGAGGTTCGCATTGAGGTGAATAAGAGGCTCGGCTTGAACGTCGCTGCAAAATTACCCGCGCGCAAGATGAACAACCGGGCCGCTCGTTCGAGCGGTCACCATTGATACAGGCTGCCTCGTTTTCCGTCCAGCGTGCAGCCGATCGCGCGTGTTTCGATCATGGCTGGTTGAAGACGTGCCACTCGTTTAGTTTCGCGAGCTACTACGATCCGCAGAACGTCAACTGGGGAGCGCTACGAGTGCTCAATGACGATGTCGTCGCTCCGGGCCAGGGTTTCCCGACGCATCCGCATCGAGACATGGAAATCATCACGTACGTGCTCGCGGGGCATCTGGAGCATACCGATTCGACCGGCAGCCATGGCGTCGTCGGTCCCGGGGGCGCGCAGTTCATGAGTGCCGGTACCGGCGTGCAGCATTCCGAATTCAATTATTCGAAAGACCGTCCGCTGCACTTCTTGCAGATGTGGGTCTTACCGCGTGAGTTGGGGTCCCGTCCCGCCTACGGACAAATCGAGTTTACCGACGGCGAGCGGCTCAATCGGTGGCTCCCCGTTGCGAGCGGTTATCCGAAAGTCGAGGCGCCGGTTAAAATTACCGCCGATGCGGCATTCTTAGTGACGCATGTCGCGGACGGTGCCTTCGTACGCCACCCGTTTGCGCCCCACCGTTTGGGCTTTCTCTTTCTTGCCGCGGGCACAGCAAACGTTGAGGCGTTGAGCGAGACCGACGAAGTCGTCGCCAGCGAATCATTGAGCGCCGGCGACGCGGTTCGCATGTCGAACATTGGGCGCGTGATTCTTCGCGCGGACCGGGAGGCCATCGCGGTTCTGTGGGATCTTGCGAAAGAGGATCTGCACACTTAAGTTCGCTTAACAAATCGCCATCGCAATGCCGTAAAATCGGTACAAATGTACCAAGGAAGCCGCAATTCTCGAGCGCAAGTCGACAGTGCTCTGGTGTTGCTCCGGCCGTTTGAGGAGATCTTCACCCGAGCAAAGGGTCACCCCGGGCATGGGGCGGCCCTTCTTGATGCGAGAGCACTACCAGAGGAGCGAGCAGCGAGCCCACGATGCGACCGCGCGGAAAAGGTCGGACGCCGCTTCGAAAACCCGCAGCTTATGCGATCGCAATGCTGATTGCCGCGGCGTTGGCTTTTCAGCTAATCTTTCGCTATCAATACCTACAGATCGATGGTGCGCTGTGGCGGCTCGATCGCGTGACCCAGCAGATGTGCGAAATGAACGTCGGCGGCGTACGCTGTCAGGTTTCTTCGCCGAGTACGAGCGTCAGTACGAGCACGACGACGAGCACGAGTACGAGCACAAGCACAAGCCTGAAGGCCCGCGTCAACCATAAATGACCGAAGCGGTTTTAAGGCTATATGCTCAAAGTTAACACGAAAGAAATCGCCGAAGAGACGTGGGCGTCGCCGAAGGGAAAGTTTGTTTGCGCGGGTGTCCAGGTGTCGGAGGCCTTAGGCCGTAAGCCGAACAGCACCGACCTTCGCGAACGCCACCCCTTTGACGTTGAGATTCAGCGCATCCCTCCGGGGAAGCGCAACTATCCATATCATTCCCACAGCGCCCAGTGGGAATTCTATCATGTGATCTCCGGCACAGGGACCGTTCGGCACGATGAAGGGACGACCGCGATAGAACCGGGCGACGCATTCATCTTCGAACCCGGCAAACCGCATCAGCTCATTAACGACGGCACTGAAGACTTAGTATTGTACGTCATTGCGGACAATCCGATTGGTAGCACGAGCGATTACCCCGACAGCAACAAATGGTCGGTGGGGCCGCCGGATCGCCGAATCCTCGTGCGTTCGGAGCCGCTCGACTACTTTGACGGCGAGGAATAAACTATAGCGTCGCCGCCGTGCTGTTCGCTATCGGCGGCGACGCTTGAGCGCTATTTCTTCAGCGATTCCTTGAATGTGACTTGAGGCGTGGCTCCGCCCGCCGCCGTGCACGTCCCCAGATTCAGGTTGTTGGTCTCGCCCGTCGTGCCGTCATGTGGCTGGCACGTCGGAGCATTGCTCGTTCCGTCGGTTAGAGCAATCTTTACGGTGAGTGCGGTTCCGGCATTGAAATCCGCTTGCGATCCGCCGCCGTCGCCGATGATATTGAACTCAGAACCCGTCCAGCCTTCAGACAGATACATGACCGTGTCGGGTCCGTTCGTGCTGTAGGCGTTCGAGCCATCGGTAAACTCGAGCGTGTCGAGGCCACCGTTCACGGCGTTTCCTGAGAGGTTGATCCGTGGGAGGTCTGTGACGGCCTCCTGCGGGACGGAGACAGCCGAGCTGTTTTTGTAGCAATCGGGGCTGAAGCTATTCCAGCCGGGCGGGCAATGGACGGATCCGCCCGTATAGCGGATGAGCCAATACTGCATGAATGCTGCGTGCGAGCTGCTCGAATAAACGTACTGCAGCCAGCCGAGGCACTGCGCCGGATTGTAAGCGTTTGCGCAAGCCTGGTCGCCCGAGATGAAGTTCGAATTCAGCTGGAGCGAATAGACATTTGCTCTGCCGCCATCGGTCTCGGACTTGAGGCGCCTCACTACCGGAAACGAGCCGACCGCGTTTGAGGTGAGGGTCGAGGTCACTGCGGCATAGTCATTGCCGTTGCCAACGGTCTGCGCGTGGCCCGCGCCGCTTCGCGGAATGTAGGGGCGGTTAGGTGCTGCTACGCACGGGACGCTTGTCCACGTCGTCTGCGGATAAACCGCGGTGTAGCATCCTTTGCCGGGCGTCGGTGCGTGCGCGATTGCCGCGTGCCACGATTGAAGAGACCCGACGTTTGAACTCGAGCCTCGGATCTGCGCCCCACTACCGGCGACTTGGGGCACGTTGGGCGCCCCGGAGTTCGAGCATCCCGCCGCGAGCACGGCAGCAACGCCGGCAAGCACGAGTTTGTAAGATACGTTCATCAATATTCCTTCTACGGCGGGAAAGCTCCGCACGTCCGCTCACAAAGTAGCAGCAATGGGCGCTCGATTCCTCTCAGGCCCCCGGGTGGAGGATCGCCTGATGTCCGTTCTGGCGAGTGCGGCGATAAGGTCTGCATCCTGCGAGCGCGAATATCACCGCATGGTGCGATCGCTCGAGGTCGCTTTCCGAGAGGGCACTTTGTGGCTCTGCGCCGGCGCGCTGTTGCTCTCGTCTTGTAGCGGGGTCACTCCAGGCGGCACGTCAGCGGTGTCGCTTTCCCAGCAACGGGAATCGCTGAATTCAGGGTCCGGCAGCTCGCCGATCGGACACATCGTCATCATCGTGCAAGAGAACCGCACATTCAACAATCTCTTTGCCACCTTCCCGGGCGCGACCGGCGCTACGGTGGGGAAGAAGCTGGTCGGCAAAGGCAGACACAAACGGGTGGAGCCGATCACCTTGAGCGAAGCCAATCTTACGACGCGGGCAACGCTCAACCACCATTACGCCAGCTTCCTCACGGCATACGACGGCGGCGCGATGGATGGATTCAACCGCATCATCTCCGCCAATACACATGTTCCCGAACGCACAGCACCCTACCAGTACGTTAATCCGGCGCAAGTCGCTCCCTATTGGACGATGGCGAAAGAATACGGACTGGCCAACGCAATGTTCGCTACGCAAGGCAGCGACAGCTTTCCGGCCCATCAAGACCTCATCCGCGGCGGTACCGAGATTGATTCGACCGATAGCCTTATCGACACGCCGACGAGCAACAATCACTCCTGGGGATGCGACTCGCCGCCCGGAACCGTGACGTCGCTCATCACGACGAATCTTTACTACGAACTCGATGCAGGACCGTTTCCCTGCACCTCGGATTTCCCGTCGTCGGGAACCGGCTACCCAACCTTGCGCGACCTCCTCGATGCGAAGAGCGTTTCCTGGAAATACTACACTCCCGAAATCGGAAGTTCGGGTGCGATTTGGAATGCCTTTGACGTGATCGCGCCGGTCCGCTACGGCCCAGAATGGGGCACCAACGTTTCGTGGCCCGAGACCAACATATTCAATGACATCGACAATGGCGCGCTGCCTTCGGTCTCCTGGGTGATACCGGATGGCAGGAACTCCGACCATCCCCATGACGGCTCCGACACCGGACCCTCATGGGTGGCCAGCGTGGTTAACGCGGTCGGTCAAAGCTCGTATTGGAACAGTTGCGCAATCATCATCGTCTGGGACGATTGGGGCGGCTTCTACGATCCCGTACCGCCGCCGTTGCCGCGCGATAATCAGGGCGGTCCCGGGCTTCGCGTCCCAATGATCGTCGTTTCGCCCTACGCACGCGAAACGTCGTCGAGTCAACCCGGTTATATTTCGAATACCGTCTACGAGCTTGGCACCATCGTACGTTTCGTGGAAGATACGTTCAACCTCGGGCGGCTCGGCACAACCGACGAAACGACCAACAGCATGTCGGATATGTTCAATCTCAACCAAATGCCGCGTCCGTTTCAAACGATTCCCGCGAAGTATCCACGGTCGTACTTTACACACCGAAAGCCTTCCGGATTGCCGGTCGATACCGATTGAAATCGCTGCCTTAAGGCCGCCGGCTGCGCCTGTTTCTCGCCCCGGCTGATCGCCTCAACGACCGGCCGCGAGGCGAGGAGTGCATTGGGCGGCCTTTTCAGAGAGTTACTTGAAACGTCAACATTATTGTTGACTTTCGCGGAAAGGCATTGTATGCTGTGGTCCATGCCTGGAACCGCGCGACTAGATGCTTCGCTCGGCGCCGTCTTCGGGGCGCTCGCGAACGAACAGCGCCGTGCAATAGTTGTGCGGTTAGCGCAGAGCTCGGTAAGCACACCGGAAGTCGCTTCGCAGTTTGAGTTTACAAAACAAGCTCTTAGCCGCCACGTGGCAATCTTGGAAGATGCCGGTTTGGTGAGGCGAACGATGCGCGGCCGAACGTACGACCTGGTGCTGGTTCCGGAGCCACTGGATCACATCTCACGATGGCTAGTCGAAATTCGTCGGGGCTGGTGCGCCAGTCTCGACCGGCTCGACCAGGTATTAAGGAGCAAGGATCATGACTGAGCGATTCATTGCCCAGCGCGAATTCGCAGTTCAGCCGGAAGCGCTTTTTGCGGCGTGGACTGAGGTTTCCATACTGAGCCGGTGGTTCGGATGCGGCGACGATACGTTATGGACTGTGCACGAATGGGACGTTCGCGAAGGAGGCGCCATTCTGGTCAGCCTCGATTTCGACGGAAAGCCGTTTGAGGTTCACGGAGAGTTTCTCATTGTAGACCCGCCGCGGCGGCTTTCCTACCGCTGGGACGCCGACCAGACGGTGAACGTAACAATCGAGCGTAGCGGCAATGGCTCATTGTTGACGCTCGAGCACCAATGGCCGCCGACAAACGAAGACCGCTCGATGCTCGACGCCGGCTGGAAGAACGCGCTCGAGCAACTGCGGCACTTAGTGGAAGACGCAGTCGCCCCGTGAGTGATATTCCTGCATCAAAAATTCAGCTATACGAGAAACTTTTGGCGAGCAATCCAAAGATCGTTCGCAGGGGCAAGACTAACCCGTACACGTCTCACAACGGCCATATGTTTACGCACTTGTCACCGCCGGGAACGCTTGCGCTTCGCCTACCTCCAAGCGAGGTTGCAGCATTCCTTAAGAAATACAAAACCACATTATTTGAGGCTTACGGCGTCGTAAAAAAGGACTGGGTCGTCGTGCCCGATCGTTTACTATCGAAAACCGCAGAACTCGTGCCATATCTCGCGCTGAGCTATCAGTTCGTCCAAACCCTTAAGCCGAAGAGTACGCAAAAAAAGTAATACGCTTCCTAATGCTATGCGCAAAACGTGTGCTTTTCGTGGGGCTGCTAAGCGTAGCGCTTCTTGGCGCGGCGCCTCGGTCGCTGCGCGATCCGTATCTTTCGTTGCTCGTAGGCACGTGGAGCGTCGACGGCAGGGTCGCCGGCGCCCGAACGCATCAGATCGCTGTGGGCAGGTGGGTGCTCGATCACAATTTTCTGCTGCTTCATTTTGCGGGATCGTATGAAGCCGACGTCTACATCGGGTACGACGTCGAACGTCATCGCTACGTTGAGCACTGGCTGGACATCTTCGGAGGGAGTGGAGCGACGGCAGTGGGCTTCGGAACGAAACGTGACGATTCACTTACTATTCGCTTCGACTATGCCGACGGGCCGTTTCGCAATACGATGCGCTACGACGCTTTGCACAGGGGTTGGGAAATCCACTACGCGTCGCTGCGCGGCAACGGCGAATGGCAGAGCTTTGGCGACCAGCGACTGACGCCCGCAAACCCGGCTCGATAATCGATAGCGTTCAGAATTTTTTTACAAGCGAGATGCATTGTTATGAGTATGAGTCGACCACGTATTATCGTCCTCGGTATTTTCTTGATCTCGATGCTTGCGGCGTGCTCGGGTTCGCCACAGCAGCTTGTGCCTGGTCATCAGTCCAGTTCGATCGACGACGCCGCCGCCGCAGCGGCAGCCGCGAAATCGATTTGGTCGGTGGTTTCCAGCCCGGACGAGCCGCCGATCGACAGCGATCTCTACGACGATCTGCTTTATAACGCCAGCGGAACATCTGCGTCGGACGTCTGGAGTGCCGGCTGGTATTGCTGCGCTTCATACGGTTCGCAGGAGTACGATCGCACCGTTATCGAGCACTGGAACGGCAGTGTTTGGAGCATTATCCCCTCGGCGCCGAACGAGCCCGCGAACAGTCAGCTACGTGGAGTGGCCGCGGTCGCCTCGAACGACGCATGGGTGTTTGGGATGTCGTTCAACAGCGGGCAGCCGTTAATCGAACACTGGAATGGCACAGCGTGGAGCCTTACCGCGAATCCCTACGTGTCAAAGGGATGGCTGCTCGCCGCGCAGGCATTTGCTTCCGACGATGTTTGGGCGGTCGGAACGGCCAGCAACTCGGCATTAACCGAGCACTGGAATGGTAAGAGTTGGAGCGTCGTCGCCAATCCGAGCGGATCGGGCCCTGGGGGAACCGTTATTTTAAACGCAGTTTCCGGCAGCAGCCCCAACGACGTCTGGGCGGTCGGCGAATTCGACCATCCCGATCCCAACGTGTTCGCCGAGCACTGGAACGGCAGGCAATGGTCTTCGGTCAAACCCGTGAATAAGTTTTACTATAGCGATTTCTACGCCGTCGCCGCGGTTTCGCCGAACGATGTGTGGGCGGTTGGCGATGAATATCCGAACCCCACGGATTCACATTTACGACAACTCATCGAACATTGGGACGGCGCGAGCTGGAGCATCGTTCCGAGTCCCAACAAAGAGCCAAAGGGACCCTATAAGCTGAGCAACGTGCTTTCCGCCGTCACCGCGGTATCGGCCGACGACGTATGGGCTGGAGGCTACTGGACCTCCGCGGACAGCAATATCCGAGCGTTATTCGTGCATTGGGATGGAAAACGATGGAAGGCCGAGCCAGGGCCCAGCACGCTTGAGAAAAACGGCAACGGATCGTTCAGCCAGATCCTGGGATTTGCCAACCTCGGGGGCGGGATGATCTGGGCAACTGGGTATCAATCCGAACCCGCTCAGTGCTGCGACGAAACGCTGACAATGAAAACAACGCACGGCTAGGGGACATGCTAGGGCGAAGGTCGATCGAAAGCAATCAAGGGAACACAAGTGCAGCGCAAAGCTTTATAGAAAATACAAAACCCTGCGCGCCCGTAGCTCAAACTGGATAGAGCAGGGGACTCCTAAGCCCAAGGTTGCCAGTTCGATTCTGGCCGGGCGCAATTTTGAAGTCGTACACCCTTCGACAGGCTCAGGGTGACACGATCACCCTTCGACAGGCTCAGGGTGACAAGTCACGACAAGCGCCCTACGACAGGTTCGCCCTTCGACAAGCTCAGGGTGACAAAGAGGTGATTGCTTGCTTGGTCAACTGTTGCAAGGGGTTTACCGGGTGTGCTAGCATGAGTCTTCCGAACGGACCGGCGGTCCGTTTTCTTCATGTTGTGGTAGACTGATGGCAAAGAAAGAGACACGCGTGATGGTGGTCCTTGCCTGCACGCAGTGCAAGCGCCGCAACTATAACACGCAAAAAAATAAATCGAAGACCACGGACCGGCTGGAGCTCAGCAAATATTGCCGCTTCTGCCGCTGCCACAAGCCGCACCGCGAAACTCGATGAGCGGCCTAAGCGGAGGGCGGTAGCTCAATTGGTAGAGTCCTGGTCTCCAAAACCAGTTGTTGCAGGTTCGAGTCCTGTCCGCCCTGCCAGCCTTCGGAAGTGAACCTTTGGTGAACGAACAGCGAAAGAAAACAGCTCAAGCGCTTGCGGGCGGAGATTTCGTCCGGGGCGTTATCATGGAGCTTCGGCGCGTCACCTGGCCAACGCGGGACGAATGGATCTCGGCGACGATCCTCACGGTCGCGCTCGTCATTGGCATCGGGCTCTTCACGTTCGTGGTCGACCAACTCTTCGGCTGGCTCTTCAACGTGATCCATCCCGCCACCGCGGGTGTGATTCCGCAATAGTTCAAGATCCTATGTACGACATCGAAAATCAAGAGCGCGACGCGAAAGCGGACGAGCCTATAACCGACGAAACGATGATCGACGACGCGCTCATGACCGATCCCGAGGGGACCGTGGAAGAGCGGCCGGCACCGGTCGAAGAGGCGCCATCCGAAGAGGCGCCGGCCGACGAGACGCCGTCCGAAGAGCCGGTCGCGGCCGAAGCTCAGGACGAAGAGCCCGGCGCCGAAGCGACCCCGGCGAAGGCGAAAGACAACCGCAACTGGTTTGTCGTGCACACGTATTCGGGTTACGAAAATAAAGTCAAGGCGAATCTCGAGCGCCGAATTCACTCGATGGGCATGCAGGACAAAATCTTTCGCGTCCTCGTGCCGATGGAAGATGAAGTCGAGTTCAAAGACGGCAAGCGCAAGATTACGCCAAAGAAAGTTTTCCCCGGCTACGTTCTCGTTGAGATGATCATGGACGACCAGTCGTGGTACGTCGTGCGGAACACGCAGGGCGTGACCGGGTTCGTTGGCAGTCCCGGACCGGGCGAGAAGCCGGTGCCGCTGCAAGACAAAGAAGTCAAGACGATTCTCAAACAGATGGGCATCGAGGCACCGAAGCTAAAGATCGACTTCAAGAAAGGCGATCGCGTGAAGGTCACGTCGGGGCCGTTCTTCGATTTCACGGGCGTCGTCGACGAGATCGCGCCGGAGAAGGAACGCCTGCGCGCCTTGATTTCGATCTTTGGACGCGAGACGCCAGTCGAACTTGAGTTCTTCCAGGTCGAAAAGGTTTAGAGACTGTGGGGAAGGCTGAAATGCATATTGGGATTGCGCGCATTTATGTAAACGATGTCGAACGTGCAAAGGCGTTTTACACGGAAAAACTCGGTTGGGACGTACGCCACGATCAGCCGATGGGTCCGGAGATGCGCTGGCTGAGCGTTGCGCCGCCCGGCGCAGAGACCGCTATCGTTCTAACCAAGGGATTCGACGACTGGTCGCCCGAGAAGGTCGGCGGTAGTTGCGGCCTGGCATTGGAAGTCGACGATGTCTTCAGGGTCGCCGAGGAATTCAAGAGCAAGGGCGTGGAGATCATCGGTGGCCCCGCGGCAGAATTCTTCGGCGGTTGGGCGCGCTTCAAAGATTCCGAAGGGAACGAGATCGGCATGCATAGCCCCGTTCCGGAAGGCGCGAAGCAATAATCTACTCTTGACGCGCGAAGCGACCCCGATCGCGCGTTCTTATCGAGGGGCAGTTTTCCCAACGGGATGACGAAAGGACAACATGGCTAAAAAAGTCGTAGGCAAAATCGGCCTACAAATTCCGGCGGGCAAGGCCACACCGGCCCCGCCGATCGGTCCCGCACTCGGACCGTATTCGCTCAACATCATGGATTTCTGCAAGCAGTACAACGAGCGTACTGCGTCGCAAGCGGGCATGATCATTCCGGTCGAGATCACGGTTTTCGAAGATCGGACGTTTACGTTTATTACGAAAACGCCGCCGGCGTCGTTCCTCATCAAACAGGCGCTCAATCTCGAATCGGGCAGCAAAGAGCCGAATCGCAATAAGGTCGGCCGTTTGACGCAAAAGCAGCTCGAGGACATCGCCAAAGTGAAGATGCCCGACATCAACGCCAACGATATGGATGCGGCGAAGAAGATCGTAGCCGGTACGGCGCGCTCGATGGGCGTCGAGGTGGAGGCGTAAGATGCCGCAACACCATGGCAAGCGATTCAAAGCCCTGACGGCCGGTTACGACCAGCGCAAGCTCTTTTCAACGCCTGAGGCGGTTGCCGTCATTAAGAGCATGGCGAACGCGAAGTTCAATGAGACCGTTGAGGCGCACGTGCGACTTGGCGTCGATCCAAAGAAAAGCGATCAGAGCGTTCGGGGAACGGTGTTACTTCCCCATGGGACCGGCAGAACGGTGCGAGTGATCGCATTCGCAAAGGGTGATAACGCCAAAGCCGCGCAAGAGGCCGGCGCCGACATCGTCGGCGACCAGGATTTGATCGATCGCGTGAAAGGTGGGTTCACCGAATTCGACGTTGCCGTTGCGACGCCCGATATGATGGCGCAGGTCGGCAAAGAGCTGGGTCGGATCTTGGCAACGAAAATGCCCAATCTCAAAGCTGGTACCGTCACGCCGAACCTCGGTAATGCAATTCGCGATATCAAGGCGGGCAAGGTCGAGTTCAGGCTCGACAAGACTGGAATCATCCACACGATCGTCGGCAAAGCGAGCTTCGAAGAAGCGCATCTGATCGAAAACATCACGACCTTGCTCGATGCGATTCTGCGCGCCAAACCGTCCGCTGCCAAAGGCACCTATCTGCGCAGCGTTACGTTGGCGAGCACGATGGGCCCCGGCGTGAAGGTCGATCCGAATCGGGTGAAAGCGACGGCGTAAACGCCCCGGAGGGGGCGACTCCTTGCTTAGCCGAGAATCACCGCAACAGGAGGAAACCAAATGCCTTGGTTCGTGTGGTTTTTAGCGGGGCTCGTGATCGGTTATCTTGTGCGAGGTCTCCAAACGACGTACGGCAATAAATCCACGCCGTAGTGTTCGGACGACCCTTCGACAGGCTCATCCTTCGACAAGCTCAGGATGACAACAATCGACAAGCTCATCCTTCGACAAGCTCAGGATGACAACAATCGACAAGCTCGTCCTTCGACAAGCTCAGGATGACAACAATCGACAAGCTCAGGGTGACACGGTAGAAGCGCTCAGTGCGGGAAAGCCGGTAATGCCGGCTTGAGGATCATCAGCACAAAGGTGATGAGCGGAAGAATAAGTGCGATCGAACCCCAGAGCGTCCAGCCTTTGGAGTGCTCTTCGTAGGCTTGAAAGTTCCCCGCGTGAGCGGCGATAGCGACTCTTCGCTGTGCGCGCGACAGCGGCCCGAACGCTAAGCCCGCCAGAACGAAAGCAGCAATCCCCCACAAAAGCCATCCGGTCGAGAGAATCGGGATATTGCCGAAGACCGCCATGCCGACACCTCCGACAAGAAGAAGAACGATGCCTGGGATCGTAAAGATCTTGTCGCCAGCGATGATGCCATCCATCGTGCTGGCCATAATTGCGAGATTACGGGTGCGATCAGCATGGCTCTTCCAAAAAACCCCGATCGTAATGTTTCCGAGGAAAAGTACGACCCCGGCAACGTGGATGAGCTTCAAGATTAGGTAGAGCATAACGCGCACCTCCTAAGTAAAATTTCGAGAAACGGTGATCACTAGCTTGGCAGTTTGATAAAAAGAATCGCAACATACGCGATCGTCATCACCATTGCGACCCCAGTGATCCATTCCTGCGATCGTCGCGACTTCACCACAAACGCTACGACGACGAGAGCATCGAACGCAATCAAGAACGCGAAGTTGAGCGCGGAGGCCATATGCCCCGTTCGGGCGATTTCTTCGGCAATGCTCAAGGCCGGCACGAAGAACATGAAGGCGACGAACCATCGCCGGTTGCGAAAGTACCAGGCGCCCAGATCAAGCTTCCCGTTCTCCTCGCGGTCGGGCAATACGAGCGTCGAGAGCAAGAAAAGATCTACTGGCACGAGCATCTGCAACCAAAAAATTCCAAAGTTCCAATCCGTGGTATGACGCAAGCCCCATTCTGCCCACCAATGCTGGACAGAGATAAAGAAGAGGAATACGCCCCAAGCTACGGGAGGCCAATAGAAGTCGAGGCGCTCGCGAGCGGTGATAACGGCCGCAAGGCGCGTTAAGATATTCGTAATGGCGAGGCCGAGCACGATCGAGACGAGCACGGTGAGGTAATCAAACGGGTTCATCGTTCCGAAATCAGTTTGGAACCGATGCGCCGAGTTCGCGCAGACGAGCCTCGAGCCGGCGAATGCGCGCGTGAGCTTTGTCGGCCTCGATATGATCGTATGCGGCGCCCGCGTTACGCGCGATGCCTTCCAAGAGGCTGCGCTCGTCGGCGGTAAGCGGCATGCCGTTGCCGCGCGGACCGTAAAAGACGAACCCGAAGACGCTGCCGCGCATCAGCAGCGGCACGACGAGCGACGGCGCCTTGGAGCCGCCGGGGAAAATCGTTTCCGGTCGTGGGCGCCCATCGAGAACGATTGGAGCAAGCTCGGCACGCAGTTCGACGATGAGTGGATCCTCCGGATCGATGCGTTCGGATTCTTGGCGAGTCCAGCCGCGATCGGCGCGGCGCTCAAAGGGCTCGCCCTCACTCTGCGCGAGAAAGAGCGCTGCCGACGTCAGGCCGAGCACACGCACCGGTTCGTCGACGAGAAACTCGATAAGCGTCGTTTCGGATGACGTATTAGCTAGCGCGCGGGACGCGTGGCGGAGCGCCTCTTCGCCGCGGCGCTGGTCGCGAAAGATGAACGTGTTTAAGAAGAGTTCGATGCGTCCGTGCAGTGCGTTGAGGATGAAGCCGATCGCTAATGCTGCCGCAAGGCTGACGTAGATGGCCGGCCTAGTGCTCTCGAAGATTTGTTCGGCCCACCACTCGATTATGCCGAAGAAGACCAGCAACAAAGCCGTGATCGCGCCATAGATTGCTGCGCGGCCAATCGCAAAACGAAAGTCGATCACCCGCTCGGATAGAAATCCGTAGACTACAAAAACGGAACCTGCAAGGCCGAACCAGGGCATAAGCGCGCCCGTCCAATCCTGCAAGTTGAGCAACGATATCGAAACGTTGCCGACGAGCGTGCTCACAATGTTCGCAAGCGCCCACGTCAAATCGAGAATCGGCGCCAGCGCGATGCCGGCGATGACCCACATCACGCGGCCACGCGGAATTCCGGTCGCGCCAGACGCGATATAGGCAAGCCCGGCGAGCACGACGACGAGCAGAGTGGCGTCCGAAAGGCTTTCGAACAAAACGCTCGGCCCGGGCAATCCGAATCGCTGGTAGACGATCCAGACGACCGGATCCATCCAAACGACGAGCACAAGCAGCGAGAGCGCAATCGCGGTGGCGAGAAACCACCGCCAAGCGCGGCTTGGCCTACCGTACAGACGCTGCGCAAAGATCAAGATCATGACCTGAGCGGCCGGGTAGACAAACTGTATTGCCACATAACTCGCAAAGCTAATGGGCCACGCCGCCAAGTCGAGCGGCGTCTCGTTCACCTTCACCAGCATCAGCATCGTGTAGAAGTAAAACGCGAGCGTTATCGGCAACGGGCGCACGAGAAAGAGCGCGCTGGCAAGGGCGAGCGAAAGGAAAAAACAAAGCGGCGTACCGACGTACCGTGTGAGCGTCGCCCGAGGCGAATAGTCCGGCGAGCTGGCAACGAGGCGAGCGTCAAACGTGCGGCCGTTGCGCTTGATCTCGACGGGTATTGGCTTATCTGCGTGCGCGCCGGCGAAGAGCGCGAATCGCTGCGATGGGCTGAGCTTCTGTAAATTGATCTCGTCGCCGCTTGCGAGCGGATTCCCGGCCGACGACCCGGCAGCGACCTGGATTTGATTGCTATTGTGCTCGAAGAAGAATGGAAAGAAGCCAAGCTGCGTCGAGTTGCCTTCGATGACGAAAAAAACGACGACCATGACGATCGTGCCGATGGCGACCACCGCAAGCGAAAGACGCTCGCAGAGGAACCTGATCGTCTGCTGCCAGAGTCCGCCGGGGGCCGGGCGAGAGCTCACTCCGAGCAACCGGCTTCTCGGCAAAAGCCTTGCCTTCCCGGCAGTCCTGTGGTAGTCTAACCGACGGCTCCAGAGACCGTAGCCGGCCGTGAGGCCTTAATGTTGACTACCGAGGATGCGATAAGGATAAGTTCGGGCATCAATGCATGCGATGCAGACTTTGAATGAAGCGCCTCGATTTGGAGGCGCTTTTTGTTTCACTCGCTTCTTGCTGGAAACTACGTTGAATGCCGACCGCACGTAAAGAGACCGCCGTTGGAGAACTCGCCGAGCGGGTCGCCGCGGCCAAGACGCTCTTTCTGACCGATTACGCCGGCTTGACCGTCGCTGAAATCACGCGTCTGCGCGGCGAGCTGCGCAAAGACGGAAACACATATTCCGTGGTCAAGAACACGCTTTTTCGAATCGCCGCCGGGGATCTCGCAGGTAAGCTGGAGAGTTTTCTCGCCGGTCCAACCGGCATCGTCTTTGCGGGCGAGGATCCAGTTGCTCCGGCCAAGGCACTCAAAACGTTCAGCGACACGGTCAAACGCGTCGCCGTGAAGGCGGCGTACATCGACGGCCAGGTCGTCGACGCGGCGCAGGTTGAGAAACTGGCCAAGCTTCCGCCCAGGATCGAACTGCTCGCCAACCTCGTCGGCACGCTGGTCAATCCGCTGCGTGGACTCGTCACAGTTCTCTCGGGAAATCAGAGCGGTCTAGTGCGCGTGCTCGACGCAATTCGCGAGCAAAAAGCCGGAGCCGCTTCAGCCACATAGCATCAATCGCTTTATAAGGATAACGACGTAATCATGGCACTCCCCGAACTCATCGAACAAATCGACAAACTCACCGTTCTCGAGCTTGCGGATCTCGTCAAGCAACTCGAAGAAAAATACGGCGTTTCCGCCGCGGCGCCCGTCGCAATGATGGCTGCCGGACCCGGCGCGGGTGCCGCTGCGCCCGAAGCCGAGAAGACGGAGTTCGACGTGATTCTCAGCGAAATCGGCCCCGAGAAAATCAAAGTCATCAAGGCGGTCCGCGAACTCACGAGTCTGGGACTCACCGAAGCGAAAGCCTTCGTCGAGAGCGCGCCCAAGGCTGTCAAAGAGGGCGTTACTAAAGACGAAGCCGAGTCGGTGAAGAAGAAGCTCGAAGAGGCGGGCGCCAAGGTGGAGATCAAGTAACGCCGCAATCCGGCGAACAGGTTCCGGCTTGGGCGCAACTGCTACCACTTCTCGTCGTGGTAGCGCTCTTGGCCGTCCGGATGATCCGTCCGCAGAAAATCACGTTGACCCGCATGTGGCTGACGCCGCTTGTGTTCTGCCTCCTGATGGGCTGGGTCATCTACGCGAACCAGATGCTCAACCCGGCTCCGCCGCTCGAGATCGTTCTGGCGTTGGTTCTCGGTGGCATCTGCGGCGTTCCGTTCGGGATATTGCGTGGAATGCACACCGACGTGCGCCCGACCGACCGGCGGGGCGTGATGTATCTCGGCTCCTCGTGGATTACGCTTCTGATCTTTGTGGTAGCTTTTGGGCTACGCTTTGCCATCCGCCAAGTCACGCCGCTTCGCGGGGCGCTCTCAGGCGCGATCGGCGACGCACTGCTGGCGTTTGCGATCGCCTTCATCGTCGCTAGCTACGTTGTCATTTTTCGCAAGTACCAACGCCTAACAGCGTAGCGCGGCGGGCGTGCGTCCGGTGAGGCGCTTCATGCAGCGCGCCATGTGACTTTGATTCGCGAACCCGGACTGCTGCGCGATTTGGCTCAGCGGGGTCTTCCCGCTTGCGATCAGATTTACGGCATACTCGATACGAGTGCGGATGACGTATTGATGAACGGGCACGCCGAGCGAGCGTTTGAAGACGACTTTAAAATGCGATGGGCTCATGTCGATGACATTGGCAAGTTCCGCAAGCGATAAGTCATGCGCTAGGTGCTCGTTAATGTAGTCGATAACGCGTTGCAGACGGCGACGCGAGAAGCGATCGTCGTAACGTGCGCCCGCGGCCGGCCGGTAGTTGCGCAAGAGCTGGGCCGCGAGTGCGAGCCCAAGGCTGTCGCCGTAGAGGCGGCCGAGCGGCTCGGAGGATTCGAGTTCGGCCTTGACCGCCCAACCGATGTGTTCGATGCGAGGATCGCGCACGTGCAATTTCGGTACGATTGCGACGCGGTCGAGATTGATGCCCATCGTTTCGGCAGCCGAATGCAGAAGGGCCGGCGTGAGATACATGGAGAGCTTGATCGTTGCCGCTTCGGTTTCCCACACGCGTGGAATTCCCGGGGGCACGATTTTGACGTCGCCCGGGGCCTGCAGCCGGCGCAGTGTTTCGCCGTTACAGCGGCTGGTGACGAGCAGAGGGCGTCCGATTTGCATGCTGACGTTGTGACGAACGAACTCTTGCTCGGAACGTCCGGCCGACGCCTCGTAGAGAAACGCGTCGAAACCGTTCCAGTACCGTCCGCCACTGCCCGCGCGCATGCTGAAGACCATTTCGCGGTCGTCGTGGCGGGCCCACGCGCGTTCTTGCCACATTCGAACTAGGTGTAACGCAACGGGGCGGTCTGGTGTGACCGCCCCGCTCCGTTTCGCCTCTCAGCGGCGCTTGGGATGGTTCCCCTCAGGGGGCCAAAGCGCGTTGCCGGGCGAGGCGCTGCGCTTGTGGCGACAAGGTGGGCGGCTTGTTCGATACGGCGGTATGCGACGCGGCCCCATGCGCCCCAGGGGTCGCCATATAGCCGGGAAATTCGCTGCCGCAGGCGCCGCTAACCAACACGCAGGCACCTCCGGCGATGTTGCCCTGGTTGTTGATGTCGTTGGCGTAGAGAAGATAGAGCTGCGAACTGGGGTTCGTGAGCGTGTTCAGATCGGTCATCGTGCCGTTCTGGTAAATGAAGGCGCGCGACGTAGAAAAGCTCGAGCCGTATGAAACGCCGACAATGACACCAGCTTCGTTGATTCCGAGTGCTTCGCTATAAACGTCACCCGGAAGCGTGCCGAGGTCGACCATTCCGCCACTCTTGGTCCACAAGAACGCGTGGAAGTTCGGATTGCCGCTTGTATCGCCGGCAAGGTCGGAGAAGCCAACGACCACGCCTTTGTTGTTGATTGCCATCGGCGTGTTCCAAGCGACTCCGCCGAGACTACCGAGGTTGACGATCTTGCCCCTCCGCCACATGACGGCGTGACGGGCGGTGAAGCGGCCTTCAGCTTGATCGCAGATACCTGAGATTCCAACGATGTCACCGCGGTCGTTGATCTCGGTCGCGGCGCCGTCTTTGTCACCGCGTAACGGCGGCAACTTGATGATGTGGCCGTCTTTGGGATAAAGCGCCGCTTCGAACTGCAAGACTTGCGGGCTCGCGCACGTCTTGTCGCGCCTTGGAGTCTCCGCCCAACCGACGATATCGCCGTGATTGTTCGCTCCCGCGGCGAAGCCGTTGTTACCGCCAAAGGTGGGCAGCGCGATCATTCGGTTGTTCCACCAAGCAAATCCGCGGCAAATGTGGCCGCTCGGCGGTTGAGGGAAAAAGCCCTCCGCACAAGACCAGATTTCGCCGAGTTTCTGCTTTTTCGATGTTTCCGATATGCCGGAGATGAGACCATGGTCGTTCTTCACCGGCCATTCGACGCCGCTGTTTGGGCCGCCGAGCGTGCCGAGATCCATCGGCGGTCCGGCGTTTTCCCAGAGTGTCGCGTGAATGTACGAACTCGACGCCAGGCTTGACGTGCCGCTCGCCCAATTGAGATTGTTGATGCTGTTTGCCCCGGCATTCGAACCGCCGAGCGGCTCGAGTGGGGCGACGCTATATTGCGACGACGAGTCTGACGAGCTCGCGGGCAGCACCGAGCTCGACTGGATTGGGCCGCTGGAGCCGCCGGAGGCACAACCGGCCAAGAGCGACGCGGCTGCTGCGTACGCAGCAACGTGAAACTTCATTGATACTCCTCCATTCATTGGTGTATGGAGACCGTATCAATCGCGCTGGGCTGACGTCGCCCACGAACGGACGATTAGAGTACAAACGGACGCCCTTCGACAAGCTCAGGGTGACACGTTACGACAAGCTCGCCCTTCGACAGGCTCAGGGTGACACTGTCGTTCACCCTTCGACAGGCTCAGGGTGACAATGTCATGCGCCCTTCGACACAGGCTCGCCCTTCGACAGGCTCAGGGTGACAGGGGTGACATTTGTGCGCGGCTAGCGCAGAAAGGCGACCAAGAGAAGCGCGACGATGTTGAGCACCTTGATCATGGGATTGATCGCAGGGCCGGCGGTGTCTTTGTAGGGATCGCCGACGGTATCGCCGGTAACTGCGGCTTGGTGCGCGATCGAGCCTTTGCCGCCGTAGTGGCCGTCTTCGATGTATTTCTTGGCGTTATCCCACGCGCCACCGCCCGACGTGAAGGAAATGGCGACGAAGAAGCCCGTGACGATGGAGCCGAGCAGAATGCCGCCCATCATTTGCGCGCCCGTATCGCCCGGCAGCACGCCGAAATACGAGAGCAGCACGACCAGCACGGGTACGCCGACCGGAATCAGGGCGGGCACGATCATCTCGCGCAACGCGGCGCGGGTGACGATGTCGACGGTTGTACCGTAGTCGGGGCGCGCCGTGCCCTCCATAATGCCGGGAATCTCGCGGAACTGGCGTCGCACTTCCTCGACGACCGCGCCGCCGGCGCGTCCGACCGCCTGCATCGAGAGCGAGGCGAAGAGATAGGGCAACAAGCCGCCGATAAAGAGTCCGGTGAGCACGAACGGGTTGCCGATGGCAAAGAGGTTGCGAACGCCATTCGTGCAGGCAAGCGTTGCGACGCCGGGGCACTTGTGATTGATAAGTTGTTGCAAGAACGATGCGAAGAGGACGATTGCCGCCAGCGCCGCCGAGCCGATAGCGTAGCCTTTCGTGACCGCCTTGGTCGTATTGCCCACGGCGTCGAGCGGATCGGTGATCTCGCGAACGTCGCGCGGCATGTCGGCCATCTCCGCGATTCCGCCGGCGTTATCGGTGATCGGCCCGAAGGAATCAATGGCGACGATGATGCCGGCCATCGAAAGCATCGACATCACCGCGATGCCGACGCCGTAAACGTTCGCAAAGCCGTAACTGACGATGATGCCGACGACGATCACGAGCGCCGGCAACGCGGTCGCCTGCATCGAAACGGCGAGGCCCGCAATCATGTTGGTTGCGTGACCCGTGACTGAGGCCTTGGCGATGCTCTGCACCGGCTTGAACTGCGTGCCGGTGTAGTATTCGGTGATGAAAGTGATGAGCGCGGTAATCACGATGCCGACGACCGCGCAGATAAAGATCGCGTTCACGCTCAGAACGCCGGTCGCTCCCGCAAAGACTTTCTGCGAGGCAAAATAAAAGCCGACGAGCGCGATAATGCTAGCGACGACCATGCCTCGATAGAGCGCCCCCATGATTTTCGTGCGCCGGACTTGGCCGACGCCCACGAAGATCGCGCCGACGATCGATGCGACGATTGAGATTGCACCCAGCAAGAGCGGAAACGTGGTGGCACCAGGCACCGATGCGCCAAAGAGCAGATTTCCCAGCAACATGGCGGCGACCGTCGTCACGCAGTACGTCTCGAAGAGGTCTGCGGCCATTCCGGCGCAATCGCCGACGTTATCTCCAACGTTATCGGCGATGACCGCGGGATTGCGCGGGTCGTCTTCGGGAATGCCCGCCTCGACTTTACCGACTAAGTCGGCTCCGACGTCGGCAGCTTTGGTGTAGATTCCGCCGCCAAGACGGGCGAAGACCGAGATCAGCGAGCACCCAAAAGCAAGGCCGACCATGGCATTCAGCGAGGTTGCGGAATCGCCGTTGTTAATGATCTGCAAGATGTAGTAATAGCCCGAGACCGCGAGCAAACCGAGACCGACGACCAACATGCCGGTGACCGAACCGCCGCGGAAGGCGACGTTGAGGGCCGGCGTTAGGCCGCCGCGTGCGGCTTCGGCGGTGCGAACGTTGGCGCGCACCGAAACGATCATGCCGATGAAACCGGCCGCGCCCGAAAGAATGGCGCCGATCAGAAAGCCGACCGCGGCTTCCTTCCCCAACGTCGGCGCGAAGAGTATGACGACCGCTAAGACGATCGCGACGATACCGATCGTCCGGTACTGGCGCGCCAAGAAGGCCATGGCGCCTTCTTGAATCGCGGCGGCGATTTCGCGCATACGCTCGTTGCCGGCCGGTTGCCGCACGACCCAAAAGGTCAGCGCGACACCGTAGAGCACGGCAAGGACACCCCCGATGAGGCCAGCCAGAATCGCTGTCTGTGCGGTCATTCCTCTCCTCTAGTGCGGACAAACGGTACGGACAAAAAAGGGGGCCCGGGAAGGGCCGACCAGCTTGCCTACTCCGGGCACTCGCGCAAGTCCTATCCGGCGGCCGCGACCGCGTGGGCCGAACAGCAAAAAGGCCCGCCATACGGCGGGCCTTCTTGGTTTCCCAACGCTTACAGCGTAACTCTGACCTTGATGATGAGCTCGTTCCCCTTGTGATCCTTCACCAGGAAGCTGCCGCGCCCAATGGCGAGGCCCACGACGGTGAAGACCGTGTCCTTCGTTCCGTGGTTGGGCGTGATCAAAATGATGCCCTTCGTCTTGTTGTAGACTTTAAAGTTGCCGCCGTAATTCTGCTCGCTGAACTTGCAATCGACGATACCGGCCACGACGATATGGATGCGTTTGCCGCAGGTGGATTTAATCTGGTCGCCCGAAAGCGCGACTGCGCTGTTCGTCGATGTGGTCGGAACGTACGTCGAGTTCGCGGATTGGCCGCTGCATGCCGCCAATGACAGGGATAGAACGGCAGCGCCAGCGACGATGCCGAGGTAGAGCCGATGGAAAGTCATGTGATGCTCCTTATTCACATTGGGTAGGTAGGTTGAAAAGATTCCCCTCGCGCGCAAGAAGAAACGCTACTGCATGATGTTAATTTTCGTTAACGCGTTAACGCGGCATCGCAATGGAATCCACTGAGTTTCTCATCGTCGGTTGCGGGCCCGCCGGGGCCACGGCTGCCCGTGAGGCAGCGCGCGCCGGCGTGGAAACTGTCGTGCTCGAGCGCGATGCCGTTGTCGGGCAGAAACGCGTCTGCGCCGCCGGACTGCGCCCCGGCTTCTGCGAGACATTCGATTTGCCGCGAGAGATCGTCCACTGCGACACGCCGCGACTCGCGTTCTTCGATGCGAACAACCGCGAATACGAAGTCGCTTTCGGGCCAGGCCATACCACGACGCGCGAGGAGCTCGATGGGGCGATGGCTGGGCTTGCTTTGAGAGAGGGCGCGCAATTGCGAACGCGTGCGCTTTTTCGCGCGATTAGTCGCGACGGCGAACGTATCGTCGTCGATTATGCCGATCTCGCCGCCGGTGAGCGTCGTGCTATTTCGGCCCGCTACGCGTTCTTCGCGACCGGGGCCGCGGCGCAGCTGGATACGGCGCCGTTCGGGCGGGTGGCATGGTCGCGATGGCGCGAGGGATTACTGACGACGCTGCAGTATCGCGTCTACCTCGCCGGCCGCGCGGCCGCAGTTGCCTATCGAACGCTGGAACTCCATTATTATCTTGCGCGCGACGGTCGTCAGATCGTCGCCTGGATGTTTCCGAAGCGAGATCACCTGGCGATCGGCTTAGGCATCATGGGAAAGATTCGCGGGGACCTGCTGCGCGCCGAGCTCGATGCGTTTACCGCGCGCGTGCGAACGCGTCTCTATGCCGATGCCGGCGTGCGCGCGGTGAAGACCGAAGGCCACCTGTTGTATGGCGGCGCGGTGCGGCCGATGCTCAGCGACGACGGCGTGCTCGTCGGCGGCACCGCCGCCGGTTTGGTGGACGCGACCAACGGCGAAGGCATCTTCGAAGCGGCGATGAGCGGCCGCTTCGCGGCAAATGCCGTGATGCAGTCGCGGACGAACGCGAAGCGTGCGAGCGAGCGCTATGCATCGCTGGTTGGCGGCAGGTTTCGCCGTCGTCTCACGGATCGTGTGCGCATCATGCGCTATCTCGAGCGGCGACCGCGGCGGTTCGCGCTGCTCTTCGAACAGCTCGCGAGGACTCCACGCCTGGCCGAGGTATTGCTCAAGGAAGACTGCAAGCGAACGATGAGCGATCGTCTATACCTTTATCAACAGGCAATGAGATTTGGGATTCGCACTATCGCATGCCGTGGCTAATGCATCTCTTTCGCGCGAAGAGGTCATTCATAAGTATTTGCATTTGGTCAAGTACGTCGCCGGAAGGATCTCGGTTCATCTCCCCGCCAACGTCGATATCAACGATTTGATCAACGACGGCGTCTTCGGCTTGATGGACGCCATCGAAAAGTACGACGATTCACGATCGGTCAAGTTCGAAACCTACGCGATTACTCGTATTAACGGCTCGATTCTGGACGCGCTGCGGTCGCTCGACTGGGTGCCCCGCACCGTCCGCCAGCGCGCGCGCCAGATGGAACGGGCATTTGAAAGCTTGGAGTTCGAACTCGGCCGCGACCCGACCGACGAAGAGCTCGCGCAGCGTCTCGAAGTCTCAATGCGCGAGCTCGATGAAGTGCGGGCGCGTTTGCGTGGAACCAACGTCGTCTCGCTGGAGGAACCGTTGGCGAGCGGCGGCGATCAGGAACTCTTTGTCGGCGACACGATCGAAGATACCGAGAGCGACATTACCAGGGAGATCGAACGCGACGAGCTTCGGCGCGAACTCGTTCAAGAAGTGGAGGCGCTCGCACCGCAAGAACGGACGGTCATTCGCCGATACTATTTCAAGGGCGAAACGCTGAAGGAGATCAAGGCCGACATGGGCGTCTCGGAGTCACGGGTGTCGCAAATTCACGCTCAGGCAGTCATGCACTTGCGTCAGCGTCTGAGGTCGAGCGCCGCCGAGTAGTTCGCGCTAGGCGCGACCCTGCGGCGGTGCTTGGGCGCCGGTCAGCGCATCACCGATGGCTTGAGTTACGGCGGCTTTGCCTTGCTCGATTGCGCCGGCCGCCGCCGTTTTCGCCTGTTCGGTCATCTGCTCGCCAAGGCGTCCGACGTTCTTGCGCTCGATCTCGCTGACCGGTAAGCAGAGGCCGACGAGAAATCCAACCGCGATTGCGCCAATGGCAACGCCCAATGGATTTTGCGCGGCGTAGGAGCGTGCGGCACGCAACTGTTCGGCCGCGTCTTCACCCGTCGGCAGCGCGGCGGCCGCGTTTTGGGCGGTGCTTTTTGCGCTCGACGCCGCGCCGCCAAGCGCGCCGGTTGCCGAGCCGATGACATCGCTCACGCGGCCTTTGATGGCTTCGACGCGTTCGTTGACGGCATCGCGGGCGCGTGCGGGAACGTCGGTCTTATAGGCAAGCGCTTCGACCGTTTCGCCCATGCGGCTGCGGGTCTCGTCGATTTCCTGTCTGATGGCGTCGGGATCTTGGCTTTGATTCACAAATGTCTCCTTAGACGGTCGTTGTCGAGTGGTATTAGCGGCCGCGACGAATACTGGATTGCACGGTCGCGATATCTTCTTTGATGGTCTTCATCGTCTGCTGCGGGACTGGCGTACCGATCTTCTTCAGTTCCGCGCGGCCGTTCCGTACGGCGAACGCCGCTATTGCGGCATAGAGGCAGGTAACGATCAGCGCCGACGCCCAGAGCGGAAGAACCAGGCCCAGCGCAATGATGAGCAGAGCGGTTAGCGCTCCGAAGGCGCCGAGCGCAAAAATTGCGGCAACGCCGAACGCGGCCCCCGGGGCGGCGGCCTTCTTGAGGGTTGCGAGAATCTCGGCGCGAGCGAGCTCGACTTCTTGGCGAACGAGCAGTGACGTTTCGGCCGCAAGCTTTTGTAAAAGCTCGGGAATCGACCGATCTGCTTCGGCGGGGGCGTCGCTTCTCATGGGGTGTTCGTCGTTTCCTCGGACGACCACATGTCACGGCGTGCGGCGGTCGATTTCAGCAAACGCGAGGCGAGAATCCCGACGGCCAGTCCGGCGCCCACAACGGCCAACGGCTGCTGGCGGCTGAACTGCTCGGCATCGGCGACCATCTGTTTGAGGGGCGTACCTTCAATATAGGATCCGACGCGATCGACCACATCGGCGCCGCGCTCGGCGAAGTCGGCGGCCATCGCCGTCGTCGGATCGTTACGCAGCTGGTCCGCAACCGTGCGAATCGTCTGCGCCGTCGTGCGAATCCGCCGCCCTGAATCCGCGGAGCGGCTCTCAATTTGCTCGGTGACGTAGCTGGAAAAATCAGTTGTGCTCATAGGCGACATGGTACCCGCGATTGGGGGAGCCGAACCAAGCAACCTGCGACCCCGCTACTGGTCGTCGGGGGCGAAATAGTTTTCGGCGCGGTTGTGCATGAAAAAATTCGGCGGCTTTGGCGCCGCTATATTTGCGAACCGGCGCGGTTTTCGATTGAAGTCGAAGCAGTCGGTGGCCGGCGAGGCGGCCCGCGCGTCGGCATCCGACATCTGCCGCAGGCCGAACAGATCTTCGGCGAACCGTAACACGCTCGCCGTCTCGTACTGCACGTGCGACACGTGATGGTGCTTTGCGTAGGGCGAGATCACCAGCAGCGGCACGCGGAAACCGGTGCTGTCACGTCCCAGGTACGGCGGGGCGACGTGATCGTAGAGGCCGCCCCAATCGTCCCATTGCACGAAGATCGCCGTCGAATTCCAGAACTTGCTTTTGCCGACCGTGTCAACGAGTGCGGCGACCCATGAGGGTCCGTAATTTCCCGGGCAATTGACGTGGTCGGAGTCGTCGCAGACCGGCGTGATCCAAGTGAAGTTGGCGAGGTGACCGGCGCGTACGTCGGTGATGAACTTCCAATTCGGTGAAACGACGTACTTCCAATCGGCGCCATAACGAATGTGCCGGATCGCGCGAAAGCTCGACCAGGCGGTTCCGTCGCCGCTCGAGGGGCTGCCGTAGGTAGCCGCATAGAAGCGCCATGACAGCTTCGCGGCGTCGACTTCGTCGGCGAGCGTCGTGTAATCGTAGCACGGATGGATTGAGGGTCCGTCAGGATTGCGAGTTATCGTGATCGTCGCAACGGTATCGTATTTTCCGCCGCCGCAGCCCCATTCGCCGGTTGGCAAGTCGTCGCTCCACGCAGCTTGCGCGGCGATGACGTATTGGTGCGCGACGAAGCTCTCGTCCAACTGGGATTGAAACATCCGATCGGCGACGACCCACTCGGCGGCCATGTCCCAGTAGGGCTTCGACTCATTATGCGGCACGTAAACGTATTCGGGGTTCTTGGGGCCGCCGTACGAGGTCTCATTGTTGAATCCGTTCATGCGGCATCCCGTGCCTCGAACGATTCCGGTTCCATTGCAGGCGGCGTACATCGCTTGGACCGAGTGGTCGATTTCGTAGGGGTCGCCGAGCCGCCGCGGCTGCAATCTGATTTTCTGGCCGTGCGAATTCTCGCCGACGGGGACGGTATCGGCGCCTGGATAGCCCTGAAACATGTTGTCGAAACTACGATTCTCTTGCACGATGTAGATGACGTGCGTTATTTTTCCGGCTCCGGTCTCGCTGAGCGAGTGAAGCGCGGAGTCGCTTTGCATGTAGGGCAGCGAGGATTGCGAGCCGACCGAACACGCGGAAAAGACCATTGCGCTTGCAACGGCAAGGAGCGCAGAACGTCGGAGATGCGGCGTTTTCATAACAACAGTCCTCGCTCTTACAACGGAACGATGATTGGAACGGTTCGCGCCGGGCGGATGATAGGCCCGCGTTCAGAAGAAGAGTACATGAGTTGTCCGAGGCCAACGGGGCGGCCGGTCGGCGCTTCGACAGGCTCGCCCTTCGACAGGCTCAGGGTGACAAGATGTTGACGGGCTCGCCCTTCGACAGGCTCGCCCTTCGACAAGCTCAGGGTGACAAGAAGTTGCGGCGTTTCTAATCGAGGAGTGGTCTCTTGAATTCGTTTTATCGTCAGATTTTGTGCGGTAGCGTTGCATTTGCAATGCTGACTGCGTGCGGCGGCCTTCGACAGGCGCAGAATGACACGATGCTGCCATCGGCGTCGGGCAGCTCGCAGCGCGTCGCCTTCGAGGGACGCCGCTCTTCGGGATCGAGTTTGATAAAGCACGTGATCATCATGGTGCAGGAGAATCGCAGTTTCGACGATTTTTTTGCGACATTTCCCGGTGCCGATGGGACGACAACCGGAAAAACTAAGAAGGGGACGATCAAGCTCAAAGCAGTCGATTTGGAGTCGCCGTGCGATTTCGGCCATTCGCGACAAGGCTTCGTGACCGATTACGACGACGGAAAGATGGACGGTTTTGAGGACGAAGGCCAACTTCACTGCAACGGGTTGGCGGGAAAGCGACCGTACCAATACGTGAAGCCGGCGCAGATTGCTCCCTATTGGGACATCGCCAAGGATTACGTGCTCGCCGACGAGACGTTCCAAACACAAGGCAGCGGCAGCTTTACGGCGCACCAGGATCTCATTCGCGGCGGCACGACGTTCGATCAAGCACAAACTGAAAGTTTGGTGGACGATCCGTCGGCGTCGCCGTGGGGCTGCGACGCGCCGCAGGGAACCGTTACGCCGTACTTGTTGTGGAGCGGTAGTGCGATCACGCGGCATGCTAACGGCCCAGCGCCCTGCACTCACGATTTTCCGGGATCGGGCGAATACTATCAGACGTTGCGCGACTTGCTCGACGCAAAATCGGTATCGTGGAAGTACTACACACCTCCGGTGAGCGGCTCCGGCCGCTACTGGAGCGCCTTCGACGCGATCTATCCCGTGCGGTATGGCCCTGAATGGAAAACGAACGTTTCGACTCCCGAAACAAACATCTTTACCGATATTTCCGGGCAATCGCTTCCCTCAGTATCGTGGTTGATTCCCGACGAAGGCAACTCCGATCATCCCGGCCCCGGAGTGGATCAGGGACCGTCGTGGGTTGCCAGCGTGGTCAATGCCATCGGAGAGAGCTCCTATTATTGGCCGAATACCGCAATCGTGATCGTTTGGGACGACTGGGGCGGATTTTACGATCACGTGCCACCGCCGATCTCAGATCATTGGGGAGGCCTGGGATTTCGCGTGCCGATGCTGATCGTATCGCCGTACGCGCGCGAGGCGACGCCGAGCACGCCCGGCTACATTTCGCCGACGCAGTACGAATTCGGAAGCATTCTGCGCTTCGTGGAAGATAATTGGAATCTGGGCCGGCTGGGAACGACGGATAAGCGCGCAAACAGCATCGCCGACTCTTTCGATTTCAAGCAAAAGCAGCGCGCCTTCATTCAGATTCCCTCCAGCCGTTCGCGCTCGTATTTCATGCACGAGCGGCCGTCGTACCGCCCGGTGGATACGGAGTAGGCGGCGCTACGGGGTCGACGGCAGACAGCCGTTAGGAACGGCCTTGCAGCTGGTGATTCCGGTGGGGGCTTGGCCGGTGGCAAAGGGTGAGCCCGGAACGGGCGTCAGCATTCCCGAGCGCGCGTCGATGGAGAAGGCCGACACATCGTTCGCACCGGTATTGGTTACGTAAACAAAGCGGTTTGATGGGTCGACTACGACGTCGAAAGGCGTGCTGCCGACGCTGTATGGCGAGCCCGCTACCGCGATTAACGCACCGGTTGCCGGATCGATGCGATACGCCGAAACGTTGTACGAACTATTGTTGGCGACGTACGCGAAGCCGTTCTTGGCGTCGGCGACGCCGATCGGCGCGGAACCTGCGCTAAACGGCGATCCCGGCGCTTGGGTCAGTGCGCCCGTCGAAGCATCGATCGTGTACGCGGAAACGGCGCCGCTCAAAAAATCGGTGACTTGGAGAAATTTGCCATTTTGCGTCACTGCTACGCCGTAGGGCCACGCGCCGGCGGCGAACGGCGAGCCGGCAATCGCGGTGAGAGCGCCGGTTGTTTCGTCGATCTGATAGGCTGAAACTGCGGCGTCTTTGAGGTTGGCAACGTAGGCATACGGCGCTTTCGGATCGACGGCGATATATTCGGGACCATCGGCAGTTGGAAACGGCGAACTTTTCAATGCTTTTAGTGCACCGGTTTGTTGGTCGATGGCGTAGCCGGAGATGTCGGTGGAGTCGAAGTTGGTAACGTAGGCGAACTTGCCATGATTGTCGATCCCAACGTCGTGCGGAAGCATGCCCGCTTTGAACGGCGAACCTGGAATCTTTGTCAATGCTCCAGTTTGTGGATTCACGGCAAATGCAGTGACGTTGTGCGATTCATTGTTCGGAACATAGGCAAACTTGCCGGTGGGATCGATCGTGATGTTGTTGGGGCCTTTGCCCGTGTGGAACGATCCCGAGACGCTTGTAAGCGCACCGGTCGCCGTGTCGATCGAATACGCCGCGATCGCGTTGGAGTTTGAGTCGACGACATACAAGAACTCCGCGCTCGCCTTCGCCGCCGCTGAGGAAGCGAACGTTGACGTCGCTTGCGGTGGCACCCCTCCCGCACAGGCAGAGAAGAGGGCAGCGACTGCTGCACCGACCGCCGCGTGCAATATGGGACGCGATGCTTTTGCTTTCGTCATTCGGGCCATGTGCGGCGGCGCATGGGTCGCGCCCTTGTCTCGTGCCCTTCGACAGGCGCACGATGATAATTTTAGCTCAGGATGATCCTTCGACAGGCTCGCCCTTCGACAAGCTCAGGATGACACGGAGGGTGAAAAGGCGAGGCCGCGGTTCTCTTTTCGGACTCGATAGCCGATCGCGGTTAGGATCAAGACGCACGTCACGATAACGGCGGCTGCGACGGCGAGGGCGGCGGCATAGTTTGGCGCGCCGCCGGCCGGCGCGAGTTTTATTGCGAGAATCGCTTCGATCTGCGGCACGCCGGCAGCAATGAGATTTCCGAACTGATATGTGAATCCGGGAAACGTTCCGCGGACGTCGGCCGGCGAGAGCTCGTTGAGGTGCGCGGGGATCACGCCCCAGCAGCCTTGCACGGCCAGCTGCATCACGAAGACGCCTGCCGCCAGCGCTACTGCGGTGTGGCTAAGCGCCCAGAGCGGGATCGCGCAGCCGGCCAGCGCGGCCGCAGTCATGACCATAAGGCGGCGCCCATAGCGTTCGGAAATTGCACCCATGGCCGTCGAGCCGCAGATCGCGCCGATCGCACCGATGATGGCCAAGAGTGACGTGGCACCGGGCGCGAAGCCGTGTTGCTTCTGCAAGAAGGTGGCGTAAAGATCTTGCGTGCCGTGCGACAGGGCATTGAGTGCAGCCATGAAGGCGATAGCGTAGACGAAAAGCGGCCAGTGCGCCGCGAGACTCTTGAGCAAGAAGCGCGGCGTGGCCCCGATCTTTTGCGCGCGACCGGCGAGCCACACGGGCGACTCGGGAACGCCGGAGCGAATGTAGAGAATCAGCAGCGCGGGCAATGCGCCTAACACGAAGAGCGCGCGCCAGTCCCAATGCGTGAACGTGAAGACGCCGTAGTAGGCTGCTGCGGCAAGCAAAAAGCCGCACATGTAGCCGCTTTGGAGCATGCCGCCGATAAAGCCGCGCCGATGTGCCGGTAGCGATTCCATCGTCAGGGCCGCGCCGAGTCCCCATTCGCCGCCCATCGCTACCCCGTACAGCGCGCGCAAGATGAGGAACGTCGCGAAGTTGGGCGAGAACGCAGTTAGGAGCTGAATCAGCGAATAGAAGCCGATATCGATCATCAGCGGCGTACGTCGTCCGTACCGATCGCCGAGCCAGCCAAAAAAAAGCGCCCCGATCGGGCGGCAGGCGAGCGTGAGCGTTATGGCAACAGCCACCTCGGCGACGCTCTTGTTGAACGTCGTCGCGATGCGTGTGATGACAAACGTGAGCAGAAGAAAGTCGAACGCGTCGAGCATCCAGCCCAGAAAAGACGCGATGAACGTTCGACGGGCGGCGGGCGTCACGCTCGCGCTTTTGGCATACCTCGCGGACATCCTTCGACAGGCTCACCCTTCGACAAGCTCAGGGTGACACAGCGCCCTTCGACAGGCGCACCCTTCGACAAGCTCAGGGTGACAGGGGACGCCTAAGGGGAGGCGCTGGGAGATGTCGTTGACGATGGAGTGGGAGATGGAGTGGGCGTGGTGCCGGGAGGCACTTGTGCGCCGTAGAGTGCGAGCAGCCAGACCTGGCTGTGCCGCACCATGACTCTCGGAACGTTGAACGAGAACTCGATGACGTTCGGCTGCGGCGTGGTGTATTTCTGATAGCTGCTGCCGAGCATGAACTGATCGATCCGCTTGCCGCGCAGCGACGACTCGTTGTAGAGCTGAAGCGCGAAGACGCGGCCGGTATACTGCATCGCCGGAAGCGTGTACTGCACGGTCGTGCCGCCGTTGAGTTGAAAGTCCGTATTGCTCTGCAAGCGGATCGCGACGAGCGGCGTGATATGCATGAACATCGGATTCGGATTGGTCATGTTCGGAAGATCGTGCGGCAACGGCTCCACTTGCACCGTCAGCATGCCGCCGGGAGACGGCGTGGGCGTGGCACTGTCGCTATCGTCTTCATCGTCGGACGAGGCGCTCGGCGAGGGGCTAGGCGTGGGACTCGGCGTCGCGGTCGCCTTCGACCCGGGCGACGACGACGGCGCGGGTGTCGGCATGTTGAACGAGATACTGCAAGTAAACTGTTGAGTGAACTCCGTTACCAGCGGGCACTTCATGCCGCTGGGACCTTGGCCGATCGGATATTGCGCTTCGTTGGGTGCAAGCGTCGCGCCGGGGTTGGCGAGTTGTTCTTGTCCGTTCATTCCAACGTTGGGGCCGGAAATCTGATTGTTGCCCATACCGGAGATACCGCCGCCGCCGATGTTGCCGTTCATCGAACCGGGCTGCGTGACCGGAGGCGCCATCTCGCCGCCCATGCCGCTATCGAGCCCGGACATCCCTTGGCACGAGCCCAAAAGCAAAGCGAGCCCGGCGAAAAGGACGCGCGCATCGTACCACATCGTCTTACTGCTTCGTTTCAACTATTCTCCGCAACTCTTCGACGAACGACTCGACGGAAATTGTACGCTTCTCTTCGACGCCGCGCTGATTCACGTTCACAGTACCGTCCACAACCTCTTGTTTACCCGTTACTAAGATGTAGGGCACTTTCTGGGTCTTCCAGTGCCGTATCTTGTAGCCGAGCTTCTCATTACTTTCGTCGAGCTCTACCCGAAAGCCCGCTCCCTCTAGCCGTGCCGCCACCTCGCGCGCATAACTCCGTTGTTCCTGAGAAATCGCTGTGACGACGACTTGGATCGGAGCCAGCCATGCTGGAAAGGCGCCGCCATAATGCTCGATCAGTATACCGAAGAAACGCTCCAGCGAGCCCGCAAGTGCCCGGTGAATCATCACGGGCGTCTTGTCGAGCCCGTCGGCATCTCGATACTTTAGCGCAAATCGAGCAGGCAAGACGAAGTCAACTTGCACGGTGCCGAGCTGCCACGGCCGGCCGATCGCGTCACGCACGTTGATATCGAGCTTGGGACCGTAGAACGCCCCGCCTTCCTCGTCGACCTCGAAGGGAAGCTCATAGCGATCGAGCGCTTTGCGAATGGCCTCTTCGGCGATCGCGTCCGTCGGCGTGCGTGCGTTTTCCGCGCGCCGCGAGAGCACGTATCGTACGTCGCTGAAGCCAAAGGCGGTCATGAGGCGACGAGCTTCCTCGACGGTCTGCTCGAACTCGTGCTGGAGTTGTTCGGGCGTGCAGAAGAGATGCGCGTCGTCTTGGGTGAAGCCGCGCACCCGCGTCAGACCGTGCATCACGCCCGACCGTTCGAAGCGATAGACCGTGCCGAACTCCGAGTAGCGCAGGGGCAGGTCGCGATAGCTGTGCAGGCGGCTTCGGTAGATGAGAATGTGTCCTGGACAGTTCATCGGCTTGAGCCGAAACGTCTGATTCTCGACTTCGATCGGTCCAAACATGTTCTCGGCGAAATTTTCGATATGTCCGGAAATTTCGTAGAGGCGCTCGGAGACGATGTGGGGCGTGACGACGGGCTGGTAACCGCGCTCGCGCAAGCCCTCGCGAATAAAGTTTTCGATGATGCCGCGGACGATCGCGCCGTGTGGATGCCAGAATACCAAGCCTCCGCCGGCGTCTTCTTCGATCGAGAAGAGATCGAGCTCAGCTCCGAGCTTGCGATGGTCGCGTCTCTGCGCTTCTTCGAGGCGAGAAAGGTAGGCCGTAAGGTCGGCTTGGGAATGCCAGGCGGTGCCGTAAATGCGTTGCAGCATCGGATTCTGCTCGTTGCCGCGCCAGTATGCGCCGGCGACGGTGGTGAGCTTGAATGCGCCGATCGCGCCGGTTGACTCGGCGTGGCCGCCGCGGCAAAGGTCGGTGAAATCGCCGATGCTGTAGAGCGTGATCGGCTCGCCCTCGGGGATCTCACGCGCGATCTCGAGCTTGTACGGATTATCCTTGAAGGCGTCGACCGCTTCTTGCCGAGTAACGCCACGTCCGACCATCGGATAATTCGCCTCGACAATCTCGCGCATGCGGCTTTCGAGCCGTTGCAGATCGTCGGCTGTGAACGGCGCGACGCGATCGAAATCGTAGTAAAAGCCGTTCTCGATCGAGGGGCCAATGGTCGGTTTGGCATCCGGAAAGAGGTCTTGCACGGCGTACGCAAGTACGTGCGCAGCCGTATGGCGGAGCTCCGGAAGAGACGGCCGGCGATCGTCAGGCATCGGGGTCGGCGGCTTCGGTTCCTCGCACCTCGACTCCGCTCGGAGACTCCGGGCGTCTTAACATGGGGTTAATCGAGGTGCCCTTACACTAGGGCGGTACTTACCTTACATAAGGAGACTTTCTGTGAGAGGATCGCTCGTTCGCTGCTTTACGACGGCCGCCATTGCGGTCGCCCTGACCCTGCCGGCTGCGGCCGCAACGCAGCTGACCGGTGCCGGGTCGAGCTTCGATTACCCGTTCTTTTCCAAAGCCTTTTACGTCTATAACCAGCAGAAGCCCGACGTGACGATCAACTATCAGTCGATCGGCAGTGGAGGCGGCATTCAGCAGTTCACCGCAAAGAACGTCGATTTCGGCGCGACCGACGTTCCCATGAACGCCGACGAGCTGGCCCGCGCCGGCCAACCCGTATTGCAGATTCCGGTGACGTTAGGCGGCGCCGCCGTGGCCTACAACGTGCCGGGCCTGAGCGGTCCGATCCACCTGACGCGGCAGATCGTTGCCGACATCTACCTTGGTAAAATTCTCAAGTGGAACGACCCTCGTATCGCCGCGCTCAACCGTGGCATGCGGCTGCCCGACATGTCGATCGTCGTCGTGCATCGTTCCGACGGCTCGGGCACGAGCTATATCTTCACCGACTTCCTGAGCCACGTTTCGCCCGACTGGAAGAGCCGGGTCGGCACCGGTAAAAGCGTTTCCTGGCCGGCGCCCAGTTCGGTTGGCGCCAAGGGCAACGAAGGCGTAGCCGGACAGGTGCGCACCACTCCCGGCGCGATCGGTTATGTCGAGCTCGCGTACGTTCTCGAAAATCACATGGATGCGGCGGTCCTGCAAAACCGCTCCGGCAAGTGGGTTGCTTGTTCGACCGGCACCGTGGCTGCAGCCGCCGCCACCAAACCAAGCGTTAGCCCAAAAAACTTCTCGATCGTCGACAGCCCCGGAGCCAACTCGTATCCGATTTCGGGCTACTCTTGGATCGTAGTCTACAAGAAACCAGCGGATGCCGCGCGCGCGAAGCTGCTCTATGAGGTGCTTTTGTGGCTCGTCGGACCGCAAGGCCAGTCGAACGCGAAATCGGTCGATTACGTGCCGTTGCCGGTGAACGTTCAGAACGCCGCTGCGGCAACGCTGCGGCAAATGCAGCGCTAATTGAATTCGGAGGTAAGCGAGCCGCGCTTTCGGCGCGTCGCCCGCTTCGTTAGCGCGGCCGACCGCGGCTTTGCCGCGGTCGTTTACGGCGGGAGCATTCTTTTCGCACTGCTGATCGTCGGACTGTTCGTCGAGCTCGTGCTTGGATCGTGGCCGTCGATCGTCCACTTCGGCCCCGCCTTCATCTGGAAGAGCGCCTGGGACCCGAGCACGAGTAAGTTCGGCGCACTGCCGATGATCTACGGGACGGTCGTCACCTCGTTCATCGCGATCGTCTTGGCGGCGTTCGTCGGGATCATGGCCGCCGTCTTTCTCGCGGACTTCGCGCCGCGTTGGCTTGCGGCGCCGCTCTCGTTTCTTATCGAGCTCCTCGCCGCGGTACCCAGCGTCGTCTATGGCCTGTGGGGGCTCTTCGTGCTCTCGCCGTTCGTCCGCACCGCAATCGGACCGGCGCTGCAAAAGGTGCTCGGCTGGACGCCGCTTTTTGCGGGGCCAATTTACGGCGTTGGGTTACTAACCGCTGGAATCATTCTTGCGCTGATGATCGTCCCGACGGTTACCGCGATCTCGCGAGATGTCATCGTGGCGATTCCGCGCGACCTGCGCGAGGCATCGATGGCACTAGGGTCGACCAAGTGGGAGACGGCAACGCGCGTGGTATTGCCGGCGGCCCGGGTCGGCATTTTTGGTGCGTGCGTGTTGGCGTTGGGCCGCGCGTTGGGCGAAACAATCGCGGTCACGATGGTGATCGGCAACCGGCCGCAAATTTCTGCGTCGCTCTTTGCTCCGTCGTACACGCTTGCCAGCGTGATCGCCAACGAGTTCACGGAAGCGACGACGAGTATTTACATTAGCGCGCTCATCGAGCTGGGCTTGATTCTCTTCATCGTGAGCATCGTCGTCAACGGCTTGGCGCGATTGATGATCTGGCGCGTGCGGGGCTCGAGTTGAGCGTCGAGATGATGCGCTATCACCGACTGCGACAGCGGCGGGCGCTGGGATCGCTCGGAACGGCGTTGGCGCTGCTCTGCGCCGTCCTGGCCGCCGGTGCGCTCCTCGCAATTTTAGGCTATGTCGTCGTGCAAGGCATCGGCGCGATCAATTGGGCGTTCTTGACGCAGCTGCCGCATCCGATCGGCGTGCCCGGCGGAGGCGTGGGCAACGGCATACTTGGGACGTTCATCATCATCGGAATCGCAACGGCGATGGCCGTACCGATCGGTCTGCTCACCGGGATTTACTTAGCGCTCTTCGGGCGTGGCCCAATTCCCGAGGCGCTGCGATTCATGTCCGACGTGTTGTCGGGGGTACCGAGCATCGCAATCGGCTTGTTCGCTTATGCGGTACTCGTCGCGCCGCTCAAGCATTTCTCGGCGTTCTCCGCGTCGTTCGCCTTTATGATGCTGATGTTGCCGTTGATGGTTCGCACGTCGGAGCAGGCGATTCGTTCGGTGCCGCAGACGGTGCGCGAGGGCGCGCTGGCGCTCGGCATGTCAAATTTTCGCGCGACCATTTACATCGTCGTTCCGACTGCGCGGCCGGCGATCATCACCGCGTTGCTCTTGGCCATTGCTCGCGTTACCGGCGAGACGGCACCGCTGCTCTTTACGGCGTTCGGCACGCAGTATTGGGAGACGAACCCGAATCATCCGATGGCGGTCTTGGCGCTCCAAGTCTTCAACTACGCCATTTCGCCGTATCCTGACTGGCAGGCGCAGGCGTGGGCCGGCGCGCTGCTGCTGGTGGCTGCGGTCTTCGTGCTGAGCTTAGGAGCGAGATTGATGCTGCGACGTGCGATGCGAGGGCTCGAGAGTTGACCGCGGCTGCGCCGGCAATCGGCGCACTGCTGATGACCGAAGATCTGAGCGCCTACTACGGAGAGCGCGAAGCAGTCGGTAACGTTTCGCTTACGTTCGCGCGCAAGGCCGTGACGGCCGTCATCGGGCCCTCCGGCTGCGGCAAGACAACGCTGTTGCGCTGTTTGAATCGCATTCACGAAGTGGCGTTCGATGCGCGCGTTGCGGGCCGCGTCTTGCTCGATGGCGACGACATCTATGCGAGCGACGTCGACCCAATGGCCATCCGCCGGCGCGTCGGCATGGTGTTTCAGCGCCCCAATCCTTTCCCAACGCTCTCCATCTTGGACAATACGCTTTCCTGTGCCGGCAGAACATTGACGCGGCGGCAAAGACTTGAGTGCGCGGAGCGTGCGTTGCATTCCGCGGCGTTGTGGGACGAGGTGAAGGATAAGCTGCGCTCAAGCCCGCTGCGCCTCTCCGGCGGACAGCAGCAGCGCCTCTGCATCGCGCGGGCGATTGCGGCCGAGCCCGAAGTATTGCTGATGGACGAGCCGACGGCATCGCTCGATCCAATCGCGACGGCGGTTATCGAAGAGCTGATGTCGCGACTGTCGGACGATTTTACGATTGTGGCCGTGACGCACAACATGCAGCAGGCCGCGCGCGTGAGCGACTACACCGCATTCATGCTTGCGGACCAAGACGGCGTCGGCCGCCTGATTGAGGTGGATGAGACCGCGAAGCTATTTACAAAGCCGGCCGATCGGCGAACCGAGGATTACATCACCGGAAGGTTCGGTTAGCGGATCGTTCGGTCAACGCAACCCGATTCATCGCCTCAACAATACTTTTAGAAAAGGCTTCGCCACCATGGCCGGCATCCTCGATGATGTGGAGTGCGCTGTTTCGCCAGGCTTTGTGCAGCCTCCATGCGGTTTCGAGTGGGCTGCTGATGTCGTATCGCCCATGCAACAGAACGCCGGGAATATCGTTTAGCAGCCCGGCGTTGCGGATCAACTGGCCCTCGCCTAAGAACCCGGCATGCCTCCAGTAATGTGTAACGAGGCGAGTAAAGAGCAATCGAAATTCCGGGTCTTCAAATCGGGGGTTGACGCGGTTCGGGCGGAGCAGAGAAACGTGAGTATGCTCCCACGCGCACCATTCACGCGCTGCGAATTCCCGCGTCGCTGAATCGGCGCTGAAGACCAGCTCGGCGTAAATGTCGACCAGGTCTTTCGCATGGCTTGCGCTGTGGGAGGCAATCGAGGCGAACCGCTCCCATTCTTCAGCGAAGATGCGGCCCATGTCGCGCGTTATCCACTGAACCTCGCGACGCGACGTCGTCGTGACGCATGCTAAAACGATCGCGGCGACATGACTCGGAAACGTTTGCGCGTAGGCTTGGGCTAGCGTCGATCCCCATGAGGCGCCGAGAAGCGTCCAGCGATCAATCCGGAGATGCTTGCGCAAAGACTCTAAATCCTCAATGAGATGGACGATCGTATTCACTTCAAGATCGTCGATCGTCTGGACGTGCGGGCGGCTGCGGCCGCAACCGCGCTGATCGGTTAGCACGATTTTGTAGATGGCGGGATCAAAGTAGCGCCGGCACTGGGGAGGAGAACCCGAACCAGGGCCGCCGTGAAGGTACACGACGGGACGACCGGCCGGATTGCCGGAGCATTCCCAATAGATTTGCTGAGAATCTCCGACGTCGAGCATTCCGCTTGCATATGGCTCGATGTTTGGAAACACGACAAGCGGCTTCGCCGACAGAGACTTCTGATACTACTGCAAAGATCGTACCAAATGTGACGCAGCGACAATGGCCGCGGGATACTACTTCAAGGGCAAGGGCAATCGGCTGGAACGGGGGCCTCGACACAAGGCCGTTGAGTCGCATGCGGGGACTTGCGGGCATCTCGTAGAGTCAAGTAAAGGGCTTACCGCATCGAGCAACAGCTCCCGGCCGCTCGTTCCTGGAGAAGCCGTGCACTGCGTTAGGAGTATTTGCTGCCCGACCCGCCAATCTGCAAATAAGTCCTAAGGTGCTTCTCGACTGAAGGGAGCTTTATAATGTGTAGCACGAAACGCACAATGCCCGTCGTGTTGGCTGCGCTGATTTGCAGTATCTTAGCGGCTTGCGGCGGTAGTTCGAGCTTGCCTCCCAACGGCGCTCAGGCGATGCCAGCCGATGATCATATTTTAACAGTTGCTGCTTCGGCGCGCTCATCAAAACAGGAAGCGTGGGGAGTTGGCGTAGATGGCTACGCAGGCGGCCCCGGCGGGGGACCATTTTTATTCGCCTACTGCGATGCGACCATTTACCTTTCTCCCCCTCAACCCAATTGTTACCAAAATATTCCGTGGAAATACGGGAAAAAATCGCTCACCGTGGGCTACAGCGCGGATGCCAATCCATGCGAAGGCGGATCGCCTGGTTACGGGACATGTAGCGCCGCATTAAGCACGTCGGATAAGCTCGGAAAAGTTGCGATTAGCAACGCTGTGTCGGCGTCTGGAAATCCTTCGGACCCCAGCTGGGCCAGCAAAGGGACGACGCAGACCAGCGCATTCACTGATGAAATTATGGTCACGTCCAGTTCGCTTCCCGTCGGTAGTCCAGCGACGCTAAAGGAGACGCTTTCCTTATCCAAGGCCTTTAGCTTCACAGCAAGTTCGAGTAATGGCTCGGGATGTGCCAGCGTTGGGCTTATCGGAGTTGATGTCGGTTATCAAGCCAGCGGGGAGGCGGGCACTTTAACTGGTGAATGCCAGAATGGGCAGTTCGTCCAGAAAACCTCGAACGGATTAGGGACCACAGAATCAACCCCCCTGCAGGTTCGAGTTGGTTACAGCTATCCTATATCACTAATCCTTTTGGTTGAACTCAACGTCTGGGATTGTACTTCGTTGACCTCAAACGAGACTACATGCGCATCATGGGGCGGCTCGTCTTCTGCTTCGATGCAGAATGTCGATGTGCCGTATAAGCTTACGTCAGTTACAAGTGGAGTAACGTATACAACAGCGAGCGGAAGGACATATCAATAATCGTAAGACTGAACGAACTGAAAGCGGTCAGCTTTTCGGGCCCGCTTTTTCTGGAGGGACATGCCTGGGCCGCAGCGGGCTCGCACTGAACCGGAACTTCGAAAGTCCTTAATGTGTATCCGGCAACGATGGCCGCCGCCACCGCGAGCTTGTGATTACCCTGGCCAGCTTGACGATCGAGAAGCTCAAGCTAGCCATAGAACGGCTACGTGTCGTCTGGTTCGTCACCCGCGTTCTCGCGACGCATCTCAGCATGGGCTTTCGCTTTAAGCTGATTCGGAGGCGGCTCGACGTACCAGCTGACCGATTTTCCAGAACCTAATTCGAAGTCCGCATCACGCAGTGCCCGCGCTTCTTTGAACCCATAGAAGCAGCGCGGAAAAAAGAAAATGCCCGCAATAGCAGTTGCGGCCATCCAGATAGGAGACCAATGGGATAGACTGCCGGCAACAATCGCGCAGACCAGTGCAGATGCAAAACCGAAGAAGAGCGAGTGCTCGCGTAACATACTACTGCGCAGATCGTATGATAGGTGACGCAGCGACGATGGCCGCCGCCATTGCGAGCTTGTGATCCGCATTCCAAGGCGGCCCAACGGTCGCGCGCAAATTGGCAAAGTGAGCGTCAAAGTTCTCGACGCCTACTGCATTGGCCGCGCCTGCCGCCACCGTCTTTGCATCGAACCAGTGCACCGGCCACCCACGAGCCTCGGCGGCGGTTGCCAAGGCTTGGCGGTACATCACCCAGTCGGCGACGTTGCGAGCGCGGTAGTCCGTAATGCGTTCGGGAATCGTCGGTGGGAGCGGCTGGCAGTTCCGAAGGGCGATCCCAAGGATCGGCCCCACGGCCGTCGCGACGTCGTTCAACGCAATGACGGAGTGTCTCTCGGCCGAAGCGCGAACTCGCTCTACCAGAGCGACAGCCCCCTGCGGCGGAAGCTGTTGGCCTTCGTGATGATGCGGAAGTGCCGGTAGCGAGTCGTCCACCAGTTCGACGCGGCGGCGATCGAGGATTTTCCCATCGGGCCCGACCGTCACGAACACGGCCCAGCCGCCGTGGTCAGATACTCCGATTACGCCGCCGGTTTTCAGTTTGGCCCGTCCACGCCGAATGCGGCGCCGATGTTTAGCCCGTGGGCGTGATAGTTGCGCTCGAACATCCCCGACGGGAAGCTATACTGCGTGCCGCCTCCGTCGCTCGCGCCGAGAAGCAACGTGCCGTCGGGGCTGAGCGCAATGCCGAGCAATCCGGACGTCTGGATTTGAAGACCAGTTGGCTGACCTGATTCGGTAAACTCCTCGACGCCGCTACCTTGACCGGCAACGAGCAGATCGCCGTTGCTTTCAGCAACGATCCCCGCAGGATTTCCGGGATAATAGATCGGCAACTGAGCTGCTCCGCTTTGTTGGCCCCCAAAAAACTCAATGACTGTCCCTGTTGTCCCCAACACCGCGGTCGCAAAGACGTTTCCGTTAAGGGAGCAGGTAAGGAAGAAAAACTCCGCGCCATCATAGGTGAGCGTTTCGGCCGGCTTACGGCTGCGCTGAGGGTAGACCGTAACGTTTCCGCCGCCGCCACTTCCGTTTAGAATATTCGCAACGTAGACATTGCCGTTAGGACACACGGCGACATCCTCGGGTTGATTGTTTCCGTCGTGCAAAGTCCTGAACGGCGAATCGGATCCGGTTTTGAACTCAAGAACGTCATTCGACCCGCGATTCGCGACATAGAGCGTGCCGTGCGCGTCGGCGAAGAGCCCTTGCGGATAGTTCACGTCGTCGGTGATCGCGGCAATGCGTCTGCCGTTTAAACGGAACACGCTAATGCGGTTGGCGTTCTCTTCGGACAGGTAGGCGAGCAGCCGGCTCGAGTGCATCTGGAGCTGCTGTGCGGGCAACGGCGGGGTGACGACCGATTGGATCGGCGGTGCTTGGCTTGCGCCGCAGGCGGACAGTGATAGGATCAGCGCACAAAAGCAGAGGCCGACGCAGGTGCCGTTGTAGCTCGGTTTCATCGTCAATGACCTTTCTGAAGAACCCGTGCTCGGTTGACATTAGCGGTTGGCGGCCGATTTCATCTCAGTAGGAACCCGAGCCGACTCAAACCGAATATTGTAAGGACGGGTCGCCTTTTTTCGGGGAAGCAATATGAGCATTTCGTCTTCGCGTCGTTATACGCCGGGTATTTTCGCGGCTGCCGTGCTGCTTGCGAGTTGTTCGGCTGGATCGCAGGCGCCGTTGCCCTACATGCAAAGCAGCACGGCATTGCGAGCATTGGCAAGTACCGGCGCCGGCAAGATCACGCATGTCGTTTACATCGTTCAAGAGAACCGCAGCTTCGATAATCTGTTCCAGGGTTATCCCGGCGCAAACACCGTCGCTGAAGGCAAGAACTCGAAGGGGCAGACAATCAAACTCCAGCCGTCAAGGCTTGGCGCTTTTTACGACATCGATCACTCGGCGCAAGCGATGTTCGAGGCATGTAACGGTACGGGCAAGCTGCCCGGAACCGACTGCCGGATGAACGGGTTCGATCTCGAGTGGGCGGACGGCGGCCCAAAGAACCCGCAATACGTTTACGTGCCGCACGGGCAATCGCGGCCGTATTTTGACATGGCGCACGAAGGCGTCTTGGCCGACAACATGTTCCAATCGCAGCTCGACGAAAGTTTCGTGGCGCATCAGTATATTATCGCCGCGCAGGCGGCCTGGAGCGTGGATTTGCCCGCCGGCCCCTGGGCCTGCGGCGGTGGACGATTCGATACCGAAACGACGATTACCGAAGAGCGAACGATCGCAAAGAAATCGATTCATCCGTGTTACGATTATCAAACGCTCGGCGACGAGCTCGACAAAGCCGGGCTTTCGTGGCGTTTTTACGCCGCGGAGTACGGCAGCGCATCGAGCGACGACGGAGCCGACTGGTCGGGCTATCAAGCGGTGAGGCACATCCGGTACGGACCCGATTGGAAAAAAGACGTAATTTCCCCAAACTGGAAGTTCATCACCGACGTGCGTGGAGGGAAGCTGTCAAACTTCACCTGGATTACGCCGGTGTGCGACGATTCCGATCATACGAACTGCCCGGGCGACTACGGGCCGTCGTGGGTGTCGGCGCTGGTCAACGCCGTCGGAAAGAGCAAGTTCTGGAGTTCGACCGCGATCTTCATTCAGTGGGACGACTGGGGCGGTCTTTACGACCACGTTCCACCGCCCTATAAGGATCGAGATAGTTTAGGCTTTCGCGTTCCTCTGATCATGTTGTCGCCCTACGCCAGGCGCGGCCATATCTCAAAGGTGCAGTACGAAACGGCCAGCGTGCTGCGCTTCGCCGAGGATTTATACGGCCTCGGGCAGCTCGCGCCGGCGGACACACGCGCGACGTCGCCGGCCAACGATTGTTTTGATTTTTCGCAGAGCCCGTTGCCTTTCGTAAAGATCAACGCGCGGTATCCGCCAAGCTTCTTCATGCACAACCACGGCAGCGGTAACTACTTTGCACCGGATTACGAGTAAGTCGGCCGCGATCGCTCGAGCAGCAAGGTAGGCTCGCCTTTGACGATCGCCCGGTCAAAAACGCGGTAACCTATTTTTGCGGCGACCCGCACCGACGCCGAATTCCGCTCGTTGATCAGGCAGACCGTGCGATCGGCGTCGAGATTGGTGTCGGCCCAATTGAGAACGGCCCTCGCCCCTTCGGTGGCGTAGCCGTGACCGTGAAACTCGGGCGTGAGCGCGAAGCCAAGTTCGGGAACGCCTCTCATCGAATCGGCGATGTCCCGGTGAAAATCCGCGAATCCAACCTCACCGACGAATCTGTTTGAGCTCGGAAGCTCCATGACCCAATAACCAAAACCCATGAGCGCCCAATGCCCGACGTTGGTTAGAAGCCTGGCCCAGGTCTGTTGCTCGCTCGACACCTGACCGATAAACCTCGTTACTTCGGGATCCGACCACAAGGCGAGACAGGGTGCAAGATCGTCGCGGCGGTGAGCACGTAGGCGCAAGCGCGGCGTTTCGATCGTCGGTGCATAGGACGGCATTGAGAGGCTCATACTCGTCCGTTTACTAAGGTCTGGGACGAGCCCGCCGAAGCGGGCTCGTCGCGACAAAGATCCCGAGACTTAGGGCTTCGTTATGAGAAGGCCCGTAGGCAGTTCAATTCCGTTCGAGAGTGTAGCGTACGGCGTATACGAATTTGGTTTGTACGCGTACACGTCGTGTGTGTCGATATCCGATTCGACAACCTCGCCTTTGGGCTTGCCGACATTCTGCAAGCTAATGGCGTATGGGTAGTCATTACCGGGTATCGTCTTGATCGGGCTCGTCGATCCGCCAAGTTGGTAGATGTTGATGATATTTCCCGAGCCGCCGGTCTCCCAAAGTTCACCGGTTTTCTGGTTGATTGCCAGGCCGAGCGGTTCCCCGAGGCCTTGCAAATTTAAGTTCTTGATGTTCGAACTTCCCACCGGGAGTTCGAATACTGCGCTGGCACCGAAATCCGCAATATAGAGATTTCCGGCGCTGTCCAAGGCGAGGCCAAACGGATCCGTGAGCCCGCCTCCGGTGATCACGTCGGATGGTGACGAAGCACCCGCGGGATATATGCTGATCGACGCCGGGTTATACCCGGTCACATAGAGCGTTCCGCTCCTGTTGATCGCAATGCCGAGCGGGTCGCTGATGCCGTCGGTGATCGTGGTCTTCAGTGTCGTCGACCCTTTTGAATACTCCTCGATGTCGCCCGTGAAGGATCCTGACGGGCAGTTATCGGCCACGAAGATATTGCCATGGCTGTCCGCGGCCAGGCCGTATGGGCAACCTTTGGCAACGTGGATGGATGCGATCGGTGGGGGGTTCGTGGCCAGCTTTGCGGTTTGATAAATATTGACCGCCGCTTCTTCTTGATCGCCTTCAAAGACAAGCGATTTTTTGGTCGGATATGTTCCTGCAGCGTTTTCGCGGAGAATCGGGCTGTGCCCAATCGCCAAAGCGATCGGTACGCCGGAATGCACAAACGCCGTTGCCGACTGCGACGGGAGGGACGACGATTGCGAGCCGATGCCCCCGCTGCAACCTGCAATTGCAAAAAGCGCCGACGCTACGAGTGCACGGCGCGGTGATACGTCCATGAAACCTCCAAATGGATTGGTCTGAGAAGGAAGGGGTGGTTTGGGGGCACGCACCGCTTCTCCTCGCCCGCGCGAGGCCACATAGCAATAAGTAGGGGTCGGGGCCTATCGGCCGTCGTTAGTTGTTGCCGCCAGGAAAGGCGTAGACGTCGTCGGCTGTATCCAAGGTTCCCTGCCCAATGGTGTAAAGCTGCTTGCCGCTGATATCACATTTTTCTATCGACGAACTCGAGTCAACTTCATATATTTGCTTGTCCGATCGATCGAAGGAGAACGTTATAGCCGAGCCCACGCGACAGCCGAGCGGCCGCGTAGGGTCGTTCTTTCGCGGCGAGTCGTGATAGAGGTTAAGGCCGACATAAGTATTCCCCATCGCAAGCTTGCCGGTCTTCAAGGCTCGGATGCCTGAAGCGCTATTTGCCGTACCGAGATGCAAGTTTCCGTATTCGGTCACCGTGACGCCGTTGTACGATGCAACCTGCATCTCGTTGGCGAAATTGGAATACGTGAACCAGAGAACGTTGTTTGCATCACAGGTCGCGAACGCGGCGCTGTAGATGTTTGCGTCGGGTACGGTACCGGTTGGGGACTTGGCACCCGGCGCAAAGATGGCGACATCACCGGGTTTTTGGCTGAAACCGAATTCGTTCGCCGCGTACACCGTTCCGTTCGGACAGACGGCCACCGAACTAATAAATTCTCCGGGGTCGCTCAGCGTGGACGTCGCCGAGTAGCTGCCTGGCGCGTAGACTTTTATTGCGTAGTCGCCTTCGGCCGCAACGTACAGGTTGCCACTTGAGTCCATATCGAGACCCAGTGGGCCTTTCGAATCGGTAATTGTTCCCAAGACGGGTCCGTTCCGGCGGTCGGCAAATTGGTAAACTTTGCCTACGAAGTGGTCGGAGACAAAGACAGATTTCGCCCATGTGGTGCGTCGCGTTCCAGGCCCAAGAGTCCGACCATGGGTGGTCAACGATTGCGGGCCCATTGGCGAAAGGTTTTCATTGCCGGCATTACAGCCGCTCGCAACGATGATGAGCGCCGCCGCCGCGACTACGCAGGTCGTTCTTACATTGCACATTCTGGCAACACAATGGGCCCGAAGTATGAAGAAAGCCTGAAATGCGATCCCGTCGACCCGACCGAACGAGCTAACGGGCAGGGAAACGCTCCGGCGAGGGAGAGTTTGGGTATGGTGGTCGTCGATCAGGTACCCGATGCCTACGACATTTTCGCGCGCACGCGCATGGCGATTACGGCCGCGCAGTATCCCGACTCGATAGATTATACGATTTCCATCGCCGGCTCGGATGGCGAAGCGCCCCGGACAAACCATTACCGCGCCAACAGCCGCCCCGCAAACGGCGTTATACACGTCGCGTCGATCAGTGAAGAAGAGGAGGCGAAGCCGCCTACGGTGCCTCACGGAGTTAATTTTGCGCTGACGGCCGCCATTTGCGGAGGTCGCTGCGATACGGGAAGTGCGCACCTCGAACTTCCTGTCGGGCCGCCACCGAGCTCGCAAGATCTCATCGGCGTTCCGATTCTCGACCCGACCTATATGTTCGGGCTCAAGTATTCCACAGACCAGGATCGCGATGCACGAGAAAAACTACCCGCGAACCTACCGGTTATTGCTACGGTCTCGGCGACGACGCGCGAGTACGAGATTGCTTTCGCCGGACTTGCGTCGGTCGACGGCACGGCATGCTATCATCTGCGGCTCGAACCCCTGCACGACCGCCACCGTAACCGGCTGCGAGAACTGTGGATCGGGAGAGGCGATTTTTTCCCAAAAAGAGCGTTGCTCGCCGGGAATTTTACAACTGCCCCGCTCGTCGACGTCCCGTGGGACGTGCAGTTCACGGTCCTCAACGGCGCGCCGTTTATTACGCGAGAGGCGGCTGTGTCGACGCTCTACCTAACGCATCGTCGCATCGTGCGCGACGCGTCCATTTCATTTGATGCGATACGGCCGGCCGATGTTTCGCCGATCGGAAGACCGCTCATCGAACCCGAGGCCTCTGAAGACTCGCTCGTCGAACCAAACCATTAAGCGGTCACGATGGACGACGTGGACGACGGCGGAAACAATGAGGAACTGCGCCAACTCGGATCCGCCGAATTTAAACCGGCTTAAAAGGCCCTGGGTGAATAGCGCCGTATGGGGCTTTCGTGCTCAAAGCTATATTGTTAGACATTGACGGGACATTGATCGACAGCAACGATGCCCACGCGCAGGCCTGGTCGCAGGCGCTGCGCCAATTCAACTACGACGTGCCGTGGAGCGAAATACGCGGATGGATCGGAATGGGCGGCGATAAGATTTTGCCGCGCGTGGACAAGAGTCTCAATGACAAAGAAGAGCCCGGCACATCCATCTCACGCGTGAGGCAAGAAATCTTCCTGGGCGAGTACGCGGCGAAGTTGAAGCCGCAACCTGGAGCGCGCGAACTCTTGATGCGCTTCCAGCAGCGTTCGTTGATGCGCGTGGCGGCGACATCGGCCAAACGCACGGAACTCGACGCTATTTTGGCCGCTGGCGGGATTGCGGATCAGATCGATATTGCGACGACCTCCGATGAGGCTGCTCGTTCGAAGCCGGACGCGGATATTATAAAGACCGCGTTGGCAAAGGCGTCGGTGTCGCGCGATGAGGCCATCTACGTAGGGGACACGCCCTATGACATTTCTGCTGCGCACAAAGCCGGACTGCCGATCGTGGCCTTACGCTGCGGGGGCTGGAACGATAAAGAACTGCGCGACGCGGACGCTATTTACGAGTCGCCCGCGGAGCTGCTGCACCATTTGGATGAGGCACCATTCCCAGCGCGCACGAACCAGGCATAGCCGGAATCATCTGACCGCCGCCCTGGCGGCCATACCGCGTTTCACTCTATTATTTGGAGGATGCTGCCGCGCAGTTTTCGCTATGTTGCCCTGTTCGCTGTTTTGATTCCGGCGCCAGCGGCGTGCCGAAATATTGCTCCTCCAAGTGCAGAGTCCGTGCTGCGCATTTCGGCCCTAACCTCGGGGCAATGGCGCCTAACGAACGCTTTCGCCGGCGAGGAACTGAGCGGTGCAGCTAACGGCTTTGGTCTTCTCGGGCGATATCGTGAAGTCGACGACTTTCGAACCGGGCGATTCGCTTGGAGAGCCGACTACGGCGCTTGGCCGCTAGCGGAGGGGCTCGACCGCCGTGGGCGTTGGCGCATGGATGCGTCGCGCCGGGTGCATTTTTTGAATTCAAATCAGGCAACGGCTGTTGCGGTAACGGAGGCCTATATCGCAAGCCGCGGCTACGCGCGGCTGGGAAACAGGAATGCCACCTCCATCGGCAGCTCTTACGAAAGCGATCAACGCTGCGATCTCATTGCGGTGACGCCATCGAAAGGCGTTACCGCCGTGCTGTCGATCGGCCGACGCGACCGCCTCCTTCACCGCATCGACGTGCATCTCTCGACACGCATTGAGACGATCCGATATGGAAACTATCGATCCGTCCGTGGTGCGAAGCTGCCGTTCTCGGTTTCCGTCGATGACGGAGACGCACCGGCGACGGCGCATATCACAATTTCTTCGTATCGGTTTCTCGCTCGCGTCGACGCGGCGGCGTTTGAACCGCCTCCTCAGAGCCTAGACGATGCGCGGATAAATAACGGGGCCACAGCCCGGGTTCCGCTTACGATCAGTCGGGGAACGGGCTTTCCCATTGTCTTCGCGGCGATCAACGGGTATCCGGCGATGCCGTTCATCGTGGATACGGGCGGTCACGACATCCTCACACCGTCAGCAGCTCGATATTTAAGATTAAAGGTCACCGGCCGGGGCGTGAGCTTTGGGTCGGGGCCGGGATCGACGCCGACAGCGCTCACAAGCGTGCAAAACGTTTCGATCGGCAATGCGGCGATGCTTAGTCAGCCGTTTACCGTCCTCGATCTCGATCTTGGCAAAGCGTCAGACGCGCGCGGGCAACTAGTGCCGATCGCCGGAATTCTGGGCCTTGAATTCTTCGAGCGTTTCAAGGTGACGCTGAATTTTCCGAAGAGGGAAGTGGGGCTTGCATTGCAAGCTGACGCCGACTCCGGCGACAAATGGATACCGCTGACCTTCACCAGTGACGAACCACTTGTAGATGCGCGGCTCAATGGTCGCTTGGGTTCTTTTGCCATCGACACAGGAAACAACGTCGGTCTAATCGTCTATCACCGCTGGCTCCTCGCGACATCGACATCCGCACCCGGCCTTAACTGGCAACCAGGCGAGATGGGCGGCTCTTCGGTCGGAGGAGCGGTAATGTTCCGACACGCGCGTGCCGATTCGTTCGTACTCGGAGCAATGCGACTCAATGGCGTCCCGCTCTTAGTTGCCAATGCTCACGCCGGCAGCATGTCCTCAACGTCCGAAGCAGGAAGCCTCGGCGTACCACCGTTGTTGCCGTTCTGCGTGACCTTCGACTACAGAGCAGGCACTATGGCGATTCGCCGATGACAGAACGAACTGGTTCGAAACGACGAATTGCCATTGTCGGTTACGATGCCTCACAGGCGCTTGACTTGACGGGACCCATGGATGCCTTCGCCGCCGCGAATGAATACGCGCCTGGCTCGGCGGCTTACGAGCTTATCATTGTCGGACTCAACGCGGGAGCATTCCGTACGGAATCAGGTGCCCTACTGATTGCGGAAGAGTCGCTAAACGCCGGCTTGCAGGCCGACACGATCCTTATTCCGGGCGGTCGCGGCCTACGCGAAGACGCTCGTCTTCGTGGCACAATCGCAGACTGGCTGCGAAGACACGCGCATATACGGCGCTTAGCGTCCGTTTGTACGGGAATCTACCCGCTGGCCGAAAGCGGTCTGCTGGACGGACGTCAGGCCACCACGCACTGGCGCTTCGCGGATGACGTGAGAAAGCGATGGCCTCGCGTCCACGTCGTTCCCGACGCGATCTTCGTCAAAGACGGAAATTTTTATACATCGGCTGGAATTACGGCGGGAATCGATCTCGCGCTGGCGCTCATTGAAGAGGATCTGGGGAGCGCTATTGCCTTAAGCGTTGCACGCGAGCTCGTGGTGCACTTAAAGCGAGACGGAGGGCAGTTGCAATACTCCGAGCCACTTCAGTTTCAAACGCGTGCCGGCAACCTCTTCGCCGATCTAGGATCGTGGATGTTAGCCCATCTCGATGAGGACTTGGCGACGGAGAGGCTTGCCGAGCACGCGCGCTTGAGCGAGCGGCATTTTCGGCGGAGATTTCATGCAACGTTCGGCGCGACTCCGGCACAATACGTCGAGTCTCTTCGCCTTGATGAGGCGCGCCGGAGACTCGAGATGCGAAAGGCCTCCGTCGACGTTGTCGCTCGATCCGTCGGCTATAAGAGCCCGGATGTCTTTCGACGCGCCTTTGAGAGGCGATTCGGCGTCGCTCCAACCGCCTATCGTGCGCGATTTATGGCTTCTTAAGGAGGGGAGGGGCTCCCAACGACCGGGCGGGGGCGACCGTCTCCCGATTTGCTGGGAGTGACATCGGCCGGCCGTAGGGAATAGGCCTTTCTCTTCGCGTGCTTCATAAGGAGGTCGAAATGTTCGTGTTCGCACGGCGGACAGTTATCTTATCGCTGGCCATTGCGGTTGTTTCATGCTCGTCCGGTAACGGAACAAGCTCGACGCCCTCGGTCGGCGACGCTCAACGCGTATCGTCGCAAACGTCGCTCGACGCGGTTCTCGATTCCGCACCCGAGGTTGCCAACGGTCGTGAAGTATTCAAAAAGATGAGCGTGCACCCGCCCGCGGGCGCGCCGCCGATTTTGATCAACTTCCTCGCGGATGGCCCCAATCAAGCCGGAGTGCCGTGCATTGACTGCGTCAATGGCGCCTCAACCGGCGACAACATTGGTATGACGGGACCCTACAGCTACGTCGCGGCGAATTTTGTCTGGCAGTACGAGATGTCGTTTTCCGACATGAGCTACAAGGGAAAATGCAAACTTGCCTGGGCGATCACGTCGGGTAAGACGACCATCGACAGCTTTTCTAAAACGATCGACCTTACCAGCGACGGAGGCTTCGTGCTGTACGCGGTCGCGCGGCCCCGGCCCAAATACTCCGGCCCAGCCACGCTCACCGGCAAAGTGACCTGCGGCAAGACCGCACAGTCGTTGCAGGTGCCGCTTCAGTTCGAATAATCGAAAAACTACCAACTTCGATCGGCTGAGAAGGGAGTTTTTCCGGGTATATGAGGGCATGATCGCACGCAGTTCTACCAAGCGCAGGGTCGAGGTCCGACGAAGGTTTTCGGACCTTGGCCTGCGCTCTCGAGTCTCCGGCTTTGTATTGGCCACCGCGTTTTTCTGCGGCTGTGCGCACCACACTACGCCGGCGCAAACTTTGAGTGCAGGCGTCGCGCCGTTTACGCAATCGCGAGACCAAGTCATTCTGATCGTCACGGCCGCAAAGCGCTCGTTAGGAGCGGAGGACCTTAACTCCTTAGCGGTTGCCTATACGCCGCTCGAAGAGAAGGCCAACGCCTACGCTCACTTCCTCGTGGAATCGGTGAGAATGGGCGCCTTCGACGCCAATCAAAATGCCGTATGTGCGACGAATTTGACTCTGGCAATAACGAAGTTCAACGTGGCATTCGCGCAGATCTACGCATCGCGAAAGGCGAGCTCCGAGATTTCGAGCAGTTGGGTAGCTCCGTTTTCGGCGACGGTAGCGTCGGATTGGGCGAAGTACAATCCGGAAGTGAATGCTGCGCCCGCGCAGACAAAAGCGGATCTGATCGAGGAGCTGAAGGTCAAGACGCTTTGGCCAAACTACGAGGATATCGCCACCGAGCCACTGGCCACGCCTTCCCCTCGATAAGCGATTGGAGCGCGCGTCGAAACGTGCGCTCCAATGCTATTCGAGAAGCGTCGTTATACCTGATTCGTGATAGAAAGTTGGGCCGTCCCAATCGGGTGGCCTTTGGCATCCTTATCAACGAACTTCGCGATGCAACTTCCCATTGTGGTGCCTGCGGTTACCGTATAAGTGGAACCTGCCCCGGTTACGGTCGCGATGTTTCGCGCGGTGCACCGAGTGTCTCTGACGACAAAGGTGGTGCCGCTGCTGGGTCCCTTTGCGGTTACCGTCGCTGCGGGCTTGCTCACCGTGAGCGTTACCTTGCACGGACGAACCGAGACGCCGTGCTGATGACCGCATTTATCCGGAGAGATAACTTGCGACTGCGTCGCCGGAAGTGTCGTGGTTGACAGCGGCGAGGACATGCTCCCACCGCAGCCGGCTAGAACCGCGGCGATTGAAAGGGCTCCGAGACCCTTAAGTAAGGGTTTCTTCATAAACTGCTCCTTTTGCTTCCTGATTGCAGGGAGAGGCCGCATTGATGGTCCGGATGGAGAAACCCTTTCAAGCAGCTACCGCTCGGCGCTTATTAGCATCGTGTTGTCTAGGACGATGCGAGGTCGCCTTGTTGCCGAAGGGGCGCAACTGCCGGCACCCTGCACCGGGGTCTTAAGTTCCCGACAGGGAGGCTAGCGATCTACCGGCAAGACCGGAAGACAATCGCACTGGGATTGGGCTCCTAACGTTGGTTCTTTCAAGTACCACCCAGCCGATGGCTAATGCTCGTCGTTCTCGGTATGTTCTCCGGTGCGTTACCCGCGCTCTGCGTCGCGCCGATCGCCTGTGGGATCGGCGCGTTGCTTTTTTGGCGGCTACCGGCGCTTAAGCAGCGCGTGTTGAGCGTCAACCTCGTGCAGCTATGCTACGGCATTACGTCCACTAAGCCCGCGTGAATGATAATTACTTGTCAAGAATGACAATTTGGCGCACTGCAATTAGCGCAGTCTCACACTGCGCTTCAGAACTTCTTCATGTAATTGCATCACAGTTGCTTGAGTACCATTTTCTCAAGGTTGTCAGCTTAGGAGTTTAGCAATGAGGTTGGTTGTGGTGGTGGGCCTGATCGCACTAAGCGCTTGTAGCAGCGGCACATCGAGCTTGCCGCCGCCTTCGGGCGGCGGGCACGAAGGCGAACCGCGAATCAAGTCCGCCTCCTCTATTAAGGCCTATGCAGTAGTAACGTCATTTCAATCTGGCAACATACATCATCCGCTTGCGAACGTCACGTTTGACTCGTCCGGCAACATCTACGGCACCGGGATGGACGGAACAAGCCCCGACGTATACGGAGGTATTTTCAAGATCGACCCGCACGGCAACGAGAGCGACCTCTACGCTTTCACAGGCTCTAACGTCACCCAGCCAGAGGCCGACGTGGTAACCGTGCCAGGGGGTGGGTTAATTGGGACCACCATAGATGGCGTGTATAGCTTATCGAGTAGTGGAAGCGAAAAAGTCATTAAGTTGTTATCGGGCGGCCCGGAAGGCGGTTACTCCTTTTCGAACCTGATCGAAGACAAGCAAGGAAATTATTGGGGTACTGCTTCGGAGGGCGGCTATTTCTTAGGGAAGTGCAAACAAATCTACGTCGGTTGCGGTGTCGTGTTTCGAGTAAGCGCCTCAGGGCGATATTCCGTTGTACACAAATTCCGATACATCGATGGAGCGTCGCCAGCAGCTGGTCTGGCGCTGGGACCAGATGGCAACTTTTATGGCACAACGACCTTCGGGGGTTCGATAGGATGGGGTGAAGTTTTCCGCATCACGTCGGCCGGAAAGGTGACCGTTCTCTACAACTTTCAGAAAGGTCCAGACGGGGACCAACCCGTTGCCGGCGTCACCTTAGATTCCCATGGCAACATTTATGGTACGACTCAATACGGTGGGTTTGCCGGGAATCAGACCTGCAACAATGGATGTGGCGTGGTATTTAAGTTATCGGGTACTGGTCAGGAGACAGTACTGCACCAGTTCTCGTCTATCCCTGATGGAGCGTTTCCGTTAGCGGCCGTATACCTGGAGAACGACAGTACTTTATTCGGTACGACTCAGCAAGGCGGAACCGGTACTGGGACAATTTTCGAGCTCAACACCAGCGGGAAGGCTTATCATGTCTTGCATGAATTCACTGACGGTCCTGATGGTGGATTCCCCGCCGCGGCCCTTGTCCCGGATAATCAAGGAAACCTGTATGGCACAACCGAGTATGGGGGTATCGGCGGCGGAACAGTCTTCAGATTTAGACCTTAGAGCGCTGCCGAACACGTTAGGTGCAACTTTAACCCTCGAAACTATCCGCGTTAATGCCTGAAAGGCGCCCTCAAGAAGAACCGCTCAGTGTGTTCCTGGCCGCTCTTCGGCACCGTGATGTGCCCGAACAGAAAGAAGATGTATCTGGAAAATCATGGCTCCAGGGGCGTTCCCATGTTCAGTCGAGTGCGTGACCGATGCAGGCATCCAAAAGCGAGCCGTTTCTCCGGGCGTCATAAGGGCAACGGCTTCTTGCCAGCCCTTGATCAAGTGTCGGAGATGATATGTGTAGGGATTTCCTTTGAGATCGGGGCTGTTGATAGGCACACCGGTAGACCACCAACCGTAGGCCACGATTGTGACATCGTTGTGCGGCGTCGCGTGGACTGCATTCGCTCCAGTCTTTAGGATTACATAACGTATACCGTCGTGCGTCGAATAGGCGCCTTTCGGGATTACCAGCTCCGCAGATGTAAGGGGCGCGACCCGCGAATCTGCTTTCGCGTTCGCCGGCAACACGAGTGCAATCCAAACCGTCATGAAAACAAAACAAGCCAATAGGAACCTGTTTTCGCCGCCACCCCCCGGGTACTCGTTACCGTTATTCATCTTTACCTTCCCGGGCCACTATTCGCAGGCCCTGGCCGTACCACATTCCACCAATGCGTGTCTTCAATAGGGCATTCTTCGAGTTAATCGGAGACCATCGTTTAATCCGCGCGAGTTTGCGCTGCCGGACTTCGATGCTCCAGTCGTTCGGCTCCGCACGAAACAAGGGAGCGGCGACTCTAGTAGGTTGGTCGATGTAAATCCCACCTCTTAGGCTATACCGGTGCCACACCTCAGGAGGAATTCCGCATGAGCGACGTCAGGATCGCAACAGAAGCTCGTCAGCCCCCCGCAAGTGCCGCGTCGATATCGACGTACGCAAGGATTGCCGGAGCCCTGCTGCTGGTCGGGTTCGTGGCCGGTGGCTTCGGTGAACTCTTCGTTCCGTCGAAACTCATTGTGCCAGCCGACGCCACGGCTACAGCCCACAATATCATGGCTTCTGAGTCGCTGTTCCGCATGGGCTTCGTCGGCTACCTCGTAGAAGCAGTGTGTGATGTTTCGACGACGTTGCTCCTTTACGTATTGCTCAGACCGGTAAACAAGAATCTCGCCTTGCTCGCCGCGTTCTTTGGGCTCGTGGGCACCGCCACATACGCAATCGCCGAGTTCTTCTATTTTGCAGCGTTGCAGCTTTTGGAGGGGGCTACCTATCTAAGGACCTTTTCGCCTGAACAACTGAACACACTCGCGCTGCTGTCGCTCAAGTTGTATGGAGACGGCGCTGAGGTATTCATGGCGTTCGGTGGAGTCGGTTCGATTATCGTCGGCTACTTGATCTTTCGATCTTGCTACTTACCCAAGACTCTAGGCGTTCTTCTGGCGCTTGCTGGTCTGGGGTTCATCACTATCAACGTCGCATTGGTCCTAGCACCGGCCTATGCGTCCCCGGTGCTTCTCCTGCCGGTATTGCTCGCCACATTGTCACTGGCCCTCTGGTTGCTCGTTAAGGGCGTCGACGTTCCGAAATGGGTCGCTGCCGTATCTAGGGCGGAAAGCGCGGATCGTGAGTTCTGTCCGACCAGTGCAATGTCGCCATGAGCAATGTCAGGTATGCATTGCTTGCTCATCAAGTGCCGCACCATGTGACTACGGTACTGCTTCTCGAGGAGAGTCGATGGAAGCGAGCTCCGCGGCTCGCGCGACTCCTTTGATCATGCGGCCGAAGACAATGCCGTGAAACGGTAGAACGCCGTACCAGTAAACGTATCCTCCCACACCGCGCGGTTCGAAGAACGCGGTCTGCACCAATCTGCTTTGCGACGGAGCGAGGGGTTCGCTTTCGAATTGCAGCCACGCGCGCCCGGGAAGCAGCATTTCCGCACGTAGGCGCAGCATGCGGCCGGGGTGATACTCCTCCACGCGCCAGAAATCGAGGGCATCGCCGACCCTCAAGTTTTTCATCGACCGGCGGCCTCGGCGCAGGCCTGTGCCCCCGACGGCGCGGTCGATCCAGCCGCGCAGGCGCCATAACGAGTTTGATGCCAGCCATCCGTGCTCGCCCCCCAGAGATGAAAAGATTGCGGCGGTTTGGTCTGTCGGCGCGTTCACCACGAGCTCGCGCCGGTCGATGAACATTCCCTCCTGTAATCCGACAAACTCGCCTCTGCGATTTTCACCGGCAAATGCATCGAACCACGTCGATTCGCGGTCGGCGCTTTGCGATCGGTCGAGTGCGAGCCGCAACGCTTCATCGAAAGATTGAGGCTGAATCCAGGGAAAATCGCGCGTGGCGTCGTTATCGCGAACGATCACCTTGTTAGAAAGGCCTGCGATGAGCGGCCTCGCGAGCTGGGCCGGCACCGGAGTTATGAGGTGCACCCAGTACGACGAGAGCTTTGGGGTAAAGACCGGCACGGTGACGATATATCGGCGCAAACCGCGCATGCCGGCATAACGAAGCATCATGCTGCGATACGTCTCCACGGTGGCGCCGCCGATCTGATAGGTTCGGTTCTCAAAAGGTTGGCGAAGTGCGCCAATCAGGTAGGAGAGGACGTCGCGCACGCCGATCGGCTGGCATTGCGTGTACACCCAGCGTGGCGCGATCATGACTGGAAGGCGCTCCGTAAGATAACGCATCATTTCGAAGCTGATCGAGCCGCTGCCGATAATTTGCGCGGCTTGGAACTCGATGACGGGCACGCCGCTTGCTCGAAGTACTTTACCGACTTCATGCCGACTCTGTAAATGCGTCGAAAGCTCTTCGTGGGGTTCGCCGAGGCCACCCAAGTAGACGATCAGTCGAAGGCCGGCCTCCTTCGCGGCTGCACCAAACGCGCGCGCCGCATCTCGGTCGGCCGCGGCAAACTGCGTCGTCGAGCGCATGGAGTGAACGAGGTAGTACGCGACATCGCAGCCGGTCAGCGCTCGTTGCAGTGCGGCCGGGTCTTCGATGGAGCCTTCGACGATCTCGACGTCGGCGGGAAAGCGGTCGCGCAGGCGAAGCGCCGCGCGAGCAAGACAGCGGACGGAATGGCCCTGTGCGTAGAGACGCGGCACGAGACGTCCGCCGATGTAGCCTGTCGCGCCGGTTACGAGTATGCGCATCGTTTCAACATTGTCATCGGAAGGTGTCGTAACCCTTCGACAAGCTCAGGGTGACACGGGAGTCCGAAAATCCGGGATCGGTGGAGACGCGTGGACTCGCTAAAAGACTTGCTGGCCCACGACGTTTCCCTGAGGACTGTAACGGCAAACGAGTCGATAGTTGCCGTCGGACCCGTCTACGCCCGCACATCCTACGCTCGTCGTGTTCCGCCAAACTATTTGCGAATAGTGAGCGACATCGGACCAGTTGCCGGTCGTACTCACTCTTGGAAACGTCCCGTTCTGAAAATTCTGTTGTTCTTGGCCCCAAGAGTCGATCATTTGCGTGAGAGAAAAGGCGCCCGTCGTGCCCATCCAGATGTTTTCTCCTTGACCTTGGGCGTTAGGATCGTGCGCAAACTGCAGGTTTGAACTAAGTGAGTTCGCCCACGCCTGAGCTGCAGCTGCCAGGTCGTCGGACCATACGAGCGGCGGAACGCCAACGGCCATTCTATATCTATTGTGAGCGTCGAGAATCTCTTGTGAAAAAGAGGGCGGGAGTGACGTTGGAGGTGCCTGTGCGCCCGACGCCACGGGCGCGACTGTCATCGCTAAGACCAAGATCCCCGCAGGGAACAATCGCATCCGTTGCCGATTATCGCCGTCGCGCATGTAGGGTCTCCCTTTCGGACTCATTTCTCCGGGTTACTGGGTCAGATTCTGCTCCGAGGGACTCCGTGCGATATCCAAGTCACCGACGGTTCATTCCGGGACGATTCCGCTTAGGCCGCGTGCACAATATCGATCGGAAGAGGACGCTGCCAACTTATATCGCGTAAAGGTCTTCGGAGAAGAGCATGGCCCGCGAACGACTTCACGGGAGGGAAACGCATGACGTGGGAGATCATCAATACAGCTTTCGCCGGCGGGACCTTTGCGGTCATTTCCGTGACGGCTGTGGCAGCTACGGTGCAGTTGCGTCACCTCCGCGTTAGCAATCAGCTTATCGCCCTCACGAAGGTCATCGAAGATTGGCAGCGCCGAGATTTACAGGGCTGGCTTCGGTTTGCCCGTCACGAGTTGCCCGAAAGGCTCAAAGACGACGCTTTCGTCTCGTCGCTGTCCAGTCCGGACCGGACGCAGCACCCGGAGATTTTGTTGGCTGACTATTTCGAAATCCTCGGCACCACCGTAAAGCGCGGGCTGACGGACAAGGTGTTATTTATCGATGCCATGGCAGGACCCGTGGTCAGCGCCTACGAGGCGGTGCGACCTGTGTTGCATATCATGCGTCGTAAGGAAGGAAACGCACTTTACGAAAACTTCGAATATCTCGCAACGGAATGCAAACTTTGGACAAAACGACATCCCGACGGCACCTATCCGAAAGGATTTCCGCGGTATGAAGACGTGCCTTGAAAAGGGCCGCCGTCTCCGCGAAGTAACATTGCCCGACATTGAGGAGGAGAGAAATGCCAATCACAACGTTTAGCAGCGTGCATGATGGTCTCGACCCAGTTCAGCGCAATCGCGGCCACTTCATTGCGAATATCGATGTCAACGAGCAACGCCTTTGGGTGCCCTACGCGGATGGCGTATGGGTACAACCCTTGTGCTTCAACGTTACTTCGGGGGGATTCAGCGTCCTTCTTAAGGGATTGCCTGGTGCGAAGCTGGGCGTGCACTATCACGTCGGCACAGTTCGGGGTTACACGATAAGTGGTCATTGGCGCTACCTGGAGCATGACTGGATTGCGCAGCCGGGAACGTTCATCTACGAACCTGCTGGTGAAGCTCATACCCTGGTAATCACCGATGATTCGCCGGAGCCGGCTCAGATTATATTTATGGTCGAAGGTGGCCTGATTTACTTAGACAAGCCGACCGACGGCGGCATGGCTGCCTATGAAGACGGGTTCAGCTTTTTAGAGCTGTGCCGCAAATACTATCAGGAGGTCGGTCTTGACGCCCGTCAGCTGGACCTCCTAGTGCGGTAAGTAGAAGCGGAGTGACCTATGCGCATTCCCGTTGATTTTCAGCGCGCTTCAATAGGCGGTTACGCCATCGCTGTTGCCTTGAGCATCGCGGCCAAATAACGAAGGCGGCCAAACTGGGCGTCGCTTACGCCGAATCGCCGGCCGAAGGGCCAGAAGCACAACTGCCCAAGCTCTTATGTAGTATCGGCGCGGCTTAAGCGGGCAACGATGGCGCGGAGCAGAACGACCTTAGTCGCTCATCCGTTCAGCTTCTGAAGGGAGCCGTCGATGGAGTTCGTAAGTCTTGGCCGTCTCGCGCTTAGTATCAGCGCCACTGCTCTATTACTTTCAGCGTGCGGCGGATCTACACCGCCGATCGGCACGCTCGGGGCGGCCGACAACAACGTTAATTCCCATCCGCAGCAGAAAACATTTCTCTATACCGGCACGGAGCAGTCGTTCAAAGTCCCGGCGAGTGTGACCAGAATCGACGTGGTCGCACGAGGGGCGTCCGGTGGCACCCAGTATTACCAGGACGGCGGCGGGCGCGGTGGTCGCGTGCACGCGATTATTCCTGTCGTGCCAGGTGAAAGATTGGCAGTTTTTGTTGGCGGCGCCGCTTCGGGGCTGAACCAGACCAACGGTGGTTTCAACGGCGGCGGGAACGGAGGCGGACCCTACCAGTGCTGCACCGGAACCGGTGGCGGTGGCGCGTCTGATGTACGGCAACATGGCGACAGACCTTCGAATCGCGTTGTCGTGGCCGGAGGCGGAGGGGGACAAGGGGCAGGTAACGGTGGGGGTGTCGGTGGCAGCGGTGGAGGTCCCACTGGAGGCTCCGGTGGGCAATACGGCTACGCCTGCGACGGCGGCGGGGGAAGCGGCGGCAACCAGACATCGGGCGGGGCGGGTGGTGCCGGTGGCCTGGGTTCTCAAGCTGGTGGCCCTGGAGCGCCCGGATCGCGCGGCGCCGGGGGCACTGGCGGCGCCGAAGGCGAGGGATCCTCATCCACCGTGGGGGCTGGCGGCGGCGGCGGTGGTGGAGGATACTTCGGCGGCGGCGGCGGCGGTGGAGGCGGGGGTTACTGTTTTGGTTATGGAGGCGGCGGCGGTGGCGGGTCGTCCTACATCGAGCCAAACGCCATAAAATTCCACACGTGGCGAGGTTGGAAGAACGCAACGAGTAACGGGCTCGTCGTCTTGAGCTGGCAATGATTAGGGCGCTCAGCATCAGCGTCGTCGCCACGACCGTACTGCTCGCAGCGTGCGGAGGATCGCAGTCGCCGATCGCCTCGCCGGGCGCAATACCGCAAAGCCGCGCGATCACCGCACACGCGGCGCGCAGCGGATCGTGGATGCTGCCGGAAGCGAAGAGTGAGGACCTGCTCTATGTTTCAAATTGGAGCAACGCCGACGTATACGTGTACGCATATCCTTCGGGCAAAGCAGTAGGAAGACTAAGAGGTTTCCAGCGCGCCGGTGGGCTGTGCTCGGACCACGCTGGAAACGTTTGGATTGGCCAGACCGACGAAATTACAGAATACGCGCACGGTGGCACCGAGCCGCTTAGGACCTTGAACGACGAGCAAAAGTATGAAGGATATATGATCAGCGCATGTTCCGTTGACTCTGTAACCGGCGATTTGGCAGTTGTAAATTTTGGTGACTTCGGTTCAAGCTCGCCCGGAGACGTCGCAATCTTTGCAAACGCCAGCGGTTCACCGAAGCTGTACTATTGTAAACTTTATCCCTTTTCAGCAACTTATGACGATCGAGAAAATTTGTTCGCTTACGGTCGGCTTTACGGGTCCAGCCACATCGGCGCGCTTGGCGAGCTCAAACCTAGCGCTAGTAATTTTAGGCTATTGCGTCTGCACGACGTGAAAGCGTATGAAGTTGGAGGCGTTGCATGGGACGGCAAACATGTCGTCATCGGGACTAACGCAGGGAGCTCTGATCCCACAACGCTGTTCCAGCTAAGATTCGAGGCCGTGTGGCAAATGAGGTCGGGTCGGTCCAGCTCGCGGAATCAGTTGGGGTTTCCGAGTTTTGGATTATGGGCGGAAGGGTGTCTGCGGCCAATTGGGCGGGAACATCCGCCATGATTTGGCGTTATCCCAATGCGGCTTCGCCCGTCACGACCATACAGAAACTTTCAAACCCATTTGGGATAACCGTCAGCGTCGCGCCGAGTCGCTAAACGCGCTCCACGGAGGCAGCGCATTGTGAAAGAATTCGCTCGATACGCTTTGACCATCGGCGCAGCCGCGCTACTTGCCGCCTGCAGCGGATCGCAGCCGCCGCTTTAAACGCCGCCTTATGTAGTATCAGCGGCATCTCAAGGGCCAGTGGCGAACGTCCTTAGCCACTGATCCGTTCAACTTCTGCAGGAGCCGTCGATGAAGGTTTTGGGGCTAGAACGTTACGCGCTTACGATTAGCGCCGCTGCGGTATTGCTCACAGGATGCGGTGGATCTCCGTCGCCGATCGGCGCGCCAGGCGCCATGCCACAAAGCCGCACGATGACCACGCGGCACGATCGCGGCGGATCGTGGATGCTTCCGGAAGTGACCGCTGAAGATTTACTCTACGTTTCATCACCCGACGACAAGAACGATGATATTAACGTTTTTTCGTATCCGCAGGGCAAACTTGTTGGTGGACTGAGCATAACGGGATACGGGGTTTTCGGGCTTTGCTCAGATGATAAAGGCAACGTGTTTGTAACAACGGCCGGCAATGTGAACTCCGGAACAAGCAGCCAAGTCTACGAATACGCGCACGGTGGCACTCAACCAATAGCGACGTTGAGTGATCCAGCGTTTGGAAACGACTGTGCAGTTGACCCAACAACCGGAAATCTCGCCGTCGCAAACGATTTTGGCACTGGCAACGGCTATGACCACGGCAACGTCGCGGTCTATCAAGGCGGTCAGGGAAGCGCTACGATTTATTATGACCCAGACATCTACTGGTATGATTGGTGCGTCTACGATTCCAACGGCAACCTATACGTCGATGGTAGCAGTGAGGGCGGACCCTATCCCCTAGCGGAACTTCCGAAAAACGGCAGCGCGTTCGAAGCCGTTACCCTTAATGAAACCCCTTTAGCCGAGAGCCTCCAATGGGATGCTGGTGATCTTGTGATTTCAGGATGGCAATGGCAGAAGCGTCAGGCTACGGAGACAATATATCGCGTTAAACTCTCTGGGAGCCGAGGCACGGTAGTTGGAACCACAACCATTAGCACCGAAACCAAACCGCGAAAGCGCTTGCCCAACCTTGCCCAGTACACACTATATCGTAAGACGCTTGTTGGTGCCGGTTTTAACGACCGGCAGGTGCACTTTTGGCGTTACCCGGCAGGTGGTCTCCCGACTAAATCGTTACTGGCTTCTGAAAAATATCCGGCTTATGGGGTGGCAATTTCCGTCGCTCCAACGCACTCTCTCCGCAAGTAAGGCCCTAGACATGAAAGTAGTCCCTCTCGTTAAACTGCTAAGCTCTCTTGCTCTTGGTGTACTTTTCACTGATTGCGGCGGATCGCAGGCGCCGATCGGCGCGCCGCGCGCGATGCCGCAAAGCCGCGCAATCGCCTCGCACGGCGCGCGCGGGGGATCATGGATGCGGCCCGATGTCAGTGGAAGAAACCTTTTGTATACGTCCTCGGACGATATAGTTGACGTGTATACGTATCCAGGGGGCAAGCTCGTCGGATCGCTTGGCACCTTTAATGGCGCCGAGGGCTTGTGCGTCGATAAGGCCGGCGACGTGTTCGTTACTTCCTTTTATGACCACGCTGTATATGAGTATGCGCACGGTGGCACTAAACAACTCGCTGCGCTCAAGAGCCCATACTCGGTGAACGCTTGTTCTGTCGATCCTGCGACTCAGAACGTCGCCGCCTCGTCATATTACGGCGCCATAATTTTTCCGTATAACCGGAAAAGGCAAGAATACCGCTTAGCGAAATATTACCATAATGCCAATGTATATTTCGGTTGGTATTGCACCTACGATAAAGCCGGTAATTTGTTCGAGGACGGAACAACCGACCAGAATAGCGGTTTTGTGCTGACTGAACTCCGAAATGGAAGCCCGGCGTTTGACACCATCACTGTCAATGAAGATATAAACGGGCCTGGGGCTATGCAGTGGAAAAACGGTGACTTAACGGTTGCAGATCGAGGCAGCAGCTCCGGACAACCGGCAGTGATTTATAGCTTCTCAATCAGTGGAAGCGAAGGAACAGAAGTAGGGGCAGCTAGGCTCGCAGATTCGATGGCCTACGCGATGTTCTGGATTCAGGGCGGCAAGGTCATTGGGCCGGAAGCCGGCTCGACGGGCGGGATCGGCGTTTGGCGATACCCATCCGGCGGCAATCCTAGCAAAAGCATTGTTGGTGCTGCACCATACGGCGTGGTAGTCAGTTTAAAATAAGCCTAACTCCCCGGCCGCGAGGCAAGTTCACGTAAAGTGCTTACCGGTTTAGCCAGCCTCGCCCGCGCCGCGATCGCATCCCGGCATCCACGCGTAGCGCTTTGATACGTTAGGGGCGCAGCACCGTCATCGCGCATCTGCAAAGCCGGCTGAGAGAGGCCGAGCAGCCGAGCAGCCAAGCCCCAGGCTTTTCTCGTCTTTACGGCTCCGTTTCCTATCCCCCACCGGAGCTAGGGATAGGAGGTAAAGAGCCTTCAAAACCAGGGCTCCCTCTCAAAGCGCTTAGCTGCTGAGCCTGCGGAGGCTCGACGCCGCCTCGCTGCAGAAATCGTACCCTTATGCCGATGCGCCGGATATGGTTTAGTCGCAAGCCTTCCGTAGGCGCTTTGTTTATGTACGCCGCGCGCGATGCCAAGCGTGAAGCGGCACGCGATGTTCGGCGCCGGCCTCGCGCCACCGGCAGCGAGTCATCGGCGGGGTCTCGCGAGGATGTCTCGGTTTTTGGATTGATGTTTGTAATAGCTGCAGGTGGTGCATCACTAGGACTGATTGCAAACGCAACGCTGCCCTATGTCATCCACGTGCGCAGTCTAACTTGGTTTTTGTTCTGGCTTTTCGTGATCGCGTTTCTTATGGCGCCTGCTTTTGACAAAGTGACGGTAGGCGATCGAGCGAAATACCTCGTCATAATCGTCGTGGGCCTTTTCGGCATGTGGATTGGAAGTATGCTGGTGACGCTTGGGCGCTTCATTTTCGTGCTGGGTAGCAGCTAGGCCCCTTCAAAAACGAGGCCACCTCGGCCGGGTGCGACGCCGCGCGGCTACCGGGGGTTTACTATTCCGGCCAGATACGAACTTCGTTCGACTCACGGAAGCGAACCGGAACAGTGCGGCCCTGAGCCTGCAATCTTCGCCTAAGCCGGTACCCTCGCTCCTTGACTTGGTCACGTTCCTGCGGATCACCGCCTGAGTGCAAGAAAATGGTTATCTCCGGTACACGGCTTCGCTCAATTGCTCTCGCAATATGGTCGTCATTTTCGTCGAAGGCAAACCCGTAAATGCATAGTGGAAGGTCGTTTGCTCTTAGAGCTTCATAGCAGTAATTAAGGTAAGGACTTTGGCGAATCGCGTTGAGTTTTTGGCGCGACTCGCCTTCAGAAACAAACAAAGGTATGTCGCCGGCGTCCAACGCTTCCCGTAGCTGGTCCGTTATTCGCCCTTGAGCGTAGCTGCGCTTAAATGTCTCGTCCTCAACTCGAAATAGATGTAGACCACCATGAACGTAAAAGACCGTTTGGTCGCCTTCCCCCTGTCGCCAATGAAGATCATCACCGCCGAAGCCGTCTCGATGCTTGTCAAACAATCGCGGCGCCATTACCCAGTAGAGCAGCAGGTCATAGGTTAGAGTAAAGACCCTGTCATAGTCATGGAGGAAGTTGGCACAGATTTCCTTATCTGCTTCCTCGACGTAATCGGCATCACGTGGGTGGTACGCAGTCAATGCGTGTATCAAGGATGATCGGACTAAACGAACATCTGTGCGAAGGCGCGTCAAAACTGGAGCCGTCTCATCGTAGTGCCTGAGCAGCGCCACGGCCTCGTTTAACCGTCGCATCACCATTTCGAAGTCCGAGGTACCTACCGTATCAAAGACCGCCTCCAGGCGCTCGGGAAACTGTGCACCTTCTCTCAGCGATTCGTAGCAGAACATGGGATCATAAGCGGCGCTAAAGCCATTTCCCAACAACAATGCTCCAGGCAACTGAAACTCGATCTCCTTTAATGAGGCGACGCGGCGGTTCCGACGATGTTCCGATCCAATCGGCAAACCCCTCAGCGCACTGCGTACCCTTCGCCGGGTCTCGCCGATCGGCAGGCCGTCGCCGCTGCATGGCCGACTCAGCTTGAAGCCCGCGTAGGTTGGGGGGCTCGGTAGAGCGCCGATTCATGTGCCGCGCCTCAGCATCCGAACGAAGCCTTCTGAGAATGAACTATCTTTGGCGTAGCACCATCCGCGGATCATCTCGATTGACACCATGATCTCGTGGCAATATGCGAACGCGTTGGCGAGGATGATATAGGGCTTAAATCGCTCCGACTGCCAGAATACCGAGAGCGTGCCTTTTGCAATGTCACCTTCGCGAATTGTGTCTATGATAGTTACTTGGTCACCATGCAGGTGCGCGCTTAGAATTTGATTTTCGAGGTATAGAGAGCCGAGCGTCTCGTTAGAGGTCACTTCACACATGTGAGAAATTCGGCGAGTTAGTACCTTCCGGTTTTTGCGAAGCTTGGCCTGTGTCTTACGCCTCTCATGCTCTGGTATATTTTCCAGAGCTTTAGCGCCCTGCTTCCTAATTATGTCGTAGATCTTGTCCTCCGCGTTTCTCCAGTCTTGGTAGGCATGGCATTGTGCCAGGTAATTCTTGCTACTGCGCCGACCTTTGGCGAGCCATTTATTTCTCGACTCGGTAGATTGAATAACATAGTAACGAAGGCGTAGATGATAGTCTAAGAGCGGCCTCTGCAGCATGTAAGCAGCGCGAACGCGATTTAGTTTGAGCAAAGCAATACAGCTGCACAGAATATCATGTGCCAGTACGCCGAGATTCACAGCCCAGCTACTGAGATAGTCATCGAAGTCATCTTTAGGACGGTTCGATATGACATGCTCAATGGCACCCTTGAAGTTTTCCGCAAAGTCGTCCATAAATGCAAACTCATCGTCTGTAATGGGTTCGTCGTCGGTCAAAATCGCTCCCAATGTTTTTGGTCATTTTGTGCCTAAGCTGACCCTACTGAGTACAACTGGAGAGCGGCACGCAGTATATCTCTGTTCTTGGGATGCGGCCTCCGCCCCGCCCGAATGGCCTGAAGCGTCGACCGCGAAAGCCCGCGTCTCTCCATGAGCTCGGGTAGCGGCATGGCTTTGAGCTTCGGCAGAATCTTCGTAGTCCACGCGTCACGCCGTAGATCGAGGTACTGGGTGCAGACGTCGCTTGGATCGAGTAGGCTTTGCTCTTCGACCTCTTCTAGCTTGTTCGACTCCTTGCCCATGTATGTGAGCGAATCGATTGCCTCGTGGCGCCTTCTGAGCAGCCCTTCGGTCTGCTTCGAGCGAGGCTTTCCGGTCGAATCGGCGCGCTTGGCTTCGGGATGAACCTCGTACTCGCGCAGCACGTCGCCGTAGTTGCTGACACGCGCATCGCAACTTCTCCCATTTGCGACGATCCGTCGACCCTCAGGTCATCCATTGGGCCGCGGGTGAAGGACAACCGGACGCCACGTAGCGTTTGCGGCGATTCGCAATCCTTCAAACCGCGCTGCAAACACCCGCCTCACGATGTTGCGAGCACGACCACACTGCCGTCGGTCGGATCCCGTTCGACCAAGGCGACGAGCGGGTTAGCGAGATACTCGATGGCCGCTCTCACGTCGGCGCGCGTGCAGGTCGCCGAACTTCCGTTGGCGGCTAAATCTTGATCGACGAGCACCATTGCGACGTCTTCGGTAATCCTGGGCGCTTCCGATGACGCGCCGGAATATCCGGCCTGCGTAATCCTTCCCGTACGCACGATGGCGTCGGCGATAAGCCGCACGCGCTTGGCGCGGCCGTGATGGCGCTCCCACAACACGTCGTCGAGCGCATCGGCCGCGAAGCCCGGCGCAAACAGCGGCCGCATTTCGAAAGCGTTTGCGCCTATCCGCAGCAGCGTTTCCAGATCGTCAACGGTCCAGGCGCTCACGCCGTGATTGTGCAGCTCCTTGACCAACTCGATCTCGCCGGAGAACGCGCGGCCGACAAGCGCCGAGAACTGGGCACCAAATGCGTCTTTATACTTTGCCGCCTCAAAGACACTCGGGTCGTTCGTGCCTTCGTCGCCCGACTTACACTCGATCATCACCCGGTAGCCCAGCGGTCCTAATAAGGCGTCGGCATAACCGTCGGGAGCTTTTTGTCCGCCGCTATGGGTCGCCGCGAACCCAAGCTTGTCGAACGCATCGCAGACCGCTTCTTCGAAGGCGTTCGCGTCGGCGCCACTGGCGGTGCGGTGCAACCGCTCGATGAGCGCCGCAATTTCGGGCCCGCACTCCTTAGGCTGCTCTTCGGAAACCGCCGGCCACTCATCCGGAGGCTCGTTGATGCGGAACGAGCGGTCGGCATTCTGGACCACCGCGGGCTTGCGCCCGTTGCCGTTTGCTCGCGCGATATACTCGATGAGCGAAGTATAGACGTACTTCACCGTCGTCTTTGCGTCGAGTAAGCCGCGCTTCATGGCAATCGTCAGAATCTCGTCGGCCGAGTGCGAAAGCCCATCTTGAAGCACCGTAATTGCCGCATTCACGATCGGCCCGTGCGACTTTTGCGCCGGCATGGGCTCGGGCCAAGCAACGCTCTCGTGGCGAAACTCGGCAAAGCGCTGCTCGTAGAATCGCGCGGGTTGCGTTACGAACGGATCGCCAAGGCGCTCCATCCACTCGGCGAAGTTGGCGGCGCAGACTCTGCCGTTGAGCGGGCGGCCGTTATGCTGATTCGTCGCGTTCTCTTTCGCGATAGCAAAGGCAAGCGGATAATCCGGAGCGGCACGAACGGAATAGGGCAGCACGCTGAATCGGGCTACGGCATTTGTCTGCACGTGCAAGTGAATGGGCGGTCCACCATGGCTATTCGGCTGCAGCGTTACAAGATCGGGGTGCCGCGTTGCCGCCTGCGCGCACTGCGCATGCAGCCACGGTCGTACTTCTTCGTAACTGGGACCATCGCAAAACGGAATCCAAAGTGCCGCGCCGGTTCCGCCGTCGTAAACTCTGAGCGATTCGATTTTCCCATCCGATAACACGTCCTCGACGGCACTCAGACCGGCCTCCAACGTGCGAAAATCGGCATTCGGCAGAGCTTCGATCAGAATTCGCGCAAAGCGTACACGGGTCGGATCGGAAGGTTCGGGCGACCATGAATATAGTTCGACGGCACCATGCCGCACCAAGCCTTCGATGCGTTCACTTGAAAGCGCCGGGTACCGGTGTAGGCCGCTCGCAGTCGGCACATCGACAATCGGTCCCTTCGGCTTGGTATGCACCGAGAGAGGCCCGTGAAAGATCGTCGGCCCATCGAATCCCGCGGGTAATGTCGACCAGACAAAGGGAATTTTTCCGAAGGCCCGCTCGAGGATTGGACCGGCAACGGCGTAATGCCGCAGCAACAGATCGGTGTCGAGACTTCGCCCCAACATAGAACGGGCTAGCCGGTTACGCGCTCACGCGATGCACCACCAAGATGGTGGCGTCGTCGCGCATATTGCCCTCGGCATATGCTTTCACCGTTTCAAAGAGGGCGTCGGCGAGTTCTTGAGCGGTCAAAGCTCGATGGGCGAGAAGATTCTCGCGCAGTCGCTCGACGGTAAACAGCTCCCCGCGCGAATTGCTGGCCTCGGTCAGCCCATCGGTATAGAGAACGACCCGATCCCCGAACCCCACCGTGGTTTCTTCGATCGCATAGGTAACCTTTGGGTCAACCCCGAGCACGATGTCGTGTTTGGTCATGATCTCGATATCGGGGGCGCCTGCGCGCAAGACGAGCGGCGGTTCGTGCCCCGCGTTTGCGATTCTCATTTTGCCCGACGCCGCGTCGATCGTGCCGATCAGAAGCGTAATGAACTGATCGGATTCGCGCAGATCCTGAGCGACCACCGCGTTCGTGTGGGTGAGCACCGACTCCAAGCGTTCGATCGAGAGAGCCTGAACCAGCCCGCGAACGAGATAGCGTAACATCAGCGCGTTCAAGGCCGCGGCTAACGACTTTCCTGAAGCATCGCCTAGGCCGAAGAGAAGGCATTGCTTTTCCGCCGCAAACACGTCGATATAATCGCCGCCTACCAGACGCGCCGGTTCCGCGTGCACGCCAAGATCTAATCCGGCGATCTCGGGCAACGAAACATTCAGTAACGCGGTCTGAATGCGCTCTGCCGCTAGGTCGAAATCGCGTTCGGCGGCATCGCCACTGGTTAGCGCACCGATTGCCCTAAATACTGAAGTCCACATAGACTGGCCCTTACTCCTTCACTGATGGACGCTGATCGTTGCGCCCAGCAGTTCGACGTCACCGCGAGGTTCGAGCACTTTCTTAGGTGACCCGCCCGAAGGGTAGGGCCAAAGCCCGGCCCGATGGACGCTGCGAGGCAGTTTGCCGTAGGGCGAGATGATCACGTTGTTTTGAATCCAAAACTGGGTGAGCAAGGTGCTATGGTCACCGTCGAGATGCGTACTTCCGACGACCCTGCCGCTGGATGCGGCGACCCTCACGCGATAGATCACGTCGCTCGATAGATCTTCGACCGCGAGGTCGGTGCCGTCCCATTGGATCGCTCCGGGATAGGCGATGCGCTCGTTGAGTTTGAAGTCGCGCAGCGAGGTGGCGCCTTTGGGAAGCTCCGCGAACTCCGATTGCGACGTGCCCGCGTTAACGCCGTCGACATAGAGGTTGCCGCGACCGTCGTATCCGCAGAAGAAGAACTGGTTAAACGAAGGATCGGTGTAGATCGTGCTTCGCATGTTCTTCATGCGGTTGTAGACAAGAACGTTGCCCGGTCCGGGCGGTTGGGCGGCTTGGTAATCCGCGACGGCGAGGTTTCCAGTCGTCGGATCAACTGCGCAACCCTGAGGATAACCCGAGGCGCCGAACACGTGGGTCGGCCGCGTCGCGCCGTGCGAGTATTGAAGAACCGCTTGGCGCGCCGTGTCGACGACGAAGACGTCGCCGTTTGAATCGGAACATAAGCCGCCAAGTGCTCGGAAACGCGTCAGCATTCCAACTCGCTCGCCCCCGGGATAGGTGAAGACGTAGACGCGGCCGCCCTGGTCGGAAATATAGAGGAGGTCTTCGCTTTGGGCCTTGTGCGCGATCCACGAAGGGTCGGGCACGGCGTACGTGACGGCGGTTTGCCCGGACGGCAACTGCGTAGCGCTGCAGCCCCCGAGAACGGCCGCAACAACGCAGGCGAAGATGTTTCTCACAGATCGATGGCCTGAATCTTTGCCATCATTCCGTGATCTTCGTGATCGAGGATGTGACAATGGAAGAGAAACGTTCCCTTGATGATCGGGTCGCGAAAATCCATCAACATCAAGAGCGTGCCCGCTTTGCCGTTGCTTTGGCGGTGCGGGATGATGAAGCTATCGGCCCAATACGGATGCGGAACCTTGATGCTGTTGATCTCCCTGACGAGAAAATGGACTTGGTGGATATGGAAATCGTGCACTTCCCCGGTGATGTTCTTGACGAGCCATTCTTCGACGGTGCCCGTATGAACCACGAACATCGGCGGGTCGCTCATTGAAAAGGCCTTGTGGTTGATGAAGAAGTGCTTGTTTCCTTCACTAAAAACGACGACGCGGTGAGCGGCGACCGGCGGAAGCTGCGAGGTGTAGACGTTTTGCGGAAGCGCCGCGGCGGCGCGCAGCAACTCCGGCGCTTGGAATTTTAGCGAGGGTCGACTTGTTGGCGGTTTGAGACTCGCAAGCTCGAGTTTTGGGTCGCGATCGCCGGCTGGACCGGAGTCGTAGCAGAGCGTCCAAAATTTTGCGCGCGGGCTGCGCGGACCGGTTACGACAAACTCGACGCGCGAAGCGGGAGGCACGATCGCCGCAGATTCGGTTAAGGTTGGCGGCGTGGCGCGCCACGTGTCGAGCGGAAAGCCGTCGATCGCGACGACTTCGAGATTCGACCCGTCGACGGCGAGCTTGAGCGTCTTGTGCCCAGTGGCGTTGATCACGCGAAAGAATTGCTTTTCGCCTGGAGCAATGGTTATCACGGGCTCATAGGCGTCGTTGAGCGTCGTTTCCCCACCAAACTCGGGACCACACGGATCGCTATTGATGACTTGCGGTTGCACTATGGCGCCGCGCGATTGGGCCGCGTTGCCCACGACATTGTCGCGCACGATGATGACGTGCGTTTTCATCTTCGCCAAGCCGGGAAGGTGGCGCTCTAATCCATTGACGACGATTGCGCCCGACATCCCCGCCTCGCCGACCTGATAGTTCGTTTCACCATGAACGTGCGGATGATACCAGTAGAGGCCGGGTTCTTGATTTTGCGGGACGTGCACGACGTAGTGAAGTGCTTGCCCCGGCCGCGCGAGGGTTCCGAGCACGTCGTCGGCAGGAGCACGCGGCGAGGCACCGAGGCCGTGAAAATGAATGTTGATATCAAACTTGTCGCCTTCGCGCTGCGGGAGCTCGTCGGTCACGTCGAGCACTATGGTGTCGCCGGGATTGACGCGGATCGTCGGAGCGGTATCCGACATGCCGCCAAAAACGAACTGCGGAAGCTGGGTCTCGAGACGGTATGTGACGCTAAGCGAGACTCGGGCAACGCCATTGACCGAGCGCACGACGGGCGGTTCAGGAAGCTCGCCCGAGTTCCCGGTAGGTGAAACTCCGCGGTGAAGATCAAGCTGCGAAGCTTGCGGCACCGAAAAGAGCGGCGCGCTGGATTGGCCGCCGCAACCAGCGAGCCATGCGCAAGCAATTGCCAGAGCGAGAAAGCGCCGAAACATGCTTCGTCGCTTAGGAGCTTTCACGGCAGACTTACCGCGGCGGCATACGCCCGCAGCGAACCGAACGTCTTCGCGGGAGAGCCGCCCTCGGGGTATTTCCACAAGCCGACGCGAGATTCGTCGTCGGCGGCAATCACTGTCTTCGCTTGGATCCAATACTGTTGCAGCTTCGCGGTTTTTTGTAGTATCGTCGAGCCGACCTTGGTGGCGGTTCTTGCGCCGATCGAGAATCGGTAGAGCACCGAAGGCGAAACGCCGGCGTCGCCGACCGTGACGTATTTGCCATCCCATTGCACTTGTCCGGGAGCCGCGATGCTTTGACTTACCGTGAGATTTACCAACGCGCGAGCGCCGCGCGGTAACTCCGCGAGCCGGAAGTCTCCGTCTGCACTTGTCCCGTCGATGAAGAGATTTCCGGCGGCGTCGTAACCGCAGAAATATGCGGTGCGGATCGACGTGTCGCTGTAGCGCCTCGGATCGCGCCAGATTCCGCGGGTACTGCGGTGATAAACGGAAAGAATCGTCCCGTTGGCGCCGCCGCTGACCGCGAGGTTGTCGATTCTTGGGTCGACGGAGCAACCGCGGGGCGCTCCGAACGTGCTGAGCGCCGCGACGGGCTTGGACGCGCCATGGGAGTACTCGACCACTTGGAATGCCTGAACGTCGGCGATCCAAACGTTTCCAGCCGCGTCGGCGCATTCGCCGCGCGGGCGGCCGATCTCCGTGATTTTGCCGACGACTTTTCCTTCGGGATAGGAGAAGATGTCGACGTCATTAGTCGCGAGGTTCGAAACGTAAAGGAGGCTCTGGGTCGTCGCGGCTGCGTCCAATCCCGGTGGTACGACGGGTGGGCGACTGAGCTGCACGACTGATGGGTTGCAGCCGGAGAAGAGAGCAATGGAGAACAACGCAGCTAGAGCTCGCCTAGGAAGCACTTTGCTCAGTTTTGCTAAGGGGTGCGCTTTTACCCGGCGTAGAGCCGCTTGCGCCAGTCACGCTTGCGCTGCTTGATATAATCGTGACGCAGGCGGCGCGCGCAGTCCGCTTCAAGCCGCTAATCAAAGGGAGAGCGCGACGAAAGGTATGGGTCGAGAACGTCTTTGCGCTGTCGCAATGCTGGCATTCGGGCTCGCATGCACACCAGCGGCATGGGCGCAGAGCGCAACAGATCCGATGACCTGGATGAACTTTCTCGTTGGGCACTGGACCTGCACGTCGGTGGCGGGCGGAAAAATGACAAGTTACACGACGGATTGGGAGCTTGTGCCAGGCGGGCGCTGGATGCGGGGCACGAACCGTTCGGGCACGAGCGCGAGTGAAGATCTTGAGACATACGACCTTGCTACCAAGCAGTGGCGTACCGTCGATCTAGAACCCGACGGCAGCATGTCGGTCCTCGTTTCCAGCCGCGGCGCAAGCGCGCAACGCATTGCCACACAATCGGTCTATCCCGATGACTCGCAGAGAGTGGCGTTCGAAAAGCAGAGCAACGATGAGTATAAACTGACCTTCGACTTCCTTATCAAGGGCAAGCACGCATTGTGGGAAGACCACTGCAGGAGATAACACAAACGAATGAAGACATCAGCTCGCATCAGTTACGTACTAGGCTGCGTCACGTTGGCATTACTTACAGCGTGTGGCGCCCTTCGACAGGCTCAGGGTGACAGTGCCCTTCCACAGGCTCAGGGTGACAATGCCCTTCGACAGGCTCAGGGTGACAGTACCCTTCCTCAGGCTCAGGGTGACATGCCCCTCGTCGCAGCGTCGAAGCATCGCGTCAATCGCGCGACTTCATATCAACTGATCTATAGCTTTCGTCCTCAAAAGAACGGTATTTATCCTGAAGCGGGATTGCTCGACGTCAACGGCACCTTGTATGGGACGACGGCGAGTGGGGGTCTTTCGGGCAAGGGAACCGTCTATGGCATCGGCACGAGCGGCGTGCCCAAGGTGCTCTACCGATTCCGAGGTGGTTCCGACGGAAGCGAGCCGCAATCCGCATTACTCAACGTGAACGGTACGCTGTACGGCACCACTGCCTACGGAGGTTCGTCCAACGCTGGAACGATCTATAGCATTAGTACTTCGGGAACCGAAAGTGTGGTGTACAGCTTCAAGGGAGGCGCCGATGGAGCTAACCCGGTCGCGGGTCTGGTCGATGTGAACGGCACGTTGTACGGCACGACTTCCGCCGGAGGCGGTTCGGGATGTTATGGCGGCGCCGGGTGCGGGACCGTATTCAGCGTCGGCGCGAGCGGCCAAGAGAGTGTTCTACACCGTTTCACCGGTGGCGCTGACGGCGCGGTGCCCGTGGCCGAGTTAATTGACGTCAACGGCGTGCTATACGGCACTACCGCGCAGGGCGGCAAGTGCGGGGGCAAGTCCGGCGACTGCGGGACGGTTTACACCATCACGCCGGCCGGTACGGAAAAGGTGCTCTATGCCTTTCGTGGGGGGACTGACGGGGAGGCGCCGACGGCGGGGTTGATCGATATGAACGGTACGCTTTATGGCACGACGTATCAAGGTGGTCAGAGCGGGTCGGATTGCGGCGGCAGTTGCGGCACGGTCTATCAAATCAGCCCGGCAGGAGCGGAAAAAGTCATCTACCGTTTTGCGGACGGCACCGACGGTGCGGCGCCGCAAGCCGAGTTGATAGCGGTGAACGGCGTGCTGTACGGCACGACGACCGGGGGCGGCGATGTCGGATCGTGCTTCCAGTTCCACGGCAACTGCGGAACCGTCTTTAGCGTAACCACCGCGGGCGTCGAGACGGTGCTGTATCGCTTCGTCGGTGGAACCGACGGTTGGTCACCCCTGGCACCCTTGACGAATTTGAACGGCACGCTCTATGGAACGACGGTACACGGAGGAGTCCGCGACGTTTGCTGCCACACTTACGGTTACGGCACGATTTTCTCAGTGTCGCCCTAAAGATTTGGAATGGGAGGTTCAGTCGGTATGAAGAGCTCAGATCGCATCAATTACGCACTAGGCTGCGTGGCATTGGCACTGTTTACGGGATGCGGCGCCCTTCGACAGGCTCAGGGTGACAGTGCCCTACCACAAGCTCAGGGTGACAGTGCCCTACCACAGGCTCAGGGTGACAGTGCTCTTCCACAGGCTCAGGGTGACAGCGCCCTTCGACAGGCTCAGGGTGACAGTGGCCTTCGACAGCCCTTCGACAAGCTCAGGGTGACAAGTTATCGCGGCACCCCTGCGGCTTCATATCAACTGTTGTACAGCTTTCGCCCGCAGAAGGCCGGAACGCATCCCGTTGCGGGGTTGCTCGACGTACACGGCGTGCTGTACGGAACGACGACACAAGGCGGACTAGGACATGGGACCGTTTACCGCGTCACGACGAGCGGCAAGCAGAAAGTTGTGTACCGTTTCCGAGGCGGCACCGACGGACAATACCCGCAATCGGGATTGCTGAACGTGAACGGTACGCTCTACGGCACGACATCAAAGGGAGGTACGTCCAACGCTGGAACCGTTTACAGCGTCACGACTTCCGGCACGGAGAACGTGCTGTATAGTTTTAAGGGCGGTTCCGACGGATACGATCCACTCGCCGGGTTAATCGACGTGAACGGCACGTTGTACGGCACGACTTTTCAAGGCGGCGGGTCGGGATGCGATAGCAATCTTGGTTGCGGGACCGTTTTTAGCGTAACTACCAGCGGTCAAGAGAACGTGCTGTACCGTTTCTCCGGCGGCGCCGATGGAGCGGGCCCGAGGTCGGTATTGATCGACGTTAAGGGCGTGCTCTATGGCGCCACGGAATTAGGCGCTCATTGCGGGACGGTCTTCAGCATCACCCCGGGCGGTGCGGAAAAAAGACTCTACGCCTTCAAAGGCGGGAGTGACGGGTGCTATCCCCAATCGGGATTGGTTAATGTAAACGGCATGCTGTACGGAACTACATCTGAAGGCGGCCAATCCGGCTCCGATTGCGGCGGCCCGTGCGGGACTGTTTATCGCATTAGCAGGAGTGGCGCAGAGAAGGTTATCTACAAATTTGCGGACGGCACGGATGGTGCGGCGCCGCACGCCGCCTTGACCCTAGTGAAGGGAGTGCTGTACGGCACGACCACGGGCGGCGGCGAGGGCGGCCAGTGCTTCCTAATTAATGGCAACTGCGGCACGGTCTATAGTGTAACGACCGCCGGTGTCGAGACGGTGTTGTACCGCTTCGCCGGCGGAACCGACGGTTGGTACCCCGTTGCAGGTTTGGCCAACGTCGGCGGCACGCTGTATGGAACGACGTATTATGGCGGATATCGCGACGTTTGCTGCCACATCTACGGCTACGGAACGATCTTCTCGGTATCGCCCTGAACTACGGAAAGCGTAGCGGCCACGGGGTACTCGAGGTGCGAGATAATTCTGGTGGGCGCACCGCCCGCCGGATAGGCGTAGAATTTTACGTCGTTCTTACAAGCATCGGGCGCCACGAGGATGCCGCCGGCAATATGAAACTGTAGAACGTCGCAGCTGCCCGTGAGCTGGGTGGTTCCGACAACCTGCCCGCTGCTGCCCGAGATCGAAACCTGATAGACCGCGGACGCGTCGGCTCCGCCGTAGCGCTGGTCGCCAAGCGCGAGATTCGTTCCAGCCCATTGAAGGCCGCCGGGAAAGCCGACCCGCTTATTGAGTTTGATGGTTTGAAATACCGAGCCGCCACTGGGCAACCTGGCGAGTTTGAATTTCCCGGCATCGATACCATCGAAGTAGAGATTTCCGGCGGTGTCGTATGCGCAGAAATAGACGAATGGAAGAAAACGATTCTGATATTCTTTGGGTCGCCCCACGGCGCCGGCGAAGATCCACACGCCGCCGCCGCCATGCGGATTCCCAAGATCGGTAACGGCGAGGTTGCCGCTGGATGGATCGACCGCGCAGCCATATAGATCGCCGGCACCTTGGATGATGTGCGTCGCGACCGGCTTCGTGCCGCCGTGTGCGTATTCAAGCACCTCTGAGGTGCCGGAGTTCACGATCCAAACGTTGCCGGCCGCGTCGTCGCAGACGCCGGCGGGCTGGCCGAGATTAGTCAGCGTACCGAGCTTACGGCCCTGCGGGTAGGAGTAGATGTGCGCAGTATGGGCGCCGCCGTCGGAGATATAGAGCAGTTTGCTCGGCGTCGCCGCGCGGCGCGCCTGTTGTTGCGGCGAGCGATCGGCATGCGTCGCGAGCGATGCCGGCGCGGACATCATTGACGCGTTACCGCTGCATGCCGTCAGCAGTGCGGCGTATGCGGCGAAGGGGCTGAGCCGAGTGTGCAGTTTCATTGAAGCCTCGTCGGTTGACTTGACGGTTCTCTTCGCGTGTTCTTCGTGACCACGCTGCCTGGTATCCGCCCTTCGACAGGCTCGGGGTGACATGTCGCGTATTGTCCGCTCGGGAGGACCAGGCTGTGTTTGAAGGTCGAGTGGCGTTAGTAACCGGCGGGACGCGAGGCATCGGCGCGGCGATCACCGAGTCGCTGGCGGCGAGCGGCGCGTCGGTTGCGGCCGGATACAACCGCGGCAAAGAGAGCGCCGAAAAGTTCGCACATCAGATGGAGGAGAAAGGCGCCAAGGTTTCGGTGCATACGGGGCGCGTCGACGACGTCGACGACTGCAACCGCGTGGTGAAAGAAGTGATGGATCGCTTCGGCCGGATCGATTTTCTCGTGAATAACGCGGGCATCACGCTCGACAAGACCGTGCGCAAAATGACCAACGACGACTGGCATCAGGTGCTCGACGTTAACCTGTCGGGCGCTTTTCACATGACCAAAGCGGTACTCGAGCACATGATCGAGCGGGGGTCGGGGCGCATCGTCAACATTAGCTCGGTGATCGGCCAGATGGGCAACGTCGGACAGGCGAACTATGCGGCCTCGAAGGCCGGTCTGTTCGGGTTTACCAAGAGCCTCGCTCTCGAGATGGCCCAGCGAGGCATCACAGTTAATTGCGTGGCGCCCGGCTTCATCGCCACCGAGATGGTCTCAGCGATTCCGGAAGCGGCGCTCGCCAAGGTCGTCGAGCGAATTCCGCAGCGCCGCCTCGGCCGCCCCGACGAAGTCGCCCGCGTCGTCCGCTTTCTGCTAGAGGATGATTCGAGTTATATAACCGGTGCCGTTTTCGACGTCAACGGCGGTCTCGATATGTAGCCTGGAGGCGAAGCGGCCGTTGTTGGGTAAATCTAGCGCGTGGATAGTTTACCTCTCAGTGAACGCGTGGGAATCGTCACCGGCGGCTCCCGTGGCATCGGCGGCGCAATAAGCAAGCTTCTGGCCGAGGACGGTGCGACCGTGGCGGTGCTCGGGTTGCCGGAGGATCGAAGCCGGGCCCAGAGTTTGGCCGCCCGCCTGAACGGGGCTGCGTCGCGCATTCACTTCTATGAAACCGACGTTTCCGTCTTCGAGCGGTGTCAGGAGGCCGTCGACGCCGTGCTCCGGCAGCACGGCCGAATCGACTTTCTTGTGAACAACGCGGGGATTACCCGCGATCGCACCGTCAGAAAGATGTCCGTCCAGGAATGGGAAGCGGTTCTGAGCGTCAATCTCTCGGGGCCCTTTTTTATGATCAAGGCCGTGCTCGACACGATGGTCGACCAAGGCTTCGGCCGGATCGTCAATATTAGCTCGGTCGTGGGGGAGAGCGGCAACTTCGGGCAGGCCAACTATGCGGCGGCGAAAGCCGGACTTCTCGGCCTGACGAAGACCGTCGCGCTCGAAGTTGCCAAGCGAGGCATCACCGTCAATGCGGTAGCGCCGGGATTCATCGATACGGAGATGACGCGCGCGATGCCCTCGACCGCGATCGAGAGCGCGATCGAGCAGACCCCCGGCAACCGTCTGGGCCGACCCGACGAGGTGGCCGAGCTCGTTCGTTTTCTTCTCGATGAGAAATCGGGCTACATCACCGGCGCGGTGTACAATATCAACGGCGGCTGGTACATGTGAGCGTGAATGAAAAGATCGCCCCCGAAGAGCTGAGCTACGGGATCGACGTTACCGGGGTCGATCCGGCGTCGCTGAGCGATGCGGTGCGGGCCGTGATCGCCGACATCATGATGGACCCGCTGCGCATGAGCACGTGGCTGACCGGCTTTGCGCTGGCCGAGCAAAACGTCGGTCTGAACATGTTGCGCCGCTTGGGGAACGTGACGCCCTTTGGCGGCAATAACGGTTCCACGCAGCGCGATAAGCGATTTGCGGAGCCCGAATGGAGCAGCAATCCGATTCTCGCCGGTTTAGTTGAAGATTATCAAGCGCGGACGCAGGCGGCGATGCAGCTCGTTGATTCGGCACGCCTGCCGGAAGCGACACGACGCAAAGCGCGCTTTGCAATGCAGCTGATGTGCGACGCCTTTGCCCCGAGCAACGTCCCATGGCTGAACCCCGGCGTCGTCAATGAGGCGACCGAGACCGGCGGCATGAGCTTAGTTCGAGGCTTGGAGAACTTCCTCGACGACGTTCGCAACAACGGCGGCTATCCCAAGCAGGTCGACAAGTCGGGATTCGAGTTAGGAAAGAACATCGCGTCCACGCCGGGACGTGTGGTGATGCGCAACGCGTTGATCGAGCTGATCGCGTACGAGCCGCAGACGCCGCAGGTACACGAGACGCCGCTGCTCTGCAGTCCGCCGTGGATCAACAAGTATTACATCATGGATTTGGCCCCCGGGCGCTCGTTCGTCGAGTGGGCGGTGCAACACGGCCATCAGACTTTTATGATCTCGTACCGCAATCCGGACGAATCGCTGTCGCATTATACGATGGACAACTACCTGCGCGAGGGTGTGTTGGCGGCGCTCGACGCGGTGCAGGAGCTTACCGGTGCGCCGCGCGTGAACCTTATGGCGCTCTGTTTGGGCGGGACGCTCGCACTGGTGACGCTCGCGTATTTGGCGGCTCACAAGCAGGGCGATCGGATCGCGTCGGCCACGCTCACGAACACGCTGGTCGACTTCAGCATTCCCGGCGATCTCGGCGTCTTCACCGACGAAGACACGATCGCGCGGCTCGAGCAGCGAATGCGCGAACGCGGCTATCTCGAGCCGGCGGAGATGGCGCGAACGTTCGATTGGATGCGGTCGAGCGATCTGATCTGGAGCTACGTCGTCAATAATTGGTTCAAAGGCAAACAGCCATCCGCGTTCGACATTCTCGCTTGGAATAACGATTCGACTCGGATGCCGGTGGAGATGCATTCGCAGTACCTGCGCGCGTGTTACCTATACAACGCGATCGTGAAGCCTGGCGCTTTCGTGATCGACGACACGCCGATCGATTTAGGGGAGATCAGGACGCCGCTTTACGTGTTGGGCGCCGAAAACGATCACATCGCCCCCTGGCGCGCGACGTATTTGACGACGCAACACGGCGGCGGCGAATCGAAATACGTGCTCACCAACTCGGGCCATATCGCCGGCATCGTCAATCCGCCCGGATCGAAGAAGACCTGGCACTATACCAAGCCCGTGGCGCAGCGCGGCGAACGCGCCGACGACTGGCTGGAGACTGCCGATCGGCATAATGGTTCGTGGTGGGAAGATTGGGCGGTCTGGGCCGATGCGCACGCCGGCAAAATGCGCGCGCCGTATCCCTTGCCCGAAGGCGAACCCGCTCCGGGGCAGTACGTGCGCAATCAGACGGGGCCGCAGTTTGAGGCCGAGGCGGTGAAGGACGGCAAAGTTGGAACACGATCGTGAGCGACGACGATAAGGGTGCCACCGGCAGCGCCTGGCGCAGCTTAGGCGATTTCATTCGCGGTCAACGGGAGCTGGCGAATCTTTCCATGCGTCAGCTCGCCGAAATCGCAAAGATTTCGAACCCGTATCTTAGTCAGGTCGAGCGGGGATTGTATAAACCGTCGGCCGACGTGCTGAAGAGCATCGCCAACGCGCTGCATATTTCAGCGGAAACAATGTATTCTCAAGCCGGCTTGCTCGACGATTCGGGAACTCGCGACGAGAGCCACCACGGCGTCGAGCACGCGGTGAAACTCGACCCGCGGCTCACGACGGATCAAAAAGAAGCGATTATCAGGATTTACCGCAGCTTTATCGGCCGCGAGTAAGCTCAGGCAGTTTCGTCGTTGACGATTTGAAAGAGCTGCTCGAAGCTTACGAGCGTGAGGATCCGCTTCACGTTCTGGCTCGGGCCGACGAGCATGATTTTGTCGCTGCGGAGACGCGAGCGAAGAAGCGCTAGCTCACTGAGAAAGCTGGAATCAATGTAGGTAACGTCCCGCAGGTCGATGATCACCTGCGGACCTTCGGCGATCGAGCGAAAGAGCGCACCGACCTCTTCCTTGCGCGAGAGGTCGTACTCGCCGTGAAGCTCGATTCGATTCTTCGAAAGCGCCGGATCGGGCACGCCCTTGAGATTCCCCTCCGACTGCGCGTACCCCGTTCGCCCCTCGCCCTTCGACAGGCTCATCCTTCGACAAGCTCAGCATGACAATGCTTCGACAAGCTCAGCATGACAATGAGCTCAGCATGACAATGCTTCGACAGGCTCAGCATGACAGGGTGTTGACAGGCACAGCGGGTGCTTGGTATACTTAGCACAACAAAAGCTAGTGCAGAAGGAGACCAGGTTCCAAATGGCCGTCAACGTTTCAGAGTATATGAACAAATTTCAGCAAGAGAGCCTCGCGGCGATCAAAGAGACCCAAGACGCGAGCCTCAAGGCGATGAGCTCGTTCCGCGACCTCGGCAAAGAGATCGCCGAGAAGCCGGGCACCATGCCCGCGTTCGAGAACATGCCGACGCCGACGCAACTCGTCGAGCTCTCGTTCGGATTCGCCGGCCAGCTCCTCGAGCTTCGCAAGGCCTACACGCTGCGCATCGCCGAGATGATGGTCGACGCGCAGAAGCAGACCGAGATGAACTTCAAGGCCGCCGCCAATGCCGCGAACGCGAACATGACGAACGCCGCGAATATCGCCAACAACCCCAACATGGCGAACAATCCCAACATGGGCAACAAGCCGTCGGGTAAGTAAGCTTCCAAAAGCTTCAAGAGACCGCTCGCTTTACGCGAGCGGTCTTTATTTTTGCCCGGTCGAAGCTTGCGCGATGAACGCTGCACCTTCAATTTCGCTCGGGAACGAGCTTTCCGTTCGGCGCCTGGGTTTCGGCGCGATGCGCTTATGCGGACCCGGCGTTTGGGGCTGGCCGGCGGACCGCGCGAATGCCGTGCGCGTTCTGCGCCGCGCCGTTGAACTCGGCGTCAACTTTATCGATACTGCCGACGCCTATGGCCCGCACGTCAACGAAGAGCAAATTGCAGAGGCGCTCTATCCGTATCCCGATGACGTGGTCATTGCAACAAAGGGCGGTTGTACGCGGTCCGGCCCGGGCCAATGGGGGCGTGACGGACACCCGGCGCACCTCGAAGCGGCCTGCGAAGGAAGTTTGCGGCGGCTTCGCGTCGAGCGAATCGAGCTCTATCAGCTCCATGCGGTCGATCCACACGTTCCGCTCGAGGAGCAAGTGGGCACTCTGCGAGCGCTGCGCGATGCCGGTAAGATTCGATTCATCGGCCTATCCAACGTCGATCTGGATCAGCTGCAACGGGCCGAGCGCGTCGTTGAGATCGCTTCGGTTCAGAACAATTACAACGTCGGTAATCGCATCAGCGAACCGGTGCTCGACTACTGCGTTAGCAAGAAGATCGCGTTTATTCCCTACTTTCCGCTCGATGGCGGCGATCTGGCCGCCGTCGAGGCTTTGACGCCGATTGCGCGCGCGCACGGCAAGTCGATTTGGCAGATCGGATTAGCGTGGCTGTTGGCGCACTCGCCCGTGACACTTCCGATTCCGGGAACGTCGTCGCCCGAGCACCTCGAGGAAAACGTGGACGCTGCCGCCGTGCGGCTGAGCGCGCAGGAGCTGGAAGCGCTCGAACGCGTCGCCACCGCAGCGTCACGCTGATTAAGGAACCCGAGCAAGCCAAACCGAACAGCACGGGTAGTGGCGGAGCAAAGCGTCGGCACGTGGATCTGGCAGCGATTGCGGCCGCCGCGAGCGCGCAAGGCATGGGAGTTCGACCCTTGCTCGCCCGACATCGCCGCGCGCGTGCGTTCGGAGATTCGGCAAGTCTTGCAAAGGTGCGGTCGCGCGGATGCGATCGAGCGGCTCGATATCGTCTACGCCGAACTCGTGGCAAACTCAATCCGGCACGCCCCCGGCAAGGTGCAAGTGCAGCTCGAGTGTCCGCAAAGCGGCGGAGCAGTGGTCTTGCACGTGAAGGATCGTGGACCGGGCTACCATGCGATATCTCGGCTGCCTCTTGACGTGCTGAGCGAAAGCGGGCGAGGCCTCTTCATCATTTCGATGTATTCCGATCGGTTCGTCGTGCGCCGCCGCCTGGGCGGCGGTAGCTACGCGCGCATCTGGCTGAATCCGCCGTAGCGTTGGAACTGCAGTACCACGTCGTCGATGTCTTCACGACGACGCCCTTGCAAGGCAACGCGCTGGCCGTTTTTCCCGACGCGTCGGCGCTCGACGGCGCGACGATGCAACGCTTGGCGCGCGAGATGAATCTCTCGGAAACGACGTTCGTCCTTCCCAAGGAGTCTTCGGCCGACTCGATTCGGACGCGCATTTTTACGCCGGCATCGGAGCTGCCCTTTGCGGGACATCCGACGATCGGTACGGCCTACGTGATGCGTCGCATCGGAATCGTCTCCGGCGATGCGAAAGCTTTTGCATTGCAAGAGAACGTGGGTCGCGTGCCCGTGCGCGTCGACGAGGGCGAGGATCCGATCCTATGGCTGACGACGCCGCCGATTCGCAAACTTGGCGAGTTCGGACGGGATCGTTGCGCAAAAGCGCTCTCACTCGGCCCCGGGCGGTTACTGCCAAGCGTGCCGTGCGAGATGCTCTCGGCCGGCAACCCGAATCTTTTCATTGCGCTTCGCGATCGCCAAGCCGTCGACGACGCTCGCGTCGACGACCGGGAGCTTTCAGATTTGCTCCGGCCATGCAAGTCGCCGACGTGCGTATTCGTGTTCGCGCCAACGAGCTCGGGCGCGTACTCGCGCATGTTCGCACCGGAGCTCGGCGTCGTGGAGGATCCCGCGACGGGCAGCGCGACCGGGCCGCTCGCGGTTTTCATGATGAAGCATGGGCTCGTGCCCGCCACCGACGGCACGCGGTTCGTCAGCGAGCAAGGCGTGAAGATGGGCCGCCGCAGCGTGCTGCACGTCCTGATCCGCGGCGAGCGCGGCAGCGAGGGAATCGAGGTGGGCGGCAACGTCGTGCACGTGGCCGAAGGGACCGTTCGGCTGCCGTAGAACGGACTGCGCCTCACTTTTAGCCCCAATACATCGGAGGATTATTCTATGCGAATAGACCGAGCGCTATTGACCGCGGCCACCGCGGTTGGCGCGGTCGCGTTACTCTCCGCCTGCTCGAGCGGCGGATCGTCTTCGGCAGGTTCGACGCTGCCGGGTTCGTCGTCGCTGGCCGTCGGGCGTGGGATCATATCGCCGACGGGACTTTCGCCCCACGCTTTCGCGCACGCGCCATTGGTCGTCGTGAAGCGCTCTGCGAACGGTCACCGTCCGAAGGGCGGCGAGAAAGATCTCTTCGTTTCGAACTACGGCGCAACCGACATCGAAGTGCTTGCGAACAAAACGTGGAAGCCCGCCGGCACGATTACGAATGGAATCACCTGTCCGGACGGTAACTGGGTCGACGCGAAGGGCAATCTCTACGTTGCCAACTGCGATACCAGCGCGCCGACGGTCGTCGAATATGCGAAGGGCGCAAGCTCGCCGACCTTTACCTACAGCAGCGGCATGACCGATCCCGTGGGCGTGACCACCGATTCGCACGGCAACGTGTACGAGTCTGACTTTGAAGGCGGAGCAGTTAACGAGTACGCGCAAGGCAGCAACACCGTTATCGCCAGTTGCAAGCCTCCGAACGGTTTGGTCGAAGCGGCCGCCGTCAGCAAGACCGGCGCCGTCTTCGTCGCCAGTGAAAACGGCGTCGTCGAATACGCCAAGGGCCTCAGTGGCTGCTCGGAGACGACGCTCGGCGTTACCACCGGTTTTGACGGCGGCATGGTGCTCGACAGAAAGAGCGACCTGGTGTTGTGCGACCAGGACAACAATGTGGTCGACATCATCGCGCCGCCGTACAGCAGCGTGACGGGCACGATCAGCGCGGCGGATCCGCGTGCGGTCACCGTGAACAAGAAGAACAATCAGGCGTACATCGCTAGCTACGGCGACGATGCAGTGTACGTCGATTCCTATCCCGCCGGTACCAACGAAGCAACGCTGGGGTCGGCCAACGGCATCGACTCGCCCGAATCGGCGGTTGACGGCCTGAACTACGTTCCGTAACCATGCCACGATCGCCCGGCCTGGGCGATTGGTTCGAAGGGCGCGTCGCAAGAGCGGCGCGCCCTTTTTGTGAGCCGCCGACAGGGTGATCGTTGCCGGGAGAGTCGAAGTAATCAATGACCAGCGTCAACCTTCGCGAGGTACGGTAAGCATGTTCAGCTTTCGTTTCCGCCGTCAAGCACTAGGAATCTGCGCGACCGCCTCAATGCTGGCGGCGTGCCAGGGATCGCAAAGCCAGTTCGGTGCGCCGCCAGCGTTGCCGCAAAGCCAGGCCGCGGCTAAAGGGTCGGGCGACCTCCTGTACGTCGGCGGCGCGCAGGATAAACATGGCGGCAAAAGCCGCGGCGCGCTGGCGGTCGTGACGTTTCCGGGCGGCAAGCCCGTCGCGACGATCGCGCTCGATGGTTACCCGACCGGCATCTGTTCGGATCGCTCGGGAAACGTCTGGGCAGTCGTCGGCGACGGGCACTCGTGGAACGTCTATGAGTATGCGCACGGCGGCACGACGCCGATTGCGAAAATTCACGTTCCGAATGCCGGCTACTACGTGGCAGATTGCGCGGTCGATCCGACGACCGGTGACCTCGCGGTGGTTGGAGGCGCCTACGACGGCAGCGGTGCGACCGCGTATGTCGATGTTTGGCACGGCGCTGCGCCGGGCAAGCCCGAACGCTTTCCGTTTTCGTTTAGCCCTTACGCGTGCGCGTACGACGACTCGGGCAATCTCTTTTTAGACGGCTATGTCGGCAGCACAATATTCTTCGAACTTGCCGAACTCGCGCAGGGGAGCAAATCGGTCACCAGCGTCAGCCTCGATAGGAATGCCGGCGGCTATCCCGGGGGCGTGCAATGGGATGGTACCTACGTTGACGTCATCGCGGTTTTGCGCGGCGGCTCGGCTATTCTTCGGGTCAGCGTTTCGGATTACAAAGGCCACGTCGTTGGTATCGTGCGACCGAAGGGTTTGGCGTATACGGGTTGGTTTGACATCGCCGGGAAAACGCTCGTTGGGGACAGCGGAGCCGGCGGACAGAGTTTGTCGTTATGGCCATATCCGGCCGGCGGCCAGCCTCTGCGAAAGCTCGATCATTTACAAATGACGGTGCGCGGCTTGACGATCTCGGTCGGCTCCTAGCCGGGCGTCTGCGCGTCTTCCACAGCGTCTTCGATTTCGGCCTTCGTTTCTTTGGCCTCGTTGACGAGCTCGATCGACTGAATCGCTTCGGCACTATGGATCGCGGCAACGCGAACTTCGTTGGTGCCCAAAGCATCGTTAAAATCGGTCCACTCGATGGCGTAGGGCGCTTGGACCTTCACCTGCGCGGCGAAGCTTCCGATGAGTTTTCCGGCGAGGGTTTGGCCGTTGTAAACGATCTTCACGTTCTCGCCGACGAAGGGCTCGAGCTCGTCGTCGGTCATTTGCGCTCGTGAACGCCGAAGGGATTTCCCTCGGGATCCATGCACCAGCCCGCAGCGCACTGCTCGCCACCGTAACGCCGCAACAGCTTTCCGCCAAGCTCTTCGGCGCGCGCGATAGCCGTGTCGATATTCGCGACGCCGAACACCGCGCCGCCGGATGGCTCCCGCTGCGCGTTTGGGTCCCTCGCGAGTGCAAATGTCGTGCCGTCGGGAAGATCGTATTCGACGAAATACTCAGAATCGGCCGAACCGGCCGATAGCGAGAAGAGACCTTCGTAAAACGATCGCGCCCGCTTCATGTCGTCGACGAGAAACATGAAGAAATCCAAGCCGCGGAGCTTTGTCGTGTTGTCCATGGTCTGGGCCGGTTCCGGCCTTGAGCGGAGCGATTCCTGCGTGGTTGCAACCATCGCTCGCGGGTGCGCGGTCTGAAGTGCATGCGAAATTTTGCGAATGTAGTAACGGCGGCGTTGCGGCCGTCGCTGACGACGGTGGGTCTGCTTGCTGCCATTGCGACGCAGACCAGCTCGGTGTTGGCGGGGACGAGCGGCGGAATGGGCGGCGTGATTACCGATGCAAAGACGGGAACGCCGATTGCCGGCGTCCGCGTTCAGCTAACCTCGGCGTCGCAGACCGCTACGACGACCACCGATAGTCACGGCCATTACATCGCCTTTGCTTTGGCGCCCGACAATTATACGCTGACGTTTGAGAAGACGGGTTACGATACAAAATCCGTCACCGATCTTCTGGTCGAGGCCGACCAAACAGAAGTGTACGATTTCGAACTCTCGCCCGCATCGGCATCGGCATCGCCGCCGCTCCGATCGCCGTAAATGTTTGTTTTCTTTAGCAATCGACTAGGCTGCGCAGCATCGCTGCTCGTCAGCCTCGCTGCCACGCTCTTTTTATTTGTCGCGTGCGGCGGCTTGCATTATTTAGGACACTGACGTCTGCGGTTTGGGCGCTTTTAGGGCTTGGGCGCTGGGCTCAACGCGGCTCCTCTGGCGGTACCGGCTACGGTCTTGAGGAGTGCCCCATCGGGATAAGTTAGTACCGATAAGCCGTTGTATTGCTGGGGGACGTAAATCAAGTTTTCTTTGCTATTGAGCGCGCTGCGCTCCGGCGAACCGACTGAAATCGACGACGAGGGCTCCGACGCGCCGGGCGGATAGATGCGGATGACTCCCGCTCCGAAGTCAGAGATAACGATGTCGCCATGCTCGTCGATCAAAACTCCGGCGGGCGACGAGAGACCTGCTAGTTGCAGGTTCGTCCCGGCGCCAGTCATATTCGCGTACTCGACGACGGCAGCAGTGGACCCACTGCTGAGCCCTGCGGCGTATACGTTATTTTTTGCATCGATGCCGACGCCGATGACCAATCGAATCGCAGGGTTGGTGAGGCGCTCGTAGGGCTTGACCGCACCCGGCTTGTACACGTCGACTCCGCCATCGAGGTCACCCGCGGCGACGTAACCATTGGAAGCCACCGCCACGTCGTCGGGGCCGTCCGACTCGTCGAGAGTGAGCGCAGCCTTCGTCGTGCCTGTCTTGTAAATGGTTATCGTGTCGTATCCGTAGTTAGTAACGTAAAGCTGGCCTTTTTTGTCGGTCGTAATTCCTTCCGGTTCGTCGACGCCGTCGGTGATCTGCGCCGTCAGTGTGTATTTCGGAAGCGAATAGACGTTAATCAAATTGCCGCTCGTATCCGCAACGTACAGTAGTTGCGCTTTTTTCTTCTTGCTGGGCGAGATCTCGCCGAGCGTGTGCTGCTGCGCCCCTTGCTGTAGGCGTGAGCTCGGACTTGCGATGTTTAGTGAGTTATTCGAAGAGCATGCGGCAAGAAGTACGGCCGACAACGTGAAAGCGAAAAGCGACGACGATGTACGCATAACGTCTCCTCCAATATGGAGCAAGTGCGCCTATGGCTATGCTTTCGGCTCTTGTTTGCTGCTTTAGCCCTCTCCTTTGCGGAGAGCCGTCTTTGCGCAAGGATCGCCCCTGAGTTGATGTTCGGTGACTGGGAAGCGAGTGCGCGCGAGAGGATTCCCTTGGAAGTCCTGCGCAGAGGTCGTGGAGATGTTCTCAAGCTTGTAGGCAATAGCTATGAAGGGGTCTAGCTCATGAAGTCAGCGGTTTGGGCCTTCGCCGCGCTCGTTATGCTGCCGGCTTTTGCTGCAGTTGCATTCGCCGATTCACCCGGCGGGCCGTTGCTCATAAACAAGTCGGGGACGTATCGAGATGGGGGCGTCTGGATATATCGCACGGCGGCCGGGTTGTACAGCTTGGGTCCGGCAGTCACAGGCACTAACGAAACACTCGTCATGCCGTCGCCGTCGCCAGAGGCGGGTGGTGCGCTCGTTGGCGTGGAGATAATAAGACATCCGTTTGACACGCTTGGCTATCCAATGCGGATTGCGCTCGTGGAAAAGCTCTTTGCAGCTTCCTATCAGATTGCCATTAACGCGAGCAGCAACGGCGATATTTGGAAGTACGAATATGGCGATCCGGTTGTGAATGAAAGCCCCATCAACGGGAAAAGCGGAGCTGCGTTTAAGACATGGGGTCCCTTTCATGCAGATGCAGTTCCGATCGCCCAAGCGCCCGAGCCGGAGATTCAGGCTGCATTTGACTTCGCCAAAGGCGTGTTGAACTCCATTGGCAACTTGCCCTCCGTTCAAAAAAATCTGGGCAACTACGGTGTCTTGTTCGTTGATGACGGCAGCATCGTCTGGGTTGAGTTTGGCCCACGCTTTGGTGCAGGCGAAGCCCCTCACCTCGGGTGCCAGACACAACTTGGTCGCGATATGGTGTTCGGATATGACAAGAAACAATCTGGCGCAGGCACATCAGGCAAGTTCCTGCAGTGCTTTTAAGGCTTTGTACCATTCTCGAGCCCTCGCGCAGCCGTAGTCTATGACGTTCGCGGTCATGTTTGCACTGCTATTGGGCCACGCTACGGCTCCTCCGTCAGCTTCCGCCGGCGCGTGCCCACCAATGCCAGTGAGACGAATAAGACCCACGGGTTACGACCCTGAATGGCGAGGCGCCCCTGACAAGTGGTGTACGGGCATCGCCTGCGTTAACGTTGAGGTAGTTGTCACGGTCAATCCCGATGGCACCGTGAAGAGCGCTGTGGAACGAGGCTCATGGGGAGACGAAACGGATCACGCCGTTGTGAAGGCCGCGCTGAACAGCAAATACATTCCTGCAACCACCAACTGCAAGCCTGTCGAAGGTATTTATATTTTTCGGGAACTGCTCACGCGTATAGATTAGGCTAGTTTGTCTTCCTGTGCTGCTAATAGCATCTCTCGCAGAGGCGTACGTGCACGGCCGCGAACTGCCCCCGGCTGAAAGCGCTCGCGCCATGCCTGGCGCGGCCGAAGTCCGCAGGGCCAATCAGAAAGCCCAAAGGGTCCAACCTTAAGGCTTTCATAATTGCCGCTGCGTCATGTGTGCCATATGAGGCACGTTGATCATGTTGTTGCTGACGACGAAGCCGCAGCATACGAACCGGGGAAGCCTAAAAAAATAGGACGCGGCACCCGCAGACAAGCCACCAGTCGGCGGGAGTGTTATAATATCTTCATTCTTCAACCGGCGCGCCGGTCGGCATTCTCATCGATTAGCCATTCGACGAGGGGGTGTACATGAAAGGTCTCGTTCGTTTGCAGCATTTGGCTGTGGCCGTCGTCATGGTGACGGCAGCCTGCAGTGCGGCGCAGAACGTTTCGCCGAACGTTGGCGTCAGTTCAAACGCTCCTTTAGGAGCGAGTCATATAATTTCCAACCACGGCGGCAAGTTTAGCGCCGCGTACACCGGGACGTATAGCAAGTCTGGAGACTGTTCTGCTGAGGCTTTCTTTGATTATGAAGGCAATGGAAACGCAAAGTTCTTGCACTCGAGCAGCGAGCAGCTTTCGCTGACTTGGTATTGCTTCAGTCCGAATGTGATCGGCTCAGCGACCTTGACGAGCGTTCGACATCCGGGCGATAGCATAACGGCGAAGGTCAGTAGTACGGATTTTAAATCTCCTTGCTACGGCTTCACCATGTCGTTCATGGTCACCGGTGGCACCGGTCGATTTCAGCATGCTTCGGGTAGCGGCACCATGGTTGTGAAGAGGCTAGGCAGGAAATGCATTTACTCGTACAGCGACAAATGGAGCGGAACGCTGAAGTTTTAACGGAGCGTCAAACCCCTGGCCTAACGACGTGAAAATGGTGGGCGGTACATGGATTGAACATGTGACCTCTTCCGTGTCAAGGAAGCGCTCTCCCACTGAGCTAACCGCCCGTGTCAACGAAGCCGGCAACAACTTCGAAATTCTCGCCGTTGAACCTTCATACCGGTGCGTTTGACAAGCCTCCTTCGCCGTGGTAAGGTTGCGGCTATTCACTCGCTCGTCAATAGGAGGCACGATGAATAATTTGCGTCAGTTCACCTCCGCCGCGCCGCAAAACGGTGTCGGTTCGACGTGGCTTTGGCCTTTGTCTTTCTAAAGCGGGCTCGCATAGCGAGCGATTCGAGAGACGAGGCCTCCGCGATCGAAACGGGGGCCTTTTTATTTCCGCTCAAACTTAATCACAACGAGGTGAATCGTGGAACTTTGGCTCGAGGCCGAAATTCGGATTCGCCGTGAAGATGCGCTCGAAAGCGCTCGCCGCAGACGGCTCTTGGGCCGCGACGCCGGCGGACGTAGTCGAACGGTTCGCATCGGAATCGCCAATAGTGCGCAGGCGATCAGCGATGCACTGGCTGCGGTGGCGCGCAGCTTGCGAAACGGCGAAGCCGCATGATCGGCTACGGAAGGGCGTCGGCAGCGTTTGTGTCGGCGCCCTTCCACGTTTGTGCGAACGAGTCATCGCTCGCCGTGGCTTGGGCGCGCCTGCCCGATGCGCTCAACGCGCGTGCAAGGCCGTAAAGCGCCCGCGGGTCGTTGGGATACGCGGCAAGAGCCGCGGTAAATGCCTCGATCGCGCTCCCTGCATCTCCGTGTTCGAGCCGAATTGTTCCCAGTGCTTCATCCGCGGGAATCAGCGGGATGAGTTCGCCGCTGAAATTTGCCCGCTGATTCGCACGGCTCGCATCGATCCAGGCTTCGGCCTCGGCTTCGTGTCCGCGGGCTTCGGCAAGCTCCGCGAGCAGCAGCGCGGGCATATATCCGTCCGTCGTCTTGTCGCTGCGAAGTCTCGCCGCCATCGTTTCGGCCTCACCGATGCGGCCTAAGTGCAAAGCCGCCAAGCCGCGAACGCTCAAAGCGGAAAATTCGTCGTTGCTTGCGGCATATGCGGCTTCATAGCGTCCGAAGCGCAGCGCGGTAATCGCATCGAAATTCGTCCCGAAGGCGACGCTCATGCGCTGACTCCAGCGCTGCGCCTGCGTGTAGTTTCCCAGCATCATTGCAGCCGAATAGCCGACCGCGACGTCGTGCTTCGCATAGTGCTGAACGTGGGCTGACGTGGCATCGGCCGCGGTGAGCTGCGCCATCAGTTGGTACGCGCGCTCGCTGGAGTTGAGCGCGCGGGCATAGTTTCCGGTCTCAATCCAATAGTGCGCCGGCATGTGGGCCAAGTGCTCGGCTTCTGCACTCCACGCTTCTGCGTCGAGCCGTTCCGCGCATGGGCGTGCCGGCGCACGATTGGGCGCGAGATCGTAGAGATGGATGCAAAGGTGATTCGCCATAACGTTTTGCGCATCGTCGCTAAGCACGCCTTCGATCAATCGGAGCGCTTGCTGCGTCTCGTCACTCGCCGGTGCTTCCGCATTCCATTCTAGTCCGCCATGCTCCATGAGCGCTTCTGCCGCGAGCAACTCGGCGTTTTCATCGCGCGAGGTTTGCGCAAACGCAAGCATGGCGTGTCGGTACGCGGCGTCGTCACGCGTATGGTCCGCGAACGTGCCCTGATAGCGCAATGCCATGATTTCGATGAAGCGCCGTTCTAGCGGCGATGCGGTTCGGGCGCTCGCCGACGCTTTGCGGATCGCCACTGCGGCGACGGCGAAGCGGTCTTCGGCAACCGGTGTGTTCAAATCAGGCCCTTGCGCGAGCGCGATTCCCCAGAACGCCATGGCTAGCTGCGGATCGAACGCTGCGGCTTGGGCAAAACTGCGCTGTGCGTCGTCGCCGTCGTACGCATAATAAAGGAAAAGGCCGCGATCGAACGCTGCTTGGGCTTGCGAAACGCTTGTCGTTACCTCCAGGTGCACCGGCCTCGTCGGCGGCGTCGCGGCAAGGACGACTGCGAGCAGAAGCACGTGGGGCTTTTTCAACCGTTGCCGCGTCGGTTCCGCGCTGGACAGCCCTTCCGCTGTAGGGTACGATACCGTTTTGTCCAAGGATCCGACACCGGTTTGGGCGCGTAGCTCAGCGGGAGAGCATCCGCTTCACACGCGGGCGGTCGCTGGTTCGATTCCAGCCGTGCCCACCATTGATCGGCGGTTGGCGGCCTTGGCGCTGTAGCTCAGTTGGTTAGAGCGTCGCCCTGTCACGGCGAAGGTCGTGGGTTCGAGCCCCATCAGCGTCGCCAGCTTCGGTCGAGCGCATCGGCGACGGTGCGCTCGACATCGTCGAGCCAAGGTAGCTCAGTCGGTAGAGCACGCGCCTGAAAAGCGCGGTGTCGCCAGTTCGATTCTGGCCCTTGGCACGCTCTGCGCAAGGAGGTCTCGCCGGCGCGGCGAGACCTCGCGCGGCATCGCGGCAGCTAGTCGCGCAACGTGCGATCGAAGAACTCCACCGTGCGCCGCCACGCCGCTTCAGCGGCTTCCCGATCGTAATGTCCCAGGCCGGCGTCGCCGGGCTCCCCGGTATTGTAGAATCCGTGCTCCGCGTCGTAGGAGTAGAACTCGGGCTGCTTTTCCGCGGCCTTGAGCTTGCGCTCGATTTCGGCAACGGTCTGCGGCGTGGCGAAAGTATCTTGACGTGCCCAGTGGCCTTGAATCGGAACGGAGATCTTGGCGGGGTCCCCGGTTTCGGGCGGCGGAGCGCCATACCACGTGCTCACGGCATCGAAAGAATTGCCGTGCATAACGCTCAGCATCGCCAGCGCGCCGCCCATGCAGAAGCCCATCACGCCCACTCGCCGTGCCCCTCGCTCGCGCAAATAACGCGATGCGCCGACCACGTCCTGAGTTGCCGCGTCGCCAAAATCCAGCCCTTCCATCAAATGATTCGCCTCATTGCCTACGGCGGCCGTGCGTCCACGAAACAAATCGGGAACGAGAACGTTGAAATTGTGCGACGCGAGCCGGTCGGCGGTTGCCTTGAAGCGCTCGTCCACTCCCCACCATTCTTCAATGAGGACGATTCCGGGAGCGTTCGCCGCGGCTTCTGCGTAATATCCGGGCGCATTCTGGCCGTCCGGACGCGTAAACTCGACCATCGAACCCATCAGCGATGCTCGACGACGCCGGTCTCTTCGGCATCTTGTCGATCCAGATTCTCGGTTCGCTCGTTTGTGAGCCATTCGTTGGCGGCGCGAATGTCTTCGGGGCGAACGCGTTCGCGCAGCCACGCATAGAGGGCCTCATCGGTAGGATGACGGCGCAGCGCATCGTCGAATTCGTCAACGGTGATGCGCCAGCGTTCCATCATGCCTTGGTCCATCGGGCACGGATAAATGTAGTCGTGTATGGTTCCGGCGGCGGCGGCGCGCCCTTTGTCGGATGCGCGAAGCAGCCATAACGCGTCTCCAATCGCTTCACGCCCTCGGCGCGGAAAGGTCTCTCCATCGCGAAAATCAGTCGGCATGCACCGTATAATGCCGCTCACCCTCAGCGGGTTGCGACCTCGAGCCAGCGAACGCTGGCTTCGTGAGCGAACAACAATCGCCGCCGGACTCGACCTTACCGCGACACGAGGCGCGATGGCATGCGTCGATAGCGGTTCTGGGAGCAATGCTGCTCTACGTCACACTCCCCCCGCGGCTGACGATCGGCCCAACCTGGGTGGCGCCCGCGCTTGTCCTGGCCATGCTTATTCCGCTCTCGATTTTTGCGCCGCACCGTCACATCGAAACGCGTCGTTCGCGGTTTGCGAGCATCACCTTGATCGCCATCGTGAACTTTTTCAATCTTGCCTCGGTCTTGCTGCTCGTTGCCTCGTTCTTTCGCCCCGAACGAGGCGCGTTGCATCAGCCGGGATTCCTACTGCGAACCGGTTCGCAAATTTGGTTCACCAACATTCTCGTCTTTGCGCTCTGGTACTGGGAGCTGGATAGCGACGGTCCGGATGCGCGCGCCCACGTGGCCGCGGCAACGGATTTCCAGAACGCCGATTTTCTCTTTCCGCAGATGCAGATGACCATCGCCGGCGGCGGCGTGAAATCGAACTGTATCGATCCGCTCTGGAAGCCGCAATTCTTCGACTATTTTTATCTCGCGTTCACGACCGCGACGGCGTTCAGTCCGTGCGACGTCCTGCCGCTGAGCCGCTGGGCAAAAGCGCTCATGACCGCCCAAGCGCTGATCTCGCTCATCACGATCGCGATCGTTTTGGCTCGCGCCATCAGCCTGATATCGTAGTCGTCGGGCTCCCCAACCGAGCGCACGAATTCGGTGTTGTAGGATGGGGTATGGATCTACGCGAACCCGGAGCCTCGCATTGGGCGGGTATGATGTAATGGCAGCCTGCGACCTTCCCAAGGTTGATGCGTGGGTTCGATTCCCACTACCCGCTCCAGCGAGAACGTCTCGCGTTTTAAGGCGACGTAGCCAAGTGGTAAGGCAGGGCTCTGCAAAAGCCCCATTCGGCAGTTCAAATCTGCCCGTCGCCTCCAACACCTTCGCGTGATGCGCATCGGCGTCGTCGGTGCGGGCGCCATCGGCGGATTCCTGGCAGCGGCGCTCGCTCGCGCCGGAGCTCACGTGTCGGTCGTGGCCCGCGGCGCGCACCTCGAAGCGATCGCGCGCGAGGGCCTGCGCGTAACCAGCGACCTGGGTGATTTCAACGCGCAGGTCGAGGCCGCCGACGATGTGCGGCGGCTCGGCGAAGTGGACGTGCTGCTGCTCACGTTTAAGGCCCATCAGTGGCCGGGTGTTCGCTCGCAGCTCGCACGATTTGCGGCAACCGACGTTTCGGTTGTTACACTCCAAAACGGGTTGCCGTTTTGGTACGTTCGCGAGCCACCGCTGCAGAGCGTCGATCCCGGTGGCGCAATCGGACGCCTCTTCGACGACGATCGTATCGTCGGCGCCGTCGTACACGTCTCGGGCACAATACTCGCTCCCGGGGTCGTTAAGCAGAGCGGCGGCCTGCGATACGTACTCGGCGCGCCCGGCGGCGGCGACAGCGACCGGGTGAAGAACCTTGCGCGGCTCTTCCGCAGCGCCGGACTTGCGCCCGAGATCGACCGCAACATTCGCGCGACCGTTTGGCTCAAGCTGGTCAACAATGCGGGACTCAATCCGGCGAGCGTCCTTTATCGGATGACGATCAAACCAATGCTCGCGGATTCGGGCGTGCGTGCGCACGTTCACGAACTCATGACCGAAGCGATGTGCGTTGGTGAGGCCATGGGTGTTGTTTCCGGCGTTGCCGTGGACGAACGCATCGCCTACGCGGCGCGCCTGGCGGACGTGAAAACGTCGATGCTGCAAGATTACGAACACGGTCGTTCGCTCGAGCTCGAGCCGATTTTGGGCGCCGTTATCGAGCTTGGCGAACGTCACGGCGTCGCCGTTCCCCGGCTTCGCGAGGCGTACCGACGCTTGTCGCGCGTTCCGTCGGCATCGCTGCGGTGATCGCGCACCTTCGAAGACCGGCCGACATCGCCAGCCTGAGCGGCGTTGGGCCGAAGACGGCACAGCTCTTCGCCGACCTTGGGATCGAAACGGCAGCGGCGCTGCTCGAGTACTTGCCTTTTCGCTACGACGATCTGCGCTTCGCGACGCCCGCGATGCAGCTCGGCCTTACCGGCGGCGAAGAGAATGCCGTCGGACACGTCATTGAAGTGAAGGAACGACGCGTGCGCGGTTTAGAGATCGTCGAACTTCGCATGCGCGATGCCACGGGCGCGAACTTCACTGCGAAGTGGATCGGCCGCAATCGGTACGTCTACGGACGCTTTCGCGAAGGCATGCGCCTCTTCGTGCGCGGGCGCGTCGAACGCACGTTATCGGGTGCAACGGTGAACGTGTCGCAGTACGCCCAACTTACGGAAGACGAGCAGTATCACGGCGAGCTCGTGCCGATTTATCGCGCATCGAGGGAGCTCGCTAGCCGCAAAATCGCCTCGGTCATCAAGAAAAATCTCGCGCGGCTGATTGCCGAGGCGCCGGCGGATCCGCTGCCCCCGTCGCTTGCGGCGACGCGGGAGTACGGATCGCTGGACGAGGCGTTTCGCGCGGTTCACGCGCCTCGCACACCCGAAGAGGCGGAGCGAGCGCGCCAACGGTTCGTTTTTACGGAGTTCCTGCTGTTGGCGACGGCGGCGCAGATGCGACGCGCGCACCGCGAGCGCGATCACGATGCCGAGGCATTACGGGTGCCGCCCGACTTACTCGAGCAGCTCGAGCGCACGCTGCCTTTCGCATTGACGGGCGCGCAACGGCGCGTCATCGTCGAGATTTGGAACGACATGAGTCGCGACGTGCCGATGAATCGGCTGTTGCAGGGCGATGTCGGCAGCGGCAAAACACTCGTTGCCGCCGCTGCGGTGCTGCTCGCGGCGCACAATGGGATGCAATCGGCGTTGATGGCGCCCACCGAACTGCTCGCTTGGCAGCATGCCGCCCGACTCGCCCCGCTCTTGCTGCCCTTCGGGGTTACGTTGGAGGCCGTCTTTGGCAGTCAAAGCGGGCGGGCGCGCGCAGCCGCACTCGATAGGCTTGCCGGCGGTGAGGCGTCGGTGGCGGTGGGAACGCACGCCTTGCTGACCCAGGGCGTCGAGTTCAATCGCCTTGGGCTGGTTATCATCGACGAGCAGCACCGCTTCGGGGTCGAGCAGCGCGCGCGGCTCCGCGCCAAAGGCATTTCACCGCACACGATTCACATGACGGCAACGCCAATTCCGCGCACGCTCGCTCAGTCGGTCTATGCCGACCTCGATCTGTCTATTATTGACGAGCTGCCTGCAGGGCGCACGCCGATTGAAACCTTTGCAGTGCGCGCCAGCCGCCTCCCGCGCGTCTACGAGTTCGTGCGAAAGAATGTCGCGGCCGGTCATCAGGCATACATCGTCGCGCCGGCAATTGATGAAGGTGATGGAATGCTCACGAGCGTCGTTGCCGAAGCGGAGCGACTCAAGAACGACGTTTTCCCCGATTTGCGGCTCGGCTTGTTGCACGGGCGCCTTTCGGCTCGGGAGAAGGAGGAGATCATGCGACGATTCATAGCTCGCGAGCTCGACGCGCTCGTTTCGACAACGGTCGTCGAAGTTGGTGTCGACGTTCCGAATGCCACGGCCATGGTCGTGTTGGACGCTCAACGCTACGGCCTGGCGCAACTGCATCAACTGCGCGGACGGGTCGGTCGTGCGTCGGCGAAGTCGTACTGCATTCTGGTCTATCCCGACGACGCCGTCGAGCGAGAACGGCTGGAAATTTTGACGCAATCTACCGATGGCTTCAAAATCGCCGACGAGGACTTGCGCCTTCGTGGACCCGGTCAGTTTGCGGGGACGATGCAGTCGGGCGGAGCAGAACTTCGCTTTGGCGATCTGCTGCACGACGTTGAAATCTACCGTGCGGCCAAAGTCGCGGCCGAACGAATCGTCGCCGCCGATCCACAACTTACGCGCCACGAGCATTCGGGCTTGCGACAAGCACTGGAGAGCCAACCCAGCACGCACGCGCTGTTGGTGTCGTCATGAAACTGAGCGCGATGGCAGCATTCGCCGCGACGTTGTTCGCGTTCGGTCGCGGCCTGCCCGCAGGTGCGGCGCCGTCCGATGTTGCCCGCGCGACCCTCCGCAACGGATTGCGCGTGGTCGTCGTGCGCGATCCGTTGGCACCCGTCGCGACGGCGATGATGAACTACGAGGTCGGTTCGGACGAACAATGGATCCCTGGGCTGGCGCATGCGACCGAGCACATGATGTTTCGCGGCAGCGCGACGCTCTCGTCGTCCCAGCTCATGGAAGCCGTCGGCGTTACCGGCGGCGACTTTGACGCCGACACGATGCCGACGGCAACACAGTATTTTTTCACCGTTCCTTCGGCCTATCTCGATATCGCGCTTCGAGCCGAACGTTCGCGCGCAACCGGTCTGTTGATGTCGTCCGATCAATGGAACCAGGAGCGCGGCGCGATCACTCAGGAGGTCCAGCAGGATAACAGCTCCGCATTCTACCGGCTCTTCGTCAAGATGCAGGACCGCCTCATCGGGCGCACGCCGTACGCGAAGAATACGCTCGGTACGGTCGAAGATTTTGCCAAGAACGTTACGAGCGCCCAACTGTTGAAATTCTACAACACTTGGTACCATCCCAATAACGCCGTCTACGTCATTGCCGGCGACGTCGACCCAAACCAGACGATTGAAAAAGTACTCGGGATCTTCGGCGACCTCCGCTCGGCGAAGCTGCCCGCGCGAATACCGTTTCACCTCGGCCCGTTGCGGCCGGCGCTCTATCACGACGTGAGCGATCAGGCCTTTACGGCCGTCGCGCTGGGTTATCGCTTTCCCGGCTATGAGAGTCCGCAGTATGCGGCGGGTCAAATTTTGAGCGACGTCCTCTCCAGTCAGCGTAGTGCATTCGGTGGTCTCGCCTATACGGGAAAGGCACTTGGAACGCAATTCGTAACGCAGACGTATCCGAAGGTCGGCATCGCCATCGCGTTCGGTGCGGTCCCCGTGTCGACGCCGCCCCAGACCATAGACCGAGAGCTGCGCGCCATTCTCGAGGAATATAAGAAGAGCGGCGTGCCGGTCGATTTGGTCGAGACGGCGAAGCTGCGTGAGATTTCGCAGCTCGAGTTCAACGCGAACTCGATCGAAGGTCTGGCATCCGAATGGAGTCAGGCGGTGGCGGTTCAAGGTCTTGCCTCCCCCGATGCAATGATCGCGCAGTACGCTCGCGTCACCGTTGCCGACGTGAACGCTGTGCTGCGACGATATCTCGACAACGATCGGGTGGTCGCGGCGTATGCCGTACCAAAGAACAACGGCTTAGTCTCGGCCGGCGGCGGTTCGATGGCGAAAGAGAACAATGAGATTCCGCCGAGCAAGCACGAACCGCTGCCGGATTGGGCGCAGCGAGTGCTCGATAATTTACGCGTGCCCGACCAGACGTTGGCACCAGCAGATATGCGGCTCGCCAACGGGATCCGCCTCATTGTCCAACCCGAACAAATCACACATACGGTCGTCGTCGACGGCGGAATTCTCAACAACGCGCAGCTTCAAGCGCCGCCCGGAATGGAAGGCGTCGACGACGTGACCGCGGCGCTGCTTCCGTACGGGACAACGACCTACGGTCGCATCGCGTTGCAAAGCGAGCTCGATAAAATCGCTGCCGATACCACAGCCGGTACCGAATTCGGATTGGACGTGCTCTCGGCGCACTTCGACCGCGGCGTGCAGTTGCTGGCCGACGAGGAGCTACATCCGGCATTCCATCAAGCCGATTTCGAGATCGTTCGCGAGCAGACGGCCGGGGAGCTTCTCGGCGCGATGTCCTCACCGGATCATCTCGCCGACGTGGCGCTGAACAAGGCGCTCTATCCGCTGGGTGATCCGTTGCAGCGTTTCGCGACACCGAAGAGCGTCGACGGACTGAATCTCAATGACGTCAAGTCATGGTATAACCGAGCCTACCGCCCGGATCTCACAACCATCGTCGTCATCGGCGATACGACGCCGCAAGCCGCGAGAAGTATCTTTGAAAAGTACTTCGGGTCGTGGAGAGCGCAGGGCCCCAAACCGAACGTGGAGCTGCAACCCGTGCCGCTCAACGCCCCAAGCCAGGCGACCGTTCCGGCGACGGGGCGCGTACAATCGTCGGTACGCTTGGTCGAAACGCTTGCGCTCGTACGCGCTGATCCTCAATGGGCGCAGCTCGCGCTCGCCAACACCGTACTCACCGGCGGTTTCTACTCGTCGCTGCTCTATCACGACCTGCGTGAGGTTCACGGCTACGCGTATTCGGTCGAAAGCCGGGTTTCGGCCGATCGCGTTCGCGCAACGTTTGGCATCGAGTACGGTTGTGATCCGCAGAACATTCTGGCGGCACAGGCGCAAGTGGCCGCCGTGCTCGCCCAGCTCCAGCGACAGCCAATCGATCCAGACCGGCTCCTGCGGGCGAAGGCGCTGCTCATGGGAGAAGTGCCGATTCGCGAAGCGAGTTACGACGGCGTGACCGCGCAGTTGTTGCGTTACGCGAGTCTCGACTTGCCGCTGAATCAAAACGTCATCGACGCGCAGGCGGAACTTTCCGCCACGGGAGCGAGCGTCCAGGCGGCCTTGGGCAGGTACGTACGGCCAAACGGCTTCGTCCGCGTGGTCACGGGCCCCGGACCGCCATAATGCGTCCTTAAGGGCCGAGCCGGGACGGCGTCGAACGCGCCCGCAGATGGACGCCGTCCGCGCGATCGGTTTTGATATTGACCACACGCTTGCGATCGATAATCGCCTCGAACGCGTGGCCTTCTTGCGCCTGCTCGAAGCGATCCTCGATGAAGGCGCCAAGACGGTCGGCACGTTGGCCGACGAGATCGCGAGCATCGACGATCTGCTGGCGCGCCAACGGCGCGGCGAGTTTTCTATCGATGACGCCGTACGGTACTTCGTCACGCAGAGGGATCTGGAGCCGTCCGATCGGCACGTCGTCGCTTTTCGGAGCAGCGCCGTGGAGATGGTCGATGAGTTCGTCGTCGCGCTTCCCGGGGTGCGAACCACGCTCGAAACGATTCGCGGGCGCGATATCGCGGTCGCCGTCTTGACCAACGGCTGGAATCCGCTGCAGGCCCGAAAAGCTGCGAAAGTAGGATTCCAGGGTCCCGTCCTCGTGAGCAGCGAGATCGGCGAACAGAAGCCCTCCGCCGGCGCCTTTGAAAGACTGAGCGAGCGGCTTGGCGTGGCACCGACGGCGACGTGGTATGTGGGGGATGACCCCAGCGTCGACGTCGCCGGCGCACAAGGGGTCGGCATGCGCGCGGTTTGGCTCGATTGGGAGCACAAGGAGTACCCGGTCGACCTGCGCGGGCCCGACCGCACCATCAGAAACTTCCCGGATCTGCTCGAGATCCTGACCCCGGAGATGCCAGTGAGATGATGCGCCACTTGCTCGCATTGCTCTGCCTTATCGGCGCGCTGCTCGGCGCCGGACCGTCGCCGGCGTCCACACCGTCGCCTACATCCACATACGAAGAGCGGCTCACTGCGCTCGAACGCAGTTATACGTTTTGGTCGTACGAGCAGAATCCAACGTCCGCGACCGATGCGGGAATTCATACCTACGACAACCGGCTGGCCGATTATTCAGCGGTCACGCAATCCGCCCAAATGGCCAAGCTTCGGGCCTATCGCAACCTGTTGGCCGCTCTGCAGCCTCCCGCCGGCGCCAGCCCCCACGCGCGCGTCGACTATTTGCTGATCCGTTCGAATCTCGAAGGGGATTGGTGGGGTCGCACCGTGTTGCGCGGGCTTGCGCGAAATCCGAGCATTTACGAAGGTGAGTGCAGCAACGGGATCTTCTCGATCGTTAAGCGGCCGTACGCAAGCGACGAGATCCGGGTCCGCGCCGCAATCGCTCGTCTGCGCGCGTGTCCGGGCGTGCTCGCGCAGGGGCGCCTCAACCTAACCCAGACGGTCCGTGAGTTCGCAGAGATTGCCTCGGAAGACATTCGCGATGGTGACTCGCTCTACACTACGACCCTCGACGAGGTCGCCCGCGATACATCGGAGGGTACGCGACGCGATCTCGCGCAGGCGCGATCGGTCGCGCTAACGGCGCTGCACTCCTATCGAGCGTGGCTCGACACGAATATGACGAGATTTCGCCCCGGCGGTTTCGCCGTGGGCCGCAAAGAGTATCAGTGGTATCTAACGCGCGTGTTGATGCTTCCATACGACGCGAATCAAGTGGCCGCCATCGGACGGCTGGAACTGGCGCGCGACCGCGCGCTGGAGACGTGGGAAGCGGCGCGCGACGCGGTGCTTGCGTCGCCGTCGCCGGCACCGACCTTCGCGTCGAAGGCCGCGTTCTTATCGTATTACGAGCGAAGTCTCGCCAAGCTCATCGCGTTTATTAACCTGCATCAGATCGTCACGATCCCGCCGTATATCGGCCCGTTTCACATCGTCGAAGTGCCCAAGGCTCTGGCCGCTACCTATCCCGGTGGTTTCATGAATCCGCCCGGGATGTTCTCCGCCGATCCGCAAGGCTTTTATTTCGTTCCGGATTTCAGCGCCAGCAACCAAAGCTTCTTCGTGCAGCAAGCGCGTCAATCGGTGCTGCCGTTGCTGGGACACGAGGGAATCCCCGGGCACTTCATGCAGTTCACGTACGCGTATCACAACCCCGACTTCATTCGCCACGTTCAGGGAGACGGCGTCTTCGCCGAGGGCTGGGCGTTCTACGGGGAGGAAATGCTGATGCGTGAAGGACTTTATGACGATGATCCGGGAGCCCGGCGTCAGGTGCTTCATCTGATGCGCCATCGCGCCACCCGGATCGGCGTCGACGTAGGCCTCGCCACCGGCGCGATGTCGTTGCCGCAAGCCATCGCATATTTTATGAAGAACGCCGGCATCGATTACGTGACGGCGCGCGGCGAAGCGACGCGCTTCGCGATGGATCCCGGACAGGCGATCGACTATCTCGTCGGAAAAACGCAAATTGAAACGCTCATGGGCCTGGTCGAAGACCGCGAAGGAGCCGCTTTCAACCAACGCAGTTTCCACGACCGCCTCCTCTCCTATGGCACGGTGCCGTACTCTACCATTCGTTACGAATGGCTCGGTGACGACAGCTGGCTACGTCCAGCGCTGCGTCCGCTAGGGCCGGCAAACTTTTAAGATGCCGCGGATAACCGGCGGCTCGCTGAACAGCCGAAAATTGCGCTCGCCGAAGGGCGCGCAGGTGCGCCCCACGCCGGGTCGTGTGAAGGAGTCGCTGTTCGCGATTCTGATGCAACGGCTCGACGGCGCGCGCGTGCTCGATCTCTTTGCCGGGACCGGCGCAATCGGGTTCGAGGCGGCATCGCGGGGCGCCTCGCGCGTGGTATCGGTCGAAGGCCAGCGCGAAGTGGCCCGCGCTATCGAAGAGGCGGTAAAGAATCTCGGTATCGATCGTGTCGTAACGGTCTTTCCTGCGCCCGCGGAACGCGCGCTCTACCGATTGGAAGGCCCGTTCGACATCGTTTACCTCGATCCACCGTACGCCGACCCCGTGCCGCTGCAGCTATTTCGTCTTCTGCGCGAACGTCAACTGCTCGCGCCCGACGCGCTTGTCGTGTACGAACACGCAGCGAAGCGAATCTTGCCCGATATACCCGGGTTTCGTTCCGTACGCGAAGAAGTGTACGGCGATGTCGCACTCGCCTTCTTGGCGGCGGAATCTTGACCAACGGTAGTCTGATGCGCGTAACGCGTGCTGTCTATCCCGGATCTTTCGACCCGCCGACGAACGGTCATCTCGACGTTATCGAGCGAGCCGCCCGATGTTTCGGCGAGCTTGTCGTCGCCATCGTCGTTAACCCTCAAAAGCGCGCGCCGATGTTTTCGCTCGAAGATCGCGAGCAAATGCTCAAAACCTGCGTCGCCGCGATGGACAACGTGCGCGTCGAGCATTTCCGCGGTCTGCTCGCCGATTACGTTCGCGCCGCCGCCGCCGCCGTGATCGTCAAAGGCCTGCGGGTCGTCTCAGATTTCGAGAGCGAAATGTCGGCCGCGCTCATGAACCGCTCGCTCTCCGACGTTGACACGCTATTCCTGATGTCGGATCAGAAGTATTCGTTCGTGAGCTCGAGCCTCGTCAAAGAGGTCTTTTTTCTTGGTGGGGACGTCGCGGCGCTCGTCCCCGAGCCGGTACTTCGCGTCATGGCGGAGAAGCGCACACACTTGCAACGGAGGTAGTCATGTCGGTCTATCGCGTTTTGGACAAGCTCGAGGCCTACGTTCACGAAGGAACGTGGCTGCCCGCCGGATACCGTATTCTCTCGGAAGAACGGTTGCTCGAGCTGCTCGAAAAAATACGAGCGTCGCTGCCCGAAGAAGTCGGGCGAGCGAAGGTGATCGCGAAGGACCACGAGCGGATGCTGCGCGTCGCCCAAGAGAAGGCGCAGGCGATCGTTGACGAGGCCGCAAGCAAACACGACGAGTTGCTTGACGAAAACGAAATCGTGGCCCGGGCCCGCACGACGGCTGACGTCGTCTTGCGTGAGGCTGAAGAACGAGCGCGGACCATTCGCGAGGGCGCCGACCGTTACGCGGCCGACGTTCTCAGCGAGATGGAGAACCGCCTGGGAGGTGCGCTCGGCGCAGTCCGAAAGGGTCGCGAACTGCTCGAAAAGCCGCGTCAAGTTCCCGATCAGCCGCTCGCCGATGCGGCCGCGAAGAGCAAGCGTGCGGCGTTCGATATGCAGACGGCCGCCGAGGAAACGGCGGCCCTGGAGTCAGTCTAGCTTGGGGCCGGTTGGGTACAGAACCAAGATGAAGCAGACAGCACTAGTTTTGCTCTTGGCAGCGGCGGCGTCGGGCCCGGCGCTCGCCGAGCAGCCCGGCGGAATCGCGGGAACCGTTGTCGACGCCAGGACGAACCAGCCCGTCGCGCACGCGCAGCTTTACTACTATCGTGCCCCCTATCGTGAGAACGGCCCGAACAGAATTATGTCGGTGCAGAGCAATAGCCGTGGATTCTTCAGCGACATTACCCTGGAGCCGGGACGTTACGTCATTATGGCGCGGTTCGGTAACGCGGTTGAAGGCTGCGCGCTCGATGACGTCATCTCCGGCGAAGTCGCGCGCGTACGCCTAGAGATCGGTCACAATACGCTGATGTGCAGTGGGCCGCGCTTTCATCCGGCGATGGTCGACCCGAACGCCAGCGCTGACGTCTACCGAATCTAAGTCCGGCTAAACCGGCGGCGCCTGCACGTTGTGGGCGAAGGCCTCCAATCGGGCGCGGTCGATGGCCCGCACGCGGCCGCGGTCGAGCTCGAGCGCGCCGGAATTTTTGAGGCGCAGCAAAGCCCGCGCGGCCATGTCGCGCACGGTTCCGGCGGCTGCGGCAATTTGCGCTTGGGAAAGATTTTCGACGCCGGGAAGGCCCCGCGCCATTCCGACGGACGTACGGGCGTAGCCAAGCAAAAACTTTGCCACGCGTTGCAGCACATGAGCGAAGGCGAGATCGGCAATGGTATCGATCGAACGACGGCGCGCTTGTGACGAGGCAATGAGAAACCCAAGCGCCAGCTCCGCATCGTTGCGCGCTGCGTGGATCAGGGCTTCGCTCGGGAGGGTCACAACCGTTGCATCGGTCAGCGCCTCGGCGCGCGTCGTCGCGCCGCCGCTATCGAACGTTCCACTCTCGTTAAGCGTATCGTGCGTCAGACGTTCGCCGATCGTGTGCGTTTTGCCGTCGGGCGAGAGCAAGGTGTAGATGACCTTGCCACTCTTCACGATGCCGAGATACGGCCACGTCTCGCCTTCGTCAAAGATGGTGTCCCCGGCGCGATAGGTCCGTTCGCCCAATTGCGCGGCAAGCTCTTTGATCGTGCTCGCTTTGGCCGCCGTAAAGGCCGGAACGTGCGTGAGGAAGGTTTCGCCGTCGGCATTTTCGTCGATACGTTCGAGGCGGACGGTCCAGCGATTTCCGCCGAGATTGCGGGAATCCCAAGAAAAGCGGCCCGGGCGAAGCTGCGCCATTTCATTGCGTAGCGCGCGCGGATCGGTCTCTTCGTTGATCTCGAGCGCATTGCCGATCCCGAGCTTGTCGAAGGCGTCGATGATCTGCTCGGTCTTGGTTGCGGGCGCAAGCGACCGGGCGTCGAGCGTCACGGCCGCTGATCGATTGATCGGCATACCTTCATCACCTTAGTGAAGCCGCTTTTCCGCGCCTGCCGGAAGCGCGTGTGCGCGCGCGGAATACTCGGCACGATATGAATGGCTCGATCAAGGATAACGATGTCGTCGTCATCGCCGGAGCGCGAACCCCCTTCGGGAACCTTGGCGGTGCGCTCTCGGAGCTGACGGCCACCGATCTCGCCGTCGTTGCCGCCGAAGCGGCCATTGCGCGCAGCGGAGTCCCTCCCGAGAAAATTGACGAAATCGTCTTCGGCAACGTCATTCAGACGAGCGCCGACGCTATTTATCTGGCGCGTCACGTCGGTTTGCGCGCCGGCGTTCCCGTCGGCGTCCCGGCCCTTATCGTCAACCGCCTTTGCGGATCGGGACTTCAGGCAATCCTTTCGGCCGCACAATCGCTGGCGCTGGGAACGGCCAGCTACGCGCTGGCGGGTGGAACCGAAAACATGAGCCAAGCGCCGCACGTCGTTCGCGGCGCGCGCAAAGGCTTTCATCTCGGGCAGAACGTCGCATTCGAAGATTCCCTGTGGACTGCGTTGACCGATTCGTACGGTAACACGCCGATGGCAATCACCGCGGAGAACCTCGCCAAGAAGTATGGAGTCTCGCGCGCGGAGTGCGACGAGTTTGCGCTGACGAGCCAAGAGCGCGCACTGGCGAGCCAAGAGAACGGATTCTTCGCTGAGGAGATCGCTGCCGTCGAGGTGCCGGGGCCGAAAGGCACGACCGTGCGCGTCGAAAAGGATGAAGGGCCGCGCCAAGGATTGACGATGGAGAAGCTGGCAAAACTCTCGGCTCGTTTCGCGAAAGATGGCGTCGTGACGCCGGGCAATGCCAGCGGCATCACCGACGGCGCCGCGGCAATCGTGCTGACGACGGCGCGCCAAGCCAAGGCCGACGGTCTGACCTCGATGGGACGCATCGTTTCGGGCAGCGTCGTCGGCGTTGACCCATCGATCATGGGAATAGGGCCGGCCTTTTCGATTCCCAAGGCGCTCGAACGCGGTGGCGTCGCGATGCGCGATTTGGCGGTGATGGAGATCAACGAAGCGTTCGCCCCGCAAGTTCTCGCGTGTCTGCGCGAGTTAGGCGAGAGCGGCGAGAAACTCAATCCACACGGCGGTGCGATCGCGCTCGGCCATCCGCTCGGTGCGTCGGGAGCTAGGCTCGCGTTGACGACGCTTCACGAGCTGCGTGCGCGCGGCGGAGGTTACGGGATCGCCTCGGCTTGCATCGGCGGAGGCCAAGGCATCGCGGCACTCTTCGCGTTGGAATAGAGTCTTCGATGCGATCGCGCTCTGCGCGATCGGCTTCGCGCTGTGGAAAATCTTCATCGCGCCGCGCTCTCTGAGCGCGCCGGGTGCGCATCCGGCGCCCCACGCCGTTTACGAACGTCTCGACGGCGCTGCGTTCCGACTCGCTAGCGAACGTGGTCGCGTCGTCTTTCTCGACTTTTACGCGAGCTGGTGCGAACCGTGCAAGATCGAACTACCATTGGTCGAACGCTGGGCGCGCAAAAATCCCGGTGCCCTCGTCGTGCCCGTCGACGTCGGTGAGCCGCGCACCGTCGCTGCCGATTTCGCGCGGCGTTATGGGTTGCGCGGCATCGTTCTCGATTCGAAGAGCAGCGCACCGGCTTTATTCGGCGTGCAGGGCTTCCCGACAATCGTCGTCATCGACCGCGAAGGCGACGTTCGCGCGAAATGGGAGGGCCTCAATCCCGCGATTGGCTTAGCGATGACCAACGCGAAGAACCATCTCTAAAAGCGCGTCACTTTCCTTGCCACTTCGGCTTGCGCTTTTCGAGAAACGCGCCGGTGCCTTCTTTGATATCGTCGGTGTCGACGAGCGTCCCAAACTCCAATGCCTCGACCTCGAGCGCGTCATCTATTGAGAGATGGCCTGCGTTGTTGATGACACGTTTGCATGCCGCGATGGCGAGGGGTGCCTTCGAGGCGATAACGTTCGCGATGCGGGTCGCCTCGTTCACGACGTCCGCCGCGGGCACGACGCGTTGAACCAGACCAATGCGCAGTGCTTCCTGGGCGCCGATGATCTCGCCCGTCAAACACAAATACATTGCCATTCCTTTACCGACCCGTCGCGTCAGCCGCGCCGTGCCGCCGTATCCGGGAATCAGTCCGAGGTTCACTTCGGGTTGGCCGAACTTTGCGTTCTCGCCGGCGACGATCACGTCTCCGGCCATCGCGAGCTCGCAGCCTCCGCCGAGCGCAAAGCCATTGACGGCCATGATCACGGGCTTGCTCATGCGCTCGATCTGCCGGGTGAGGGCCTGACCGCTGCGCGATTGCGCGGCGCCGTGATGCGCCGATGCAAGCTCGTTAAGCTCGCCGATGTCGGCACCGGCAGCAAATGCTTTTTCACCGGATCCCGTGATGACGACGGCGCGCACGCGTTCGTCGTGCTCCAGCTCGGCCAGCGCCGCAGAGACTTCTCTTAGCAGCTTCGTGCGCAGCGCGTTGAGGACGTTGGGACGGTTGAACGTGATGATACCGATTGGATCGTCGATCGCGACGAGAATATCTTCAAATGGCATTGTGAACCTTATGATTTGATAAAGGCTGCAGGTTCCTTCGTTCCGTTGCAGGGAAGTGCCCTTTGGCTTATACTGGGAGCGATTTTCGCGGGGAGGTGACGGTGGCAGTTCGGACGGCGTATCACGAGGCTTTGGAGGCAACGCGGCTCGACGTCGTGCGCCTCGGAGCACTCGTCGGCGACGCGATTCGCGTGGCGGTGGATGCACTGAATAGCCGCGATGCTTCGGCAGGCGCGCGCGTCGTTGCCGGCGATGACGTTGTCGACGATCTGCGGCGCCGCGTCGAAGCCCACTGCATCGAACTGATCTGGCGCCAGCAGCCGGTTGCCGGCGAGCTGCGAGAGATTGCGGCAATGCTCGAAATCGCCACGGATCTGGAGCGCGTCGGCGACTATGCCGTCGACATCTCGAAGAATGCCATCAAGCTCTCCGACCAGCCGATGCGCCCGCAGCGCGTCGAGATCGATCGCATCGCCGGTGTGGCGCATGCATTGCTGGTCGATGCAATGCGCGCCTACACCGAACGCGACGCGCGATTGGCGAGTCAGGTCATCGACCGCGACGACGAAGTCGACAAACTCTACAAGCGCAGTATCAAACTTTTACAGGAGGAGATGCGCGGCGATCCGGAGATCATTCGTCCCGGCACGCGTTACCTTTTCGTGCTGGCCTCCCTCGAACGGGTCGGCGACCGTGCCGGCAACATTGCCTGGCATACGAAGGACATGATCGGCGCCGAGTGAGCACGCCGCTCCCACGCAGCGAGTTCGCGGTAACGCGGCGTTACGCGTACCTCAATCACGCCGCCGCCGGAGTTCTACCGCTTTCGAGCGTTAGCGCGATCGAATCGTTCGTGCGGGAGCACGCGGAAGCCGGCGTGTTGGGAACCTACCCGTACGATGCCCGCATGCCCGAATATCGAGAACGGATCGGGCGCTTTATCGGCGCTAGCGGAAGCGACATCGCGATTCTCTCCAATACCAGCGCGGCCGCGGCTACGATTGCCGCGGGCCTGGAATGGTCTGCGGGCGACGAAGTGCTTCTCTGCGATAACGAGTTTCCGGCAAATTCGATTCCCTGGATTGCGCTGCGCCGGCGCGGTGTCGACGTGCGGCTGCTCGAAACGTCGCGCGAACGCCTCACGCCCGACCTGTTGCGGCGCGAGATTTCGGCGCGAACACGCTTGGTCACCGTTTCGTGGATTTCATATGCCGACGGGTATCGACACGATCTCAAACGCCTTGCAAGCGTCGCGCACGCCGCCGGCGCGCAATTTTGCGTCGACGCCATTCAAGGTCTGGGCGCGTTCCCAATGGATGTTCGAGACGTCGACGCGGATGCGGTCTTCGCGGGGGCGTCAAAGTGGCTCTTGGGATTGCACGGGGTGGCCGTATTATATTTGCATCGGCGCTTTGCGGAACGGCTGCAGCTTGCGATGCCTGGGTGGCGTTCGGTGCAAGACATGTGGGATTTCCACAATTATCGGCAGTCCTTCTCCGGCGATGCGCTGCGATTCGAATCGGGAACGCCGAACGTCATCGGAACGCTCTCGCTCGTCGGTGCCATCGAACTGCTCGAGGGAAGCGGCCAAGCCGCCATCGCCGCTCACGTGCTCGCTTTGACCGATCGCCTTTGTGACGGCCTCCGGCGGCTCGGGGCAGAGATTGCCACGATTCGCGCGTCGGAAGTCTCGTCGGGCATCGTCACGTTCGCACTTCCGGGCTGCGACAGCCTCGAGCTTGGAAAACACTTGGAACGGAACGGCATCGTAACGACCTGCCGCCCGAGTGGCATACGCGTGTCGCCGCACGGGTATAACACGGCGGATGAGATCGATCGGCTGTTGGAAGTCATTTCCTTGATGTCTACAAAGACGGCGATGGTGTAGAAGGGATGTTACCGGCAATTCTGCTTGGCGCCGTCGTTGGAACGACGCCGTTTCCCTTACCGGCAACCTATCGCTACGCTGCGTCGTTAGCCGCTCAGCGAATCGGTGAATGGACCGTCAGCGTCAAATCGGCGAGCGCGGGCACCGAAGTCGATGAAAACTCATCGGCTTCGTTCGTCGGCATGCAAGTCTCGGCTGTAGCCTCACTGATGCTGGGGCCGGATCTGGCTCCGGCAAAGTACATCGGCAGCTATCATATGTCAATGCAGAATCCGAGTGTGAGCGTGACGCTCACGTCGCAAGACGCCAATGTGGTGGGAGCGTTCGCTCCGCAACCGCAACACGTGACGCTTGCGGCCGGCACACATCATTTCGTCGTGATCGAGCCGGGACTGCTCGCGGGACTCTTCGCATTGCCGGCGCAGCTGGCGGCGTGGAAAGAAAACTCATTGACCTGGATCACGCCGGCTACCGCGCAATCAGCGGTATTGGCTGTCGGCGGCGCGATCACGACGCCGCGTCCGCCCGGCGTACCGCCGCAAGACCTAGTGATTTCGGTCGAACGTCCGATGCCTGTGACGATATGGTACGACCCTGCGACCTTCGTTCCCGACGAAGTCGTCGTTCCATCGCAGAACGCGACGCTTACGCGCGAACGACCCTAAACTCCCCGGGCTCGAGTTGGCTGACCTGCCGCGAGCCGAGCGGAAGATCCCGCAGGAGGCGTTCGAGTATTCCCAGCGACAAGCGGTGACCGATCACCAGCATACCGTCTGCGTGGCGTAGACTGTCGGCAATAGGTCGCAGGCGCTGTGCGGCGTCTTCGATACTCTCGCCGCCCGGCGGCCGAAACCCGACCGGATCGCGCCGCCGTTCGGCAAGAAGTTCGGGCGCATGTTCCTCGGCCCATTGCAGCGTTCGGCCCTCCCACGAACCGAAGTCGACTTCGCGCAGCGCCGGCTCGATCGCGAAGGGTAAGGCAGGCGCCACGAGCGCACGCGTCTCCAGACAACGATGCAACGGACTGACGATGCATTGCCGCAGCTCGAACCGCTGCAGGGCATCGGCGACGCGCTCGCATTGCAGCCGGCCGTGGGCGCCGAGCGACGGGTTTGAATTCGAAAGGAAGCGTTTTGTGAGGTTTGGTTCGGTCGCACCGTGACGGCAGAGAACGAGATAAATGGCGTACCGTCTTCTAACGCCTACGCAACGCGAATCGACGAGGTCATCACGGCATCGCTCATGCCGTGGATCAAGCGTTTATCCGCCGGTGCTATGGTAGCCAGCACCCCTCCGAGCACAACGCTCTCCTCCCCTGTGACGAAATAGTAGGGACAGAGGCGTACGCGACCTTCGTATTCGCGAATTTCGTCGCGGTCGCGATCGTAGTAGCGTTGCTTCACGAGTTTGCCCTTATGGAATCGCTGGAGAATCCAGGGCGTGCGATCGAACGAGGCGAGCGCCGTGTCGATCGCCGCGGCCCACTCGTCGCGGGTGAGATCGTCGCCGATTTTGACGCCGCGCGAACCCCAGGCGAGCTCCGAGAAGCCCGATGGCTTGACGACGTAAGAGCGCTCGCTCTTGGGCAACGCGATGAGTTGCCGGAAATCGGAAATCGGCGCACCGCCGGCTTCGAGACCGGCGATCGTTCCGTGCGGCGGCAGCGGTCGAGGATCGATGACCCACGTTTTCGGAAAGAAACGTGCAAGGCGCTCGAATCGCTCCTTACCAAGCTCCGCGCTCCAGAGGGACGCGAGCGCGTGGTGATGCAGCAACGCAAAGGCGAGTTTCTCTTCGAGCGACGCCTTCGGCGCCGGAGTCATGCGCACGCGATTGCGGCGCGCCGCATACAGCATCAGTTCTTGCTTGGGAACGTTGAAGAGATCGAAGAGTTCGAAGTTGCGATAGAGTGCATCGAGGCGAGACTCGCGGCCGTCATCGTGACGGATAAAGAGCCCATCCTCGGTGAACGTGACCTCCTCGGGGCGTCGCAACCATGCGTCGGCGAGCCCCAAGCGGCGGATTGCATCGGCAAGCCACGACATTTCGTTGCGATAATCGGCGGACTCGTCGGAAACGACGATTGCGACGGTTGGATACTCGATGCCGGTGATGTGGCGCATCAGTGCGGCAAAACCGATCGGTATGCCGTCGGCACCCCCGAAGCTCTCCATTCCGAGTTGGCAATACGCCTCGCTCATCGCGCCCACAAAGCCCATTCCACCGGGAACGCTGTCGAGCTCGGTCGCCACGAACCCGTCCGCGGTGAGAATCAGGTCTGGCCGAATAACCCCCGGCACGTCTTGCTTGAAGCGATTCTGGCGTGACAGCTTGACGATTTGCTCGGGCTTCCCGCGATCGAGATATTCGGCGATGAACGCCGGCGCGGTGCCGCGCGCGCTACGATTATAAAGATTGTTCAGCGCGCGATAGAAGGCGAGGAGGTCGGTTCCAAGTTTTTCAATGGCTTCGGCTTGTTCTGCTGAGAGTGCGAACGGCTCGGGGCTGACGCGCCAGGCTATGCGTTCCTTTTCATCTTCGACGCGGAAGAGCCCCGGAGGTATTGCTTCGTATAAGTGATGCGCTTGCTCGCGAGCCGTGAGATTCGGGATCGTTGCCGTACAAGGCATAGCGAAGAAAAGGCCTCTCTATCGACAGCCGTCGGGAACCTTGGAACTGTTGAAGGCTATGTAGCGCCGCCGCATACGCTCTCCTAGAGTACCCAAGTTGCGGCCGCGGTTGCACACGCCGCGCCATGAGTCACTTGATGGTGATCGCTCCGGGCGTCAGGAGGGCGCCTTCGACCCGTACGAGCCCTCCGGAGTAGGCGAGGGTCAGGTGAAGGGTTCCGCGCAATCCGACCTTGGCCAAATCCAAGTTCTCGAGAATGCGCGAAACCGGCTCCCCGTCGATGAAATGGAGCTCGGTCGAGCGGCGCAGCATCCCCCCCGGCGCGGAATAGGTTTCGGTTACGGGAACGATGATCTCTTGAGCGCCATTGCCGCGGGCCGGACCACTGACGCAGTAGCCGATCGTCACGGAGGTGGCCTGGATGCTGAGTATCTCCTGCGTACACGACGTGGCGCCGTATGCCTTCGGAACGGTGCTCGCGGCCACGACGATGAAGATCGTCAGCGCTCGTCTCATGAATAAATCTACGAAGCTTACTTCGGTACGAACGTGCGCTCTACCCGTCGAAAGAGTCTGCATCATGCGAATCCACGTTCTGGCTTTCGCGCGTCTGCGCGAAATTCTCGGCAGCGGCGAACGATGCCTCGAGTTGCCGGTCGGTGCCCGCGCTAGCGATGCGTGGCAGCTTCTCTGCCACGAGCACGAGCGACTCGAAAGCGAACGCGCTTCGACGAGGGTCGCGCGCAACGGCCGAATGGTTTCGTTCGACGAGGCGTTGCGCGACGGCGACGAGCTCGCGTTGCTGCCACCGGTCGGCGGAGGCTAGCGATGTTTCGGATCGTTGGCGAGCCGATCGACCCGCGTGCGCTCGAGGCCGTAATCGGCGGTTCTGACGGCGGCGTTACAACGTTCCTTGGCGTCGTACGTGGCGATGGCGAGGGCGGCCGCGCGGTTCGCGCGCTGTGGTACGAAGCCTTCGAGGGGATGGCCCTGCGTGAGTTCGAGGCGATCGGCGCCGAAGCGCGCCATCGTTTCGGTGACGTACGTCTTGCAATCGTCCATCGAATCGGCGAAATCCGGGTCGGCGATGTATCGGTTGCCGTTCTTGCCGCCGCGCCGCACCGCGCCGCCGCCTTCGATGCCTGTCGCTACGCAATCGACGAGCTCAAGCGCCGCGCCCCGATCTGGAAAAAGGAGCATTACCTCGAGGGAGATTCGGAGTGGAGGCCGACTCGTGCTTAGAAATCGTTGCTGCAGTGGCTAACGTCGAACTCTTTCGCGTCGAAGCACAATTTAATCCAGTAGCGGTGCTCTGGTATAAACCGCGACGTCCGCGCGGCGTTTGCATCGTCGCCGGCCACGGTTATTCGTCGAGCAAACAGAATCTGGATTTCCTTTGCTCTTTTTTGGCCAGCCACGGCTTTGGCATGTACAATTTCGATTTTCCGGGTCACAAGCTTGGTGCCAGCGGCGGCGAGTTGCGCGGCGTCGACGACTGCACGGATGCGATGACGGCCGTGGTGCGTTTCGCACGCGAGCGCGGCGACGCGCTTGCCTATACGATGGGCCACAGTATGGGCGGAATGACGGCGATCTTTACCGCCGCCCTCGATCCCGACGTGGCCGGAACGATTGCTATTGCTACCGGTTATGGAAGACCGAGCTCGTTGGCGACCTTGCAAAGAGTTGGCGTTGCCGACTTCCGGTCATCGTACGTGGTGGGGGTGACCTTACCGGAACTGGTTAAAGACGTCGATCGCCGCTACGAGGAACTGTTAAAGCACCTCGAAGGACGCCCGGCACTCTACGTTGCCGCGAATCGCGACGCGATGGTTAGTCCTACGAGCGTGCAAGAGCTGTACGATCGCGCCCCCGATCCAAAGTCCTTCGCAACGATCGAGAGCGATCACACGTACGCCGCCGAGCATTCGCGCGCGACGGTTCTTGAATGGCTCAACGGGCGCCACGCGCCGATGGCAATGGAAACCGCGTGAACGCCCGCGAACGCCGGCGCTACAGCCGGCACCTCTTAATTCCTGAAATCGGCCTGGCGGGCCAGGAGCGTCTTGCCGCCTCCCGCGTGCTCGTCGTCGGCGCGGGCGGTTTGGGATCACCCGCGTTGCAATATCTTGCGGCTGCCGGCGTGGGACGCATCGGCGTCGTTGACGACGACGTCGTCGATGAGACAAACCTGCAGCGCCAGACGATCTTCGGAGAGGCCGATGTGGGCAAGAAGAAAGCGCTCGTTGCCGCGCGGCGGCTGGAGGCGCTTAATTCGCTCGTTGCCATCGACGCGTATCCGCTGCGCTTGGATGCGAGCAATGCGCGAGAGCTCGTGCGCCTTTACGATGTTGTCCTGGACTGTACCGACCGTTTCCCCACGCGCTATCTTATCAACGACGCGTGCTTCGCCGAGCGTCGGGCGGACGTTTACGGGTCGATCTTTCGCTTCGATGGTCAGGTCAGCGTCTTTCGCGCGCCGGCCGGTCCCTGCTATCGTTGCCTCTATCCCGAGCCGCCGCCGGTCGCGAGCCGGCCGACCTGCTCCGAGGGCGGCGTCTTGGGGGCGCTCGCCGGAATCGTCGGCGCATGGCAGGCGAACGAGGCGCTCAAGCTTCTCGCCGGTTTCGGCGACACGCTCACTGGGCGACTCATGTTGATCGATGCCGCCGGAGCGCGAGTTCGCGAGGTGCGCTTCGAGCGCGATCCGTCTTGCTCGCTCTGCAGCCGGCCATCGGCCGAGGTAACGATCGAGACCGCGCTTTACGATGACGAAGCGGCCGTATCACACGTTGCCGAGATGGATGCCGACGAACTCGAGAGGGCGCTGCGCGACGCGCAACTGCTCGACGTGCGCGAACCGCACGAAGCAGTGCTCGGCTCTATCGACGGAGCGATTCAAATACCAGCGTCGGAGCTTGAATCGCGAATGCACGAACTCGACACCGCGACGCGCTACGTCGTTGCCTGTCGCGTAGGAGCGAAGTCCCTCTGGGCCGTTGCCCGCTTGCAAGATGCGGGTTTTGCTCGCCTCGTCCATTTGCGCGGCGGGTTACTAGCGTACGCCGCGCGACACGAAGAATTCGATTTTTTTTGATCGCCGATGAAGACAAAACCCTTCGGAACGACCGGCGCCGATTTGCCGGTTCTCGGCCAAGGCACTTGGAATATGCCGGAAGCCGGCGCGCGACGCAAGCAAGCACAGAGCGCGATTCGCCGCGGCATCGAGCTTGGAATGGTCCATATCGATACCGCAGAGATGTACGGAGCGGGACGAGTCGAGGAGTTGGTCGGTGAGGCGATCCGCGGCATCGCGCGCGAGCGGCTCTTCATCGCGACGAAGGTCTTGCCGAGCAATGCGACTTACCACGGCACGCTTGCGGCAGCGGAGCGAAGCCTGCGGCGATTGGGCTGCGACTACCTCGACCTCTATCTCTTACATTGGCCCAGTCCGCATCCGCTGGGTGAAACGATGCGGGCGTTTGACGCACTCGTGCAACAGGGCAAAACGCGCTTTGTGGGTGTGAGCAACTTCGATACTCATGAAATGCTCGAGGCCGCGGAGCATCTGCGCGCCGCACCTCTGGCTTGTAATCAAGTGCTCTATCATCTTTGCGAACGCGGCATCGAGCACGAGCTGATTCCGGCCGCGCGGCGAGCCCGAATTGCGATCGTAGCCTACACCCCGTTCGGGCGCGGAGGCTTCCTGCGTGCCGGCAGCGGCGGGCTCGATACGCTTCAACGGGTCGCTGCGAAGCACGGTGCAAGCGTGCGGCAAGTGGCGCTTGCATTTTTGACTCGCGATCCGAACCTTTTTGCGATTGCGAAAGCCGCGCGCATGGAACACGTCGAAGAAAACGCACGTGCGGGATCTCTCGAGCTCGATCCACAGGACGTCGCCGAAATCGACGCGGCCTATCCCCGGCCCGCGCCGGGACCGTTAGCAATGCTATGACCCTCCCTATGCCGGTCATCAAGGAACGTGCGGTGCGGACGGCACTCGATCTGGGTGCGGGCGCAGTGCGCGTTGCTTCCGCATCGCCCGATGAGCCGAGCCGAGAACGTATGGATGCGGCTTTTGCGCGCGGCGACTTCGTTACGTGGGGATACGACGGCGCGTACGCCAATCGCGCGAGCAATCCAGCGACCTTGCTCGAGAACGCGCGAAGCATTCTCTGCATCGCCGTCCCCTACGCGACTCCCGCGCCCGCGCAAATTCCGCTCCGCGGCCGCGTTTCGAACTATGCCTGGTCGGCGGATTACCATCGGCGCCTTGGCGAGTTACTCCGCTCGACCGCCGCAGTCATCGATGACGCCGCCGGTGCCCCAGTGACCGCGATCGCATGCGACACCAAGCCATTGGCCGAGCGGGCCTTTGCGGCGCGTGCGGGGCTAGGATGGATTGGCAAGCACACCAATCTCATCACGCCGGGATTGGGGTCGTTCGTTTTTCTCGGCGAAATCGCGACGACGCTCGACCTTCCCGCCGACCCGCCGCTGCGAAAGAGTTGCGGTGCGTGCGCGCGGTGCAGCGAAGCGTGTCCGACTGGCGCGCTGCGCGGCGACTATACGATCGATGCCGCGCGCTGCATCTCCGATCTCACGCAGCGCGTCGACGGCATTCCGGTGGCATTGCGTCCGCTCGTCGGCGATTGGGTATGGGGATGCGACATCTGCCAGCAGGTCTGCCCCCCGACCGCCGCCTCGCCGCAGAGTGCGGGGGAGTCGTGGGCGCCGCTCGACAGCCGTACCGCGCGTCCGTCGCTCGTAGCGTTGCTAACGCTCCGGAGTGCCGAATTTAAGCGTCGCTATCGCAAAACGGCGATGGGATGGCGCGGCGCGGCGGTGCTTCGCCGCAACGCCGCCGTTGCGCTCGGCAATTCGCTCGATCGGTCGACGGTCGGTGCTCTCAGCGAGAGCCTCGACCGCGATCCGAACCCGATGGTCCGAGGACACGTCGCCTGGGCGCTTGGAAGAATTGGCTCCCCTCCGGCCTTTACCGCCCTGCGAAGGCGGTACGCGGTGGAACACGACGGCGCCGTGCGCGCCGAGATCGCCGCAGCGCTCGAGCCGGCGACATGACATTACTCGCAGCCGCGACGGCCGCAGCATTGCTCTCGCGCATGACCGCAGTCAATCCGAATCTGCATTCGTTCACAGCCACGCTTCGGGCGCATGTGGCGATGCGGTCGTTCCCTTTTCTCGCTGCCGACCTCGTCGGGACCTACTATTACAAGGAACCGGACAAAAACAAAGTCTCGTTCAGCAGCGGGGTGCCGGTAATTGCTGCGCAGTTCGACAAGCTCTACGCGCACATCGAGCCGCCGTCACAGTGGCACGATCTCTATGAGATCACCTTGGTCTCCGACGATGGGAAAACCGCGCGTTTCAAACTCGTTCCGCGTAAGCGAGGTAACGTTGCGTCAATCGATGCGAACGTTGACGACAAAGACGCATCGGTGACCTGGCGGCGTTGGAACTACGAGAACGGCGGCTACGCGGAGATGACCGATCGCTACGGGCGCATTGGCGAAAACCTCGTCGTCGAGTCGCAGACGGGTCACGTCGAGGAGCCCGGATACACGGCCGACATTACATCGACGATCGGCGATTACAAGATCAACCCGCCGCTTTCCGACAGCCTCTTTTCGAGCCCATGACGGCCATTTCGCTCATCGACGGCTTTAGCCGGCCGATCACGTACCTCCGGATTTCAGTCACCGACAAATGCAATCTGCGCTGCATTTATTGTATGCCCGAGGGTGGGCTGCCGTGGCTGGGCCGAGAAGAGATCCTCACTTACGAAGAGATTGCCGGCATCGTCGCCGCGGCCGCTTCGGTGGGCGTGCGTTCGATTCGCCTCACCGGAGGCGAGCCGCTCGTGCGCCGTAACCTCAGCCGGCTCGTCGCGCAGATTAGTTCTACCGCCGGCATTGACGACGTCGCGCTCTCCACCAACGGTCTTCTTTTAGAGGCACAACTCGCGGAGCTCAGCGCGGCCGGACTGCGGCGGATCAATCTTTCGCTCGATACGCTTCGTGAGGACCGATTTGAAGCGATCGCGCGCCGGCCCGGGCTCGCTTGCGTCTTGCGCGCGATCGATGCGGCGATTGCCGCAGGTCTGACGCCGGTGAAAATCAATTGCGTCGTTATGCGCGGCCGAAACGACGACGAGCTCGTCGATTTCGCCGAGCTCACCCGCGAGCGTCCGATCTTCGTGCGCTTTATCGAGCTGATGCCGGTTGATGAGAACCTCGACTTGCAGCGCCAGGCGTATATTTCGTCGGACGAGATCCTCCAGCGAATCGCTGCTCGCGAAGGGCTCCTACCGGTTCGCGGGCCTTCGGGGAACGGTCCGGCGCGCTATTTTGCATTCCCCGGCGCCGCCGGCGCCGTGGGCGTGATCAGCCCGCTCTCGCATGACTACTGCGAGACGTGCAATCGCGTGCGCTTGACCGCCGACGGGCGGTTACGCCTATGTCTGTTTGGCGACCACGCGCTCGATTTGAGAACGCCGCTCCGTGCAGGTGCGACAACGGCGCAAATCGCCGATCTCTTGCGCTCGGCGATGCTGATCAAGCCCGAACGCCACCACCTTCGGCTTGGCGAGAGCAGCTCGCGAATGCGGGCGTTCTCGGAGATCGGCGGCTAGCGGCCTCCAAAGGCCCGCGAACCGAAATGTCACAAGCCGACCGAGCGAGCCGTTGAAAAAAGACGTGGAGGCCTGCGGTCAAGTCGATCCTAATGCAATAGCGCAGGCGCGCTGCGAGTCGCTCGTGCTGGAATATCAGACGAAACTCGCCCGTTATCTTCGCCGCATGGTGGGGGAGGCGGAGGCCGCTTTAGATCTTACGCAAGAAGTTTTTCTCTCTGCCTACCGTATGCTTTCGGCCGATCCGTCGCGCGAGCTCAATGCCGGTTGGCTCTATCGCGCGGCCACCAATGCCGGCATTTCCTTTCTGCGGCGCAAGAAAATCTTGCGGATTCTGCCGCTCGATCGTGAGATCGACGCAAGCACCTGGCGCGTGGACGAGCGCAGCGCGGCCTCGCTCGACCTTCAGGCGGCGCTCGGGCGTTTGCCGTCGGAGCAATCCTCAGCGCTGCTGTTGACGAGTTACGCCGGTTACTCGTCGGCGGAAGCAGCCGCGATCTTGGGGACTACGGCGGACGCCGTGCGCCAACGCGTTTGCCGGGCGATGCGCGTGCTGCGAAGCGTGATGAAGGAGAACGTGGAATGATGACGGGCCGCTCTGATTGCGCGAAGCTCGAGACGCTCGCGGGCGCGATCGCGCTCGGCGAAGCAAGCGACAGCGAGCGCGACGCGTATCGAAAGCACGTCGCGCGATGCCCTCGCTGTCTGAGCGATTTCGGGGGCGAACGCGAAATCGAGCGCATCATGAATTCCGTGGCGCTTTCACGCGACCAAGAACGTTGGGAACCCGATTTGCGCGCCAATATCCTGCGCCCGCGCACGCCCAGCGTGGGCTGGCTCTGGGCGGGAGCAGTAACCGCCACCGTGCTGGCGATCGTCGCGGCCACGACGACTCCGCCGTCGCCTCCGCTTGCAACGACTCCCGCAATTTCCGCGCGAGAAGTGCGGGCGCTCGCGGGGCTGGGCACGCAAGGTGTGGTGCCCCGAGAAGGCCGTGCCGAATCGCTTTCCGTCGGCGAGGCGACGTATTCGACGGCGTTCGATATCAGCGTCGACCAACGAGGCATTCCCCTCCACTGCACGATTACGAGAAGCTCCGGCCTGCGCGCGCTCGACCAATCCGCCTGTCAGGCGGCAATGCGCGGACGTTACCCGCGGCGCCCGCAGCAACGATAGAGACCGCGCCGTTCTCTGACTAAAAGCATAGGCGCGCGTCGGAGCGCGCCCGAATCGGCCCGCAATGAGCGCACGGCCTTTCATCTATCGTTTTACCAAAGACCTGCGCCTCGACGATCACGCCGGTTTAGCGGCAGCGGCGGCGCGCGGTCCGATTCTGCCGCTCTTGGTGATCGACGATGCTCTGCACGCTCGTCTCAAAATCTCACCGCGACGAGCGGCGTTTTTTTGTGCGTGCGTCGCGGCGCTCGATAGAGAACTACGCGAACGTGGAAGCGCGCTGATCGTACGCCGAGGAGCCTCGTGGCCGGCAGCGAGGCGACTTGCACGTGAGGTCGATGCGGCTGGAGTTGTTTGGAGCGCCGCCTACGACGCCGCCGCGATGGAGCGGGATCAAAAGCTGCAAGCGCGCTTGGAAGAGGCCGGTCTGGAAGCCTCGATCGTGCACGATGCGGCGGCGGTCGCTCCGGAGGAGACCGCGGCGGCGCGCAGCGGCGCCGGTCTTGGGTATCGAGCGTTTGCACCCTACTTCGAAGCGTGGTCCGAGCTGCCGATTGCCTCACACGAGCAACCGCTCTTGCTGCGTTTTGCCGTGCCTGACGTGGAGAGCGAGCCGCTGCCCGTGCCTGAAGAGTTCGACGCTCTGTCGCAGAGCGTGGAGGGCGGCTCCGCTGCCGCGCGGCGCTGCTTCGAACGATTCCTGCGCGAAGACGCCGCCCAGTACGCGATTGCCGCGACGGTGCCGGCCGAGGATCGCACGTCTCATCTTTGCGCTCACCTTTCATATGGGACGATTTCCGTGCGGACCATCGTGCGCGCGGTGCGCGAGCGTATCGGCAATCCATTCGCACTAAGCGAGGAACGAGTCTCGCTGCGCCTCTTTTTGCGTGCGCTGGCGCATCGCGACTTTTTCTTGCAGCTGGCGTGGTTTCACCCGCGCGTCGCGGACGAACCGTTGCAAGAGAAGATGAGCGCCTTCAGCTGGGCGCGGTCGCATCGTGTGCTTGAAGCATGGCTTGCCGGCAGGACGGGCTATCCGCTGGTCGATGCTGGAATTGCGCAGTTGCATGCGGTGGGCTGGATGCATCCGCACGTGCGCGCGGTTGCTGCTTCATGGCTCTGCTTCGACCTCGGAGTCGATTGGCGCATCGGCCGCGACGAATGGGATCGCTGGCTGATCGAGGACGATCCGGCCCTCGCGACCGGAAATTGGCAGTGGATCGCGGGCGTCGGTGCCGATATGGCACAGTATCCGCGCATATACAATCCTGAAAAACAACGGCGTCGCTACGACCCGGCCGGTCGTTACGTGCGCCGGTGGATTCCGGAACTGCGTGACGTTCCGATCGATGCTTCGTACGAACGGCAAGCCGATTCGCCGCAACTCACCCTCGCGCTCGACGCGGGCCGTCCGTATCCACGGCCCGTGGTCGATCATGCCGTTGCGGCGCGGGCGTTCTTAACGCGTTATCGCGACTTTGCCGGTGTGCGCTAGTCGGCGGCACCCTTGGGAAAGCGTTCGTCGAGCCAACTGGTAACCACCGGTATACGGACGTCGTCGCCATTCCATGTCTTGATGCCGTAGTAAACGCTGGCGACCAGAAAGAGCGGCGCGAGCAGCGGCACGAGTACCCAGGCCGAGAAGCCGAGGAACGGCACCTGCGCGATGAGCGAGAGTAAACCCCAGAAGCCGAAGAATCCGAGGTTGAAACCCAGCGCCTGAAACGCCTGCCGGCGCAGATGACGCGACTGCTTTCGATCGAGGAGCGAAAGCAGCGCGAGCGGCCATAGCGGATAACCGAGCGCAACCAAAGCGCGCGATTCGACGGGATCGTCGGCCACCGTGACCGATGCCGGGCCGCGAACGCTCGCCGGCGCAGGGCGGGGCGGCACCGAACCGGCGATTTGTTGGCGCGTCGCCGTGGCCGCTTCGACTTTCGCGGCGAGTCGACAACTCGGACAGCTGCCGCGTTCGTCGCGGCAGGTCGCACAGATCGACTTTCCGCAATCGGTGCACCGCGCGACCGACGGGACGTTCGAGTGAAAGTAGCAGTCCATGAACTTCAGCGCACTCCTCTTCCGGTTCTTGTCACCATCACGTACCGGAACGCGCTCGGGGAGGTTTCATCGCGCGGCGGCGGCAAGACCGTGCCGCCGATGAGCCGCCGCTCGATTCTCATTCGCTTGGCGCGCGAGGCGCGCCCATATTATCCTCGCCTATCGACCGCCATGGCCATGGGCGTTTTGGCGGGCATCCTGTCGATCGTCCCCCCACTCGCCTTTCGTATCATCATCAACCAAGTTCTCGTGCCGCCCCCCGGACACGTGGCGGATTTGCGAGCGCTCTACCTGGCGTTGGGAATCACGTCGGTCGCCCTAGTCCTGGCCAACGCCGCCATCTACGGCCAAACGTACCTGACGGCTTGGAGCGGGCAAAACTTGGTGGCGCGCTTGCGAGTGCGGCTTTTCGACCGCCTGCTCAATTTGCCGCTCGGTGAATTCGACAAGTGGCGTCCCGGCGAATTGATAGCGCGCTTTTCGACCGACTTGCAAATCATGATCGACGCCGTCAGCGTTTCCGTGCCGCAGCTCGTCGTCGCACTCGCGACCTTCATATCGTCCTTTGCGACCATGGTGTATCTCGATTGGCTCCTGACGATCTCGCTCGTACTCCTTGCGCCGATCATCTCGCTCGCCGTTTCAAACTTTCAGCGTCTCATCTCCGCGAGCACACATCGCGCACAGCAACGAATTGCCGATCTCACGGCCAACCTCTCCGAGATCCTTGGGGGACATCGCGTCGTGAAATCGTTCGGAAGCGAATCGTATGAAGTAGCGCGATTTCGTTCCCGAAACGAAGACTTTTTCGGCGCGTACATGAAGCTCACGCAGTTCATCCAGACTCAGCCGTTGGTCGTTTCGACCATTATGGTCGCCGCCGTCGTCGGAATAATGTGGCTCTCGGTGCGCGAAGTGCTGGTCGGTCGCCTCGATACCGGCAAAGTCTTTATGTATTGGGGACTCCTCGTCAACTTGATGAACCCGATGAATCGCGTTGCGGCATTCTTCGGCGATATCAGCAAGGCGATCGTGGGCGCCGGCCGCGTCTTCGAACTGCTCGATCTTCCGGTTGAGGTGCGCAACCCGCCCGGTGCGGTTGCGCTCTCCTCGGTGCGTGGCCGCATCGAGTATGCCGGCGTGACCTTCCGCTATAAAGCGGCCGAACGCCCCGCACTGCACGACGTCAACGCGACGATCGAGGCAGGCGAAGTTGTGGCGTTAGTCGGCCCGTCGGGCGCTGGAAAAACGACGCTTGTCAATCTGGTGCCGCGCTTCTATGCGCCCCAGGAAGGGCGCGTCTTGCTCGACGGGATCGACATTGCGACACTTCGCCTTTCCGACCTCCGCTCGGCAATAGCGATCGTTCCGCAGGACGTTCAGCTTTTTCGCGGCTCGATCCTGAACAACATTCGCTACGGACGAATCGATGCCAGCGACGACGAGGTGCGCGCGGCGGCGCGCGATGCGAACGTCGACGAGTACGTGCAGTCCTTCCCCGACGGGTACGCCACGCAAGTCGGAGAACGGGGCGTGCGGCTTTCCGGAGGGGAACGTCAGCGCATAGCAATTGCGCGCGCGGTTTTACGCGATCCGCGAATCTTGATTCTCGACGAAGCCACCAGCGCGCTCGACAGCCACTCCGAGGCGATGATCGAGGAGGCTCTCGATCGCCTTTTGCCTGGTCGCACGACGCTCATCATTGCCCACCGGCTTTCGACGGTGCGGCGCGCGCACAAGGTACTCTTCATCGAAGCCGGACGCGTGATCGAAATCGGCACGCACGACGAGCTCTTAGCAAGGGGAGGCGCGTACGCACGGCTGCACGCCGCTCAGTTCTCGCATCTTGGAACATCAAGCGTGTGATAAAAGTAGCAATCGCCGCGCGACGTGACGACCCGCCCAAGGTCTCGGGGCCGGAGACCCACAATAAGGCCCCCGGTACGTCACCTCCAGAAAGGAACTTCAGTTGAAGCAGGGATTCACCGTGTGGCTCACCGGTCTCTCCGGCGCGGGTAAAAGCACGATTGCCGAGCGCCTCGCACCCGAGCTGGCCGCGCGCGGTTGCAGCGTCGAAGTGCTCGACGGCGACGAAGTCCGTACGCACCTCTCCAAAGGTCTGGGATTCAGCCGCGAAGATCGCGATATCAATATCGGACGCATCTCCTTCGTCGCTTCGCTCTTGGTCAAACACGGCGCCGCCGTGATTACCGCAGCGATCTCACCGTACGCTCAAGCGCGAGGCGAGGCGCGAAAGCGAATCGGAAAAGCACAGTTCGTCGAAGTATTCGTGCGCTGCTCGTTGGACGAACTCGTACGCCGCGACGTCAAAGGACTTTATAAGAAAGCGATCGCCGGCGAGCTGCAGCACTTTACGGGGGTCTCGGATCCTTACGAAGCTCCCGAAAATCCGGACGTGACCGTGGATAGCGAGACGGAGTCGATTGAAGAAAGCGTCGGAAAAATTCTGACCGAGCTCAAGCGACGCGGTTATTTGCCGACCGACGCTTCGGCGACGGTGCGGACGAGCTCCGCCGAGGGAGTACGATGATCGCTCCTCACGGCGGCGAGCTCGTCAATCGATTGGCCGACTCTGCGCAAGCCGAACTGGAGTTGCGCGAGGCGAGCAAAGGACTTCGCGGTCTGACGCTCACGGGTCGGGAGCTCAACGATCTTGCTCTCATCGCCATCGGCGCCTGCAGCCCGCTTACCGGGTTCATGACTCGCAAGGACTACGAGCCGGTCGTGACGTCCATGCGTTTAGCCAACGGTTTGCCATGGAGCATCCCAGTCGTACTGGCGGTTGACCGCGAGCAAGCTCCGAGCATTGGCACGCGCGCCGCACTTTACGATAGCGAGGGAGACCTTCGCGGGCTCATCGACGTCGAGGATGTTTTCGAGTACGACAAGCGACGCGAGGCGAACAACGTTTATCGCACGGAGGATGAGAAGCATCCCGGCGTCGCCGCGCTCTACGAGCGTAAAGACGTGCTGGTCGGCGGACCGGTGCGCGTGCTTGGGCGCGAACGCAACAGCGAGAGTCTTTCGCCGCTTGAGACGCGCGCCGAGTTCGAGCGCCGCGGTTGGAACACGATCGTCGGTTTCCAAACTCGAAATCCGGTGCATCGCGCTCACGAATACATTCAGAAGTGCGCGCTCGAAATCGTGGACGGATTGCTCCTCCATCCGCTCGTCGGCGAGACAAAGGGCGACGATATCCCCGCCGACGTGCGCATGCGTTGCTATCGAACGTTGCTGGAAAACTACTATCCCTCGGATCGAGTGCTGCTGAGCACGCTACCAGCGGCAATGCGATATGCCGGCCCGCGCGAAGCAATTTTTCACGCCATGATTCGCAAGAACTATGGATGCACGCATTTCATCGTCGGACGCGACCACGCCGGCGTCGGGAGCTACTACGGCACGTACGACGCGCAGAAGATCTTCGCGGAGTTCGATCCTGCCGAATTGGGGATCGTGCCGCTCAAATTCGAAAACAGCTTCTATTGTCGCCGTTGTCAGCAGATGGGCTCCCAGAAGACCTGCAGCCACGATGCCGAGCACCACGTTTCCTTGAGTGGCACGAAAGTGCGGGAGATGCTCCGAGCCGGACAGCTGCCGCCGCCCGAGTTTTCACGGCCGGAGGTCGCGGCAATCCTCATCGAGGCTTCGCGCGAACCCGCGTCGGCATAAGCGAAGGCGACCGAACCGTCGCACCCGAAGGAGGGGAGCTTCTAGCTCCATGGCCAGCCAAGGAGGGCCTTCCATGCTCGTGCTTAGCCGCAAGGCAAATCAATCTATCATGATCGGCGACGACATTCGCATTCTCGTCGTTGGTCTCGACCGCGATCAAGTGAAGTTAGGCATCGAGGCGCCCCGCCATGTGCCGGTGCACCGTTTTGAAATCTTCGCTGAAATTCATCGCGGCGCTGCAAGCGCGACGCTGCAGCCGGTAGGAAAAGCGGCGGCCGAAGCGGATATAATCCGCGATACAGACCGTAACTAACCTCTAGCGACATTAGCGCCCCATCGCCAGGGGGATAACCGTCGCGCCTAGAATGTTGACCTAGGTTCACATATAATCCGCATTACCGCTATGCTGAGGCTCCCATTGACCAAAGATTTGAGGCCATGACCACGCCATGAATATCAACTGGAGTTACACGCTCGTCGGATTTATCGTGGGGACGTGCATGGCGTATAGCGGCGTCGGCGCCGGCGCCATTACCACGCCGTTACTGATCTTTCTGGGAGTCGGGAGCAACACCGCGATCGGTTCGGATCTGCTCTTTGCCCTCGGTACCAAGATCGTTGCGATGGGCACGCACCTTCATAAACGAACCGTGCAGTTTTCTGTTTTGTGGCGGCTGTCCATCGGGGGATTACCGGGCGCCATCATCGGCGTGACGATCAGCGCCTACATGCACAAGCACTTGGATATCAATCAGCTCAATGGGATTTTGAAGGTCGCCGTTGCGATCGCGCTGCTGCTCTCGGCGGCCGGCATTATCCTCAATCGCAGGCTCTCGGCCGACACCGCTGCGCGTACGAACCACGTTCCGACCTTGCAACTCGCCGTCACCGGATTCTTCGTGGGCGTCTGCGTCAGCATTACGTCCATCGGCGCGGGCTCGTTGACGCTTCCGCTGTTGCTCGTCGCCGCGCCGAGCGTTGCCCTGCGTCGCCTCGTCGGGACGGACTTGGCCTTCGCAGTCGTCGTCTTGGTGCCGTCGCTCATCGGACATTGGAAGATCGGCGACGTCAATACGGGCATTGCCGCGTCGCTGCTGATCGGCTCGATTCCCGGCGTCTTTCTGGGTACGCACTTTGTATCCAGACTCCCCGAACGGTGGTTCCGGGGGGCGCTCGCCGGCGTTCTCGTCGTCGTTGCGCTGGCGCTATTGCCGATTCTGCCGCACCCGAAAGGCTAGCTCGCCAGCGCGAAAAAGGCTATCGAAGGTGCCGGCGTCACTCCAGGCACCTTCGAGTATGTCGTAGCGAAGCTCGCCCTCGCGGATGTAGCGGTTGTGAACGTCGGCGATTTCGAGCTCGCCGCGCTGCGACGGCGTTAGCGTTCGAATGTAGTCGAAAACGCGCCCATCGAACATATAGACGCCGGTAACCGCGTAGCGGCTCTTCGGATGGGCTGGTTTTTCTTCGACCGCGACGATCCGTTCGCCGTCGAACGTGGGGACGCCGAAGCGTCCCGCGTCGTCAACTTCTTTGAGCAAAATGCGCGCGCCCGTCTGCTGCGCCTCGAATCTCGCAACGTGCGGGCCAATGTCGTCCTCCAAAATGTTATCGCCCAGCGCGACCACGATGGGTTCACCGTGGGCGAAATCCTCGCAGAGTCGTAGGGCGTCGGCAATACCGCGCTCGCCCTCTTGATAGGCGTAATAGATGCTCTGCAGCCCCAGCTCCGCGCCGTTGCCGAGAAGGCGCAGAAAGTCCCCGGCTGAGTTGCCTCCCGTCACCAGCATGACTTCCCTGACGCCGGCGCGCTGCAACGTTTCCAGGGGATAATAGATCATCGGCCGGTCGTACACCGGCAAAAGATGTTTGTTTGTGACCTTCGTGAGTGGTCGCAAGCGCGAACCGAGTCCGCCTGCGAGGACGATGCCCCTGGTCATGGGGCGCACTCTTGCGTTTGCGAGCGCCACCACGTTGGGTTACCGCGATACCATTGCACGGTCGCAGCGAGGCCGTCGTCGAACGCGATCCGTGGAGTCCATCCCAGGGCGCGGAGTTTCTTCGAATTGACGGCATAGCGGCGATCGTGGCCGGGCCGGTCGGCAACGTGCTGCACGTGGGTTTCCATCGAGCGACCGCAGAACCCGACGATCGCACGTGTGAGTTCGACGTTTGTTTTGGGAGTCTCCGCCGAGATGTTGTAGACGGCGCCGATCTCGCCGTGTTCGAGGACGTGCAAGATTGCGCGTGCGTGGTCCTCGACGTGCAGCCAATCGCGAATCTGGAGGCCGTCACCGTAGAGCGGGACCGGACGGTCGTCGAGCAGGTTGGTTATGAAGAGCGGCACGATTTTTTCCGGATACTGAAACGGGCCGTACGTATTGCTTCCCCGCGTGATGAGTACGGGCGAGTCGTAGGTTGCGCGATACGCAAGAACGAGGAGATCGCCGGCGGCCTTGCTGGCAGCGTACGGGCTGCGCGGCCGAAGCGGATCGCTCTCGAGCGACTCACCTCGTGCCACGTGCCCGTAGACTTCGTCGGTGGAAACTTGGAGATAGCGCGCCACGGCGCACTTGCGGGCCTCCTGCAGCAAGACGTGGGTACCCAGAGTATCGGTGCGCAAGAAAGCTTCCGGGTCGACGATCGAACGGTCGACGTGCGTCTCCGCGGCGAAGTTGATAATTGCATCGGCACCGGGGAGCGTCTCCCCGACGATGTCCGGATCGCAGATGTTGCCTCTGACGAAGCGATAGCGCGGATTCCCATCCAAATCGCGCAGGTTCTCCGGGTTTCCGGCATAGGTGACGGCATCGAGGTTAACGATTTCCAGCGCCGGTCGCTCGCGCAGAGCCAGACGAATGAAATGGGAGCCGATAAACCCTAGCCCCCCGGTGACGAGCCAGCGCATGCTGCGCGCTTCGGCGGCCACGGTCCTTGGAGCCTTCGGCCGCCCGTGCTATAATCGCGCGGCTGTCTATCACTTCACCCCGCATGGAAGCGAGGTGGCGATGGCTCCACGACACGACCGCGAGGCCAGGGAAGGGGCGCGGCCGGGGGCCAGAAAGGTAAAACCTATGACCGTTGTCAGCATGCGGGAGCTCTTGGAAGCGGGCGTCCATTTTGGCCATCAAACGCGCCGATGGAACCCGAAAATGAAGCCGTATATATTTCAAGAGCGGAACGGCATCTACATTATCGATCTCGCCCTTACCGTCCAGCGATTGCGTGAAACGTACGACGTCGTCAAGCAACTGGCGCGCGAGGGCCGGGTCATTCTCTTCGTTGGCACGAAGAAACAGGCGCAAGACGTTGTTCGTGAGGAAGCGGAACGCGCCGGCACGTTTTTCATCAATCAACGCTGGCTCGGGGGAACGCTGACGAACTTCTCCACGATCCAGAAACGCATCGCCCGACTGCGCGAGCTCGAGAACATGAAGATGCAAGGCGACTTCGATCGCCTGCCCAAGAAAGAAGTCGCGAGGCTTCAGGACGAGATGAATCGCCTCGAGCGCTTCCTGGGCGGCATCAAAGATATGCATCGCTTACCCGACGCGATCTTCGTCGTCGACCCCAAAAAAGAGCGCATCGCGGTGCTGGAGGCGCGCAAGCTGAAGATCCCGATCATCGCGGTGATCGACACGAACTGCGATCCCGATGAGATTGATTATCCGATCCCGGGCAACGACGACGCCATTCGCGCCGTCAAGCTCATGGTCGGCAAGATCGCCGACGCGATCATCGAGGGAAGGACGGAGAGCGAGAGTGCGTACGACCAGGGCGAGTACGACGGGTCGGCGCAGGCGTACGAAGAGATGCCGACCACGATGGCGGAGGCGGGGCTTTGATCTCCTATCAACCCAAGCCGGAAGAAATCAAAGCCTTGCGTGAAGAGACGAGCGCGCCGATGATGGATTGCCGCCGCGCGTTGCTCGATGCAGCCGGTGACGTTGAGCGCGCGAAAGCGCTGCTGCTGGAGCGCGGCGCGGCGCAAGCGGCAAAGAAGTCCGAGCGTACCGCCGATGAAGGGCTGGTCAGCAGCTATATCCATGCGGGCGGCAAGATTGGCGTTCTCGTTGAGGTCAACAGCGAAACCGACTTTGTCGCCCGGAATCCGAAATTCGGTGAGCTCGCGCGCGACATCGCAATGCACGTGGCCGCAATGTCGCCACAGTATCTCGATCGCGAGAGCGTCCCGCCGGAGGTCGTCGAGCGCTTGCGCGAGGAGTTCGCTGCCTCCGTCCCCGCCGGTAAAGCGCCGGAGGTGGCCCAGCGAATCGTGGAGGGAAAACTCGGGAAGTGGTACGAGGAGCACTGTCTGCTCGACCAGGCCTTCGTCAAGGACGACACGATGAGCGTCGGCGAGTTGATCTATCGATCTGTCGGCGCGCTTGGGGAAAAGATACGCGTGCGCCGGTTTGCGCGATACGCCCTTGGTGAGTGAACTCGGTGGGCCGCGCTTCGCGCGCGTGCTGCTCAAGATTTCGGGCGAGGCCTTCAGCGCCGACGGCGCCGGTCTAGACGTGAACACGACGCGGGTCATGGCCGACCAAATTGCCGAGGTTCGGCGCGCCGGCGTCTCGATAGCGATCGTCGTCGGCGGCGGAAATATCTGGCGGGGCAAAGTTCACGAGGAAGCTGGAATGGAGCGCGCAACTGCCGACTACATGGGCATGCTCGCGACCGTGATCAACGCGCTGGCATTGCAAGACGCGCTCGAGCGCATGGGGGTCGCCTCTCGCGTGCAAACGGCAATCGCGATGCATCAGATCGCCGAGCCGTATATCCGCCGCCGGGCAATTCGCCATTTGGAGAAAGGCCGGGTCGTGATCTTCGCAGCCGGTACCGGAAATCCGTATTTCACCACCGATACGACGGCCGCACTACGCGCGGTCGAAGTGAATGCCGAGGCCATCCTTAAGGCCACCAAGGTCGACGGAATCTATACCGCCGATCCCAAGAAAGATCCGCTCGCGACGCGCTTCGAGCGCCTGGACTATATGGATGTGCTCCAGCGCGGATTAGAAGTGATGGACTCGACGTCGATGGCGTTGTGTATGGATAACGCGCTGCCGGTGATCGTTTTCGATATGGCGGTCCCCGGTAATATTCGCCGCGTGATTTGGGGTGAGGCGATCGGGACCTACGTTGGACGGCGCGAGGCGGCGCCGGCCGGAGGCGCACGAGCGTGAACGATGCATACTTTAAGGAAGTCGAGTCGCGGATGCACAAGTGCGTCGAAGCGACCCGAAACGAATTTGCGTCAATACGCACCGGGCGCGCCATTCCGTCGCTGCTCGACCGGATTGTTGTCGAAGCCTACGGTCAACCGGCTCCGCTCAAGCAGGTCGCCGGCGTCTCGACGCCCGACGCCCGCACACTTTTGATTACCGCATGGGATAAGAGCGTCGTGCCGGCGATTCGTAAGGCAATCGAAAAGAGCGATCTGGGCTTGACGCCCAATGTCGACGGCTCCGCGATTCGCCTCGCAATTCCGGCGCTCAACGAAGAGCGTCGCAAAGATCTCGCCAAGCTGGTAAAAAAGAAAGCCGAAGATGGACGGATCGCCGTGCGCAACGTTCGTCACCGGACGCACGACGAGCTGCGCGCCCAGTTGAAGACGCACGAGATCACCGAAGACGACAACAAACGTATGCAAGAGTCGCTCCAACGGCTCACGGACAAGTACGTCAAAGAGATCGACGGGCTCGTCGCGGCAAAAGAAAAAGAGATCATGGAAGTGTGAGCGACGACCTCACGCTCCTGCCCGAGGTCGAGGCACGGCGTCGTCTTCAGGGACGGCGAATTCGTCTGCAGCTTCTCGCTCCGTACGGCTCCCCAATGGGCTGCGGGACTTTGCGCGTGCTTCGCCTGAAGATGACCGACGAAAGCCCCGATGCCGAAGTTGAAATGACCGTCGGTTACGAGGCCTATCACTTGTGACCATCTCGCTCGCTGCGGGCGCACGTCCCGCGCTCGATCTAGCTGGCATGCCACGGCACGTTGCCATCATCATGGACGGCAACCGCCGCTGGGCAAAAGAGCGCTGCTTGCCGGCGATCGAGGGGCACCGCCGCGGAATGATCGCCCTGCGGCGCGTGACCCGCGCCGCGAGCGATTTCGGAATCGGGGCGTTGACCGTTTACGGATTCTCGACTGAGAACTGGAACCGCGACGCGCACGAGATCTCGCTGCTCTTCGAGCTTTGCGTCTACTTCGCTCGCAACGAGCTCATCGAGCTGCGGCGAAACAACGTTCGCGTCAAGGTTATCGGCGAGTGGGAATCACTGCCCGGGGCGCCGCGCGGCGCGCTTGCCGAGTTGCAAGCGCAAACGGAGGGCAATACCGGGCTTCTGCTCAACCTCGCCGTCAACTATAGTTCGCATGCCGAGCTCGAACGGGCGGTTCGCGCCATCGCCCGCGATGTGGCCAACGGGAAGGTAGCGCCCGAAAATATCGACGAAGCGCTGATCGCGCGGCATCTCTACACGGCCGGTCTTCCCGAGCTCGACCTCTTGATCCGGCCAGGCGGAGAACAACGGCTCTCGAACTTCATGCTGTACCAGGCTGCATACGCCGAGCTCGTTATGACCGACGTTTACTGGCCGGACTTCTCGAAGGATGATTTCGTACGAGCGTTGATCGTTTTTCAGCAGCGGGAACGGCGCTTCGGCGGGACTTGACGGAGCGCCGAATCGTCGTCGGCCTGATCGTCGCCGCGATCGGCCTGTTGTGCGTCGTTCTCCCGTGGACTTTTTATCTGCTGATCCTGGCGATCGGCCTGGCGAGCATTTATGAATTCAACTTTCTCTGCGCGATCAAAGGTCAACCGCTAGAGTATCCGGTCGCGCTCTTGGGGGTCTGCGCCTACGTCGCGATGGCCGTTTTCGGGCTGCTCCACAAGTGGGAAGGAGTGCTGCTTGCCGGAATCGCGATCGTCGCCTTCGCCATCGGCATGTACGGCGAGGAGAAAGGTTACTTTGCCCGCACTGCCTACACGCTGCTCGCCGTTCTCTACATCGGGAAGCTCCTCACGTATTTCGTGTTCATCCGTCAGATCCAGGGCGACGGCATGGCGCTCACGTTCTACGTCATCGTGATCATTGCGTTGACCGACACTTTCGGCATGGTGGTCGGCTCGGCTTTCGGCCGCCATGGGCTGACTAAAATATCCCCGAAGAAGACGGTGGAGGGGTCGGTGGGATCGCTGACGATCGTTACGCTCGTTGCGACGGCCGCGGCGTGGATTCCCCAGCTTCACATTGTTTGGTGGCAAGGGGCGGCACTTGGAGTTACAACGAGCGTCGCGGCGCAAATCGGCGACCTCGTCGAATCGGCGTTCAAGCGCGACGCCGGTGTGAAGGACGCCGGCGCCATGATCCAAGGGCACGGCGGCGTTCTCGATCGCTTTGATTCCTATTTGCTTGGCGGCGTGACGTTCTTCGCGACATTGCATATCGTGGGGATATTGCAGGTTTGACCGGCGGCAAACGCGTTGCGATCTTGGGCTCCACGGGTTCGATCGGAACGCAGGCGCTCGAGGTTATCGCAGAGCACCCCAGCGAATTTCAAGTGGTGGGTTTGGCCGCGGGCCGCAACGTCACGCTGCTGACCGAACAGGCGCACAGATTCGGGGCGAAAGTTACGAGTTCGTCGGCCGACGGTTTGGCTGGACTGCATCGCGTTGCCGCGGAGAGCGACGCCGAAATCGTCCTTGCCGCCACCGACGGATCGGTTGCATTCGAAGCGATATTTGCTGCGGTAGAACGCGGCATCGACGTCGCCGTCGCGAACAAGGAACTCGTCGTAGCGGCGGGTGCGCTCTTAGTGGAAGCGGCGCGGACCGGCGGCGCGCGCCTTCTCCCCGTCGATAGCGAGCACAGCGCGATCTTTCAGTGCCTTCTTGGCGAGGAACGATCGAGTGTCGCGGCAATCCTGCTGACCGCCTCCGGTGGACCGTTCCGCCAAACCCCGCGCGAAGCGATGGAGCGCGCCGACGTCGCGGCAGCGCTCGCGCATCCGACCTGGCGCATGGGGACGAAGAATACGATCGACTCGGCGACGATGATGAACAAAGGCCTCGAAGTCATCGAGGCGAGTCGCCTCTTCGGATTCGAGGGCGACCGGATTGGAATCGTCGTTCATCCGCAATCGGTCGCCCACGGCTTCGTCGTCTTTCGCGATGGCAGCGTCAAATCGCAGCTAGCGGCGCCCGACATGCGAGTTCCGATTGGCTACGCGCTGAGTTATCCCAAGCGGTTGGGCGCGCCAAACTTCGCTCACGATAACGTTCTCAAGACGTTGGGTGCGAAAGACGGCGAAGCGACGTTATGCTACGAATTCGAAGCACCCGATTTCGACCGCTTTCCATGCATTCGCCTCGCCTACGAAGCACTGGCCGCCGGAGGAACTCAGCCCGCCGTCCTCTCGGCTGCAAACGAAGTCGCCGTTCACGCCTTTGTCGACGGCAAAATTGCATTTGGCCGAATTGCCGAGGTGATCGAGGGGGCGATGAATCGCGTTGCCTCGGGAGAGCTGAGCCTGCCTGGGGTAAGAAAAGCCGACGGCGAGGCGCGCAAAGCCGCCGGAGAGATAGTCGAAGCCATCGAAAGACCCAAACGTTGAATTTGCTAGCCGTCGTCACCCTCATAGGGGTCGAGAAGGTCGTCACCTTTTTGGTGATGCTCTCGGTCTTAATCGTGCTTCACGAGCTCGGGCATTTCGTGCTCGCGCGCCGCAACGGGGTGCGGGTCAATGAGTTTGCGGTCGGGTTTGGCCCAAAGGTCCTGGCCTGGACCAGTCCGCGGACCGGGACCCTGTACACGCTGCGGGCGTTGCCGATCGGCGGATTCTGCGCGATGGAGGGCGAGGACAACAAGATCTCCGAGGCCCAACAACAGCGCGACTTTCATGCCGGCGCGGAGCCGAGGGAGAATAACTTCCAAGCCAAACCGCCGTGGCGTCGTCTCGCCATCGTGCTCGCCGGTCCGCTCTCGAACTTTTTGCTCAGCTATGCAATCCTTCTCATCGGCGCGCTGGCATTCGGCGTGGCGAGCGAGAAGGCGAACCAAGCGGTTGTCGGTGAGATTCTGCCCCGCTCACCGGCGGCGATCGCCGGGATTCGCCCGGGCGATCGAATTGTGGCGATCGATAACGTTACCGTGACGTCAGGCAAAATGCTGGTCGATACGATCCATCGGGGCCTGGGTCGGCGGCTCGACCTTGTCTACGAACGTAACGGTATTCGAAGCGAAATCTACGTCGCGCCCCGACCCTGCCCCGCGCAGGTCGGCAAGAACTTCGGCTGCATCGGCTTTTCCCCCGTTCCCGCGTACGTGCGCGTTGGCTTTGGCGCGGCAATACAACAGAGCGCCGACGAATTCGTCGCGATCGCGAGCCAAACATTCGGCGGCATCGCCTTGCTCGCAACGCAGTTCGCGAAATACGCGCCCCAGATCGCCGGCCCGATCGGTATGGGTCAAGTGGCCGCGACGGTGCAAGATTGGGGATGGGGACCATACTTTTCACTCGCTGCGACCATCTCGTTTGCGCTCGGGCTCTTCAACTTATTGCCGATTCCGGCGCTCGATGGCGGGCGCGCAGCCTTTATCGTCGCGGAGCTCATTCGCGGGCGCCCGCTCGATCCCGAAAAGGAGGCGATGGTCCACATCGCGGGGTTCGCGGCTTTGATGGCATTGATCGTGCTCGTTGCGTTCCACGACATCGCCCGCATCGTTAGCGGCCAAGGAGTCATGTAGTGCTGCGATTGCGACGCAAAAGCAAGCCGATTTTCCTGCAAAACAAGACCGGAAAATCCGACGCGAAGAGCGTGTGGATCGGCGGCGATCACCCGGTGGCCGTGCAGTCGATGACGACCACGGATACCGCCGACGCCGACGCGACCCTGGAACAAGTCTACGGCCTTGCGATGGAAGGCTGCGAGGTCGTACGCGTCACCGTCAAGGATCCGGCCGACGCCGCGGGTTTGCCGGCAATCGTTCATCGGTCGCCCGTTCCGATCGTCGCCGATATCCACTTCGACCACAGAATGGCATTGGCGGCGATCGATGCCGGAGTCGCCAAGCTGCGTTTGAATCCGGGCAACATTCGCGATCCAAAAAAAGTCGTCGAAGTCGTCGAGGCCGCGAAAGCGCGATCGATTCCAATTCGCGTCGGCGTCAACATGGGCTCGCTCGCGCCGGATCTGGAGAAAACGCTCGGGCATACCGCCGAGGCAATGGTTCTCTCCGCGTTGCGCCACGTCGAGATTCTCGAAGAGCACGGGCACACCGACATTGCCATCTCCCTCAAAGCGCACGACGTCGCGACCACCGTGCAAGCGTACAGGCTCATGGATCAGCGGTTGCGCGAACGGGCGACGCCCTACGCGCTTCACCTCGGCATTACCGAAGCGGGTTTGCTCCGCGACGGCACCGTCAAATCGTCGATCGGCCTGGGGATTTTGCTTTGGGAGGGGATTGGCGACACGATCCGCGTATCGCTCGCCGCCGACCCAATCGAAGAGATTCCCGTCTGTTGGAGTATTCTCAAATCGCTCGGCTTACGCGAGAAGGGTTTCGAAATTACCGCCTGTCCCTCGTGTGGCCGCGCCGAAATCTCGGTGTTGGAACTCGGGCGGGCCGTTGAAGCCATTGCCAAATCGTATAGCGCGCCCGTGAAGGTGGCGGTGATGGGCTGCGTCGTTAACGGTCCGGGCGAATCAAAAATGGCCGACGTCGGCATCGCAGGCGGCAAAGGCAAAGGCGCGATCTATCGCGCCGGCGAGCTGGTTGGGACGTATCCGGAGAGCGAGCTCTTGGGAATGCTGCGCGTCGAGATCGAGAAAGTCATCGCCGAGAAATACCCCAATTACCGCGAAGAGATCGGCGGCGCAGTATGATACGCCACGTAGCGATGGTGGCAGTGGCGGCGCTCGTCGCCTCGGTCGTACTCGCTTTTTCCCGGCCGATCGGGATGTTCGTCGATGGCGAACGCGTCGTCAGCGACGTCCCGCCGGTGACGACGGTTAACGAGAAAGCCTTCGTACCGCTGCGGTCGATCGCCGACGCGCTCGGTGCGGAGACCGAGGTGGATGCCAAAGGCGGAACCACGAACGTCGTGCTCGGCGGCCAATCGCTGCGCGTGCGAGTGAACGATCAACACGCCACGCTCAATGGAATGCCTTTTACGCTAAAGCATGCTCCGTTTCGCGTCCGTGGGCGTATCATGATTTCGCTCGACGCCGTAGCACGCGCGCTGCACGTGCACGCGAAATACGATTCGCGCCAAGCGCGCATCGAGGTCGTAACGCCCGGCATCGGTCAGGCACCGAACCCCTCGACCGCCACTCAGTAAGCGCCGGCTCGCGCTAGGTAAACTCTGAAAGGCCGGCGGGCTCCTCCACCGGCACCACGTCGGCTGGGTTCGACTTCCGGAAACCGTAGGCGAAGAAAAAAACCAGCCCGCAAACGAGCGCAATAGCAAACCACGTCCAGGTCGCGCGCGAGAGTCCGAAGATCGCCAAGAAGAGCGAACAGACGATTCCCAAAATCGGAAAGAGCGGTACGAATGGCACCCGGAAACTTCGCGGAAGCTCCGGGCGGCGTTTGCGCAAGTAGAGCACGCCCGCGCAGACGACGGTGAAGGCGATGAGCGTTCCGATATTGACCAAATTAAGCAGATTGTTCAGTGGCACGATCAGCGCCAGAACGGCAACGGCGGCGCCGGTGATCATGGTGGTTGCCAACGGCGTCTTGAATCGCGGATGAACGACCGCAACGATGGGAGGCAGCATACCGTCGCGCGCCATTACATAAAATATACGCGACTGGCCGAGCAGGGATGCAAGCGCGACGCTCGTCGTTCCTGCCAGAACGCCGACGGTGATCACCCAACTCAACGCGGGTATGTGAAGCGGCTGTAACGCGTAGACCAACGGGTTCTTGATCGGTACCTGATTCCAGGGGACGGCTCCCACGAGCACGATTGCCGTCGCACAATAGATCAACGTCCCAATCCCGAGTGCGCCGAGGACGCCGACCGGAACGTCGAACTGCGGGCGTTTGCACTCTTCGGCGGTCGTCGTGGCCGTGTCAAAACCGATGTAACTGAAGAAAACGTAGGCGCCGATCGCGACGATTCCATATGGCTGCGCCGACGACGAATAATCCGCAAGTCCCCCGAAAGGCCGCAGCGATCCCCAACCAACCGGATTAAAATTGTGCAGATTGACCGCGTGCACCAAAAACGTTCCGGAGACGATGAAGACGATCAGCGCCGAAATTTTTAAGACGACAAAGATGTTGTTGACCGTCGCCGATTCCCGAATGCCGACCGAAAGCAAAACGCTCAAACCAATGACGAAGAGCGCGGCGACGACGTCGTACTGCGAATGGGCGAGGTCCCAGCTCGCAGGCAGCCACCACGAGCCGTGGACGATGAGATTCGATTGTTGTGCCCACAGAGGCAGCGCAACTCCAGCGCTTTTCACAACGTCCTGAACGGCTGCCGAAAACTGCTGGGCAACGGGCGCAGCGCTGATGCCGTACTCGAAGATCAACGCAAAACCAATGATCCAAGCGAAGAGCTTGCCCATCGTCGCATAGGCATAGGTATAGGCGCTCCCGGCCACGGGCACCATTGCGCCGAGTTCCGCATAGCAGAGGGCCGCGAAGAACGAGGTCAGCCCGGCGAGCAGATACGAGATGATAACCGCCGGGCCCGCGCCTTTGACGCCGGTGCCGATCGTGGTAAAAATTCCGCCGCCGATCATCGTTCCCAGACCGATCGCGATAAGATCCTTCGCCGTCAAGGCTCGCCGGAGGATCTTGCGCGAGCCCAACTCGCGCAGCTTCTCGACGTCGGTCGTCGCGAAGAGCCGTGAGAAAAACGACATTCCGCGGTCGCTTCGCACTACCGCTTCGTCGGACCTAGGGAACGGTGGAAGAAGGCCCTGAGCTTTCGGGAGCTTTTGCCGACTTGTTCCATTGATACTCGGGGACACCGAGTAGGTCATTGATCCAGCGCGCCCATACGAAGAGTGCGTCCGAGAGACGGTTGAGATAGCGAATCCCGTCGCCCATGTGCGTATCGTCACTCTGGACGAGGGTGACGAGAAGGCGTTCGGCGCGGCGGCAAATGGTCCGCGCGAAATGGAGATGAGCGCCCGTCATCGAGCCGCCAGGGTGGATGAAGTTCGCAAGTGGAATCAACTCGGCCTCGGCTTCGTCAATCGCGCGTTCGAGCGCGTCAACCTCGCCGTCGACCGCGACGATGCTCTGCCGCGGCTCGCCCGGAGTCGCCAGCGCGGCACCTAGATTGAAGAGCATATCCTGGGTCCACGAGAGCCACCCGTCCAAACGCGACGCGCGATATTGCTCGCGCACCAGCGGGCGCAGCGCCGCACGCGCAATCCCGATCGCACTGGAAAGCTCGTCGACGGTACCATACGTTTCTATGCGAAGCGCGTTTTTGGCAATGCGTTTGCCGCCGACAAGTCCGGTCATGCCGGTGTCACCGGTTCGAGTGTAAATTCGCGTCCGCTTGGCCACCCCCGATGTATGCGCCCAAGCAGCTGCGGACTCCCCGCGAAGGCCGTTGCCGCGTTGCGCGCGAAGCGGGGCCGGTCATGTCCGACACGCTCGCCGGGAGCGCCGTCAAGGAGATTCCTCCGAAGGCGGTTGACCTCTCCGCTTGGTATACAGCGGCTTGCCTCAAGGCCGAGCTGGTTTCGTATTCGCCCGTGCGCGGATGCGTCGTCTTGCGACCCTATGGTTTCGGCTTGTGGGAAAACTTGCAGAAGCAACTCGACGCGCGCTTTAAGGCGACCGGACACGAGAACGCCTACTTTCCGCTGTTCATTCCCGAGAGTTTGCTCGTGCGCGAAGCCGAGCACGTCGAGGGATTCGCGCCCGAGGTGGCGTGGGTGACGCAGGGCGGGAGCGAGCCGTTGACCGAGCGGCTTGCAGTTCGCCCGACGTCCGAAGCGATCGTCGGCGTCATGTACGCGCAGTGGATCGAGTCGTATCGCGACTTGCCGGTTCTCATCAATCAATGGGCGAACGTCGTGCGCTGGGAAAAGGCGACCCGGCCATTTCTGCGTACGATGGAGTTTCTTTGGCAAGAAGGCCACACGGCGCACGCCGATGCCGCGCAAGCACGGGAAGAGACGCTAAAGATTCTGGAACTCTATCGCGATTTCGCCGAGAACGTTGCGGCCGTGCCCGTCTACTTCGGGCGCAAGAGCGTCGGCGAGCGTTTCCCCGGAGCGATTGAAACGTTCTCGATCGAAGCACTCATGCCCGACGGCAAGGCTTTGCAATCCGGCACGTCGCACGATTTGGGTCAGAATTTTGCCAAAGCCTATGACATCAAGTTTGTCGATGCCGACGGCGCGATCAAGCACGCGTATACGACCTCGTGGGGGGTTTCGTGGCGCATGATCGGCGGCCTGATCATGGTGCACGGCGACGATCGCGGACTGCGTATCCCACCGAAGATGGCGCCCATCGAGGCGGTCATCATTCCGATCGTGCGATCGAACGACGAGCGCGCGGTCGGTGCCGCCACGGCGCTTGGCGAGCGCTTGAGCGAGGCCGGGTTTCGCGTGCGCGTCGACACGCGCGACGAACAGCCGGGCTGGAAATACAGCGAGTGGGATCTGCGCGGCGTGCCGGTTCGCATCGAAATCGGGCCGCGTGACGTCGACGCCGGGACCGCCGTGCTCGCGCGTCGCGACAGGAGCAAAGAGGAAGAAGGCCAGCGACGCAACGTCCCGCTTGCGCAGGTCGCGGTGCTTTTGCGCGAGCTCCTTGTGGATATTCAAGCCTCGCTCTATCGCCAGGCGAAGGCTTTTCTCGATGCTCACACCTTCGCGACGACGGAACGCGACGAGTTTTTCGACCTTTGTCGCGGCCGGGCCGGGATGGTCGACATTGCGTGGTGCGAACGCGCGGACTGCGAAGCGCACGTCAAGGCGCTGACGACGGCGACCACGCGCGTCGTGCGGCCGCTCGAAGAGACGAACCTTACCTGCGTCGCCTGCGGCGAGCCGGCGAGAGCTAGAGCATATTTTGCCCAGTCGTATTAGTCGCGTCGCCGGCGCATTGCTGGTGGTGGTTAGTATCGCCGGCACGGCGAGCGCTTACGCTCCTTCGGTGACGCAGCTCGACGCGATGGCGCGGGCGACGGGCAATCGCCGGGATTTAGCCGAGCGGATCGGCACGGACGTCTTTGCCACGCGCTGGCCGGCCGAGGTGAGTCAGATCTCGGCCAACGAGCTTGGCGGCCACCTCATCGTCGGGATGCGAGTTCTCGGCGTGAAATTCCATCAGCCGATCACGCGCGAGCAATTCGTCGCGGAAATCGTTGCCCTCGTCGATAAGGGCTTTGCCGCAGCGCCGGCTGCCGAGGAAGTCGATCTTTGGGCGAGCGTTCCAATCGATGTCTCCAAAGGCGTGGTCGTCAGCGGCGATCTCGCGCAGCCGACGTCGCGGACCGTCTTTAGCCTCTCTGTTCGGCGAGGTGACCGCGCGCCATCGCTGCGCGATCGCATTAGCCGCGCCGACGGAATTTTCTGGGATGCGCAGTGGGCGCAGAGCGCCTTCAAAGCATCGGTCTAGGAGCCCAGTGTATAAGAAGACAACGCTTCCAAACGGTCTGCGGGTGCTGACGGAAACGATGCCCGCGGTGCGTTCGGCGACGGTCGGCATCTGGGCCGATGTCGGCTCGGCCGTGGAAGATCGGCAGCGCCGAGGCATCTCGCACCTGGTCGAACATATGCTGTTCAAAGGAACGCATCGGCGAACCGCGCGGCAAATCGCCGAAACAATGGACGGCGTCGGCGGCAATCTGAACGCTTTTACCGACAAAGAGACGACTTGTTACTACGCAAAGGTCATGGACAAGCACGTTCCCCTTGCGCTCGACGTGATCGCAGACATGTTCCTTCACTCGGTTTTCGATCCGCACGAGCTGCGCAAAGAGCAGAACGTCATTTTGGAAGAGATCAAAATGTACGAAGATTCGCCGGACGATCTCATCCACGACGTCTTCCTGCAGACGATGTGGCAAGGCTCGAGTCTGGGCGAGCCGACGATTGGATTCGCCAAGACGGTCGTCGGGCAGACGCCGGACGATCTTCGTGCGCACATGCGCGCCCACTACTCGCCCAACTGCGTCGTCGTCGCCGCGGCAGGAAACGTCGATCACGAGCGTTTTGTCGAGCTCGTTTGCGAGCAGTTTGCGGAGTTCGAAGGCAGTTGCGAACGCACCGCGCCTGAATCTCCCCAAATTACCCCGGCAACGAACATCCGCCACAAAGAGAGCGAACAGGCCTATATCGTGGTGGGCACGCAAGGCATTGACGTGCGCGATGAACGGCGCTACGCACTGTCGTTGCTCGACACGGTCTTGGGCGGGGGTATGTCGAGCCGTCTCTTCCAAGAAATTCGCGAACAGCGCGGGCTCGTTTACAGCGTTTATTCGTTCCAAGCAGCGTATCGAGCTGCGGGGCTCTTCGGCGTCTACGCTGGAACGTCGCCAACAAACGTGCAATCGTGCATCGACCTGATCCTCGAGCAGTTCGCGCGCGCGCGCTCCGGTCCGATTCCCGACGGCGAATTTCAGCTCGCGAAGGAACATCTCAAGGGCAGCCTAACGCTCTCGCTTGAATCGACCTCGAGCCGCATGATTCGGCTCGGTCGTAACGAGCTGTCGTTGGGCCGAAACGTAACGCCCGAGGAAATCGAACGGAAAATCGACGCGGTGACGCCGGGCGACGTCCAGGAGCTTGCCTGCGACTTGCTCGCCGAGGAGAGCCTCGGACTCTGCATCATCGGCCCGGTGGATGACGGCGCAATCGTGTGGCGCTCGCACGCAGCATAGCGCCGGAGTTCCATCACGAGGCATGTAGCCGGTGATGCATTTAGCCGTCGCCGCGGCGCTCGCGCCGCACGTATGGTCCGGAAAGCTCTTTGGCGCAATGGCGATCACCTTCATCGTCCAGGGCGTGACGATCGGCGCGTACGCGGCACGACTCGCCGGCGTTCAAACCAAACGGATCGCGACGTCAATCTCGCTCTTCAATCTCTTCGTGACGACCGGCAGACTGGCCAATCTTTTTATGGCCTTCTTCGTCGGGCCGCTCTCCGACGAGGCCGGCAACGCCGTCGCGCGATTGCAAAGCGACCCTCCGGCCGCGGCAGCATGGCAACACGCCTTTGAAACGGACCTGCGGCTCATCGTCTTTGCCGGCACGATGGGCATGGTCGTGTTCGCCCTCTTCCTGCCGATGTTTACCTATCTCTTTCGGCGTGGCGTTCATTCATTCGAGGCGCGTGGTTCCGTCCCGCATTCTCTGGCCCGGCTGCTGGCGCCGTCGGTAATGGTCGACGTTCTGCGCTCGCAGCGATTGCCGAGCCTAAACGAGCTTCGTTCGTTCGATTGGCGTTCGCTGCCGATGCGGCTGCTCGTCTTCAACGCCGTCGTCATGTGCGTCTACGCCATTGGCGTACAAGCCTCGTTCTTGGCCTCGGTCTTGGACGTTCGCGTGGCCCGGACGGCGATTAGCCTTTCGGGGGTGATTAACGGGATCGGAACGATCGCCTTTACCCTTTTCGTGGATCCAACCTCGGCCATCATCACCGATCAGGCGATTCACGGGAAGCGAAGCGTCGAGGAGGTTCGCTCGATGGTGTTCTACTTATCGCTGACGGCCATCATTGGGTCGCTTCTGTCGCAGGCGATCCTCTATCCGGCCGCGGTCGTTATCGAGGTGGTTGCACGATTTGCCGCGCATGTACATATTTAAGCCGCTGGCTGCCTGTTTTGCGGCAGCATTGCTGAGCGGCTGCGCCGGTTCGATCGAGCGTTGGATCATCAATACGCGAGTCCATCAAGGCGAGATCGCAATGGCGCGAGGAAACGCGCGCGACGCCGAGCTCGCCTACCGCCTAGCTCTGCGCGTAGATCCGCAGAACGCCTCCGCGCGGGCCGGCTTCGTCGAGGCGGCCGCCGCTTTGGCGCAGGTGGAATATACGAAGGGCAGCTTCGACGATGCACTCGACACGGTCGATAGCGCATTGAGCGTGGATTCGCAAAGCGTGCGCCTGGCCGCACTCAAAGCCACGATCGATCAAGCGAAGCTGCAGCGGGAGATCGTTCTTTCGAACTACCCGACGTACCGTACGGCGGGGCTGGAACTTCAGCGTGCCTATCAACAGCTCAATGTGACCAATGCGCTGGTGCTTCGCGGTCTGCGGCGCTTCGGTTACACGTTCGATACCAACGAGCTCACCGCGGCTCTCAAACGCAGCTACGAGCTTCAACTCGAGCTCGCCAGGACGACCAATCGGCTCGTCCTCTATCGGCAGCTTGTGAGCTCCGGCGTGCCCGAGGCGCCAGGAGAAGCGACGACGTTGGGGCCGGGATCGCTGCTGCCGCTGCCATGATTTCCTGGCTCGAATCCTTACCGACTATCGATTCCGGCGTCGTCATCGTCGGCGGATTCGTCGCGCTCGCACTGCTCATCGGCTATCTCGTTTCCAAGTTCACCTCGCGCGAAATCCGCACCGCGCACAACGATCGAGCGGGATTTATCCTTGCCGTCATTGGCGTCGTCTATGCGGTGCTGCTGGCTTTCGTCGCGATCGGCGTTTGGGAACGATTCGAGCAGGCCGAAGACCGAAGTTACGACGAGGCGAGCGCGATCGCGACGGTCTACCGCGACGCGGAATCGTTTTCGCACGGTTTGCGGCTACGGACGATGCTTCGCGCATACGTTCGTTCGATCATCACTGTAGAATGGCCGCGGATGGCGCACGGTCAGCGCGCTCCGGTCTCGAATTCGTTGATCGAGGCGGCCGATCGTGAGGTGCGTAACCTTCCGGTAACCTCAATGCGTCTTTCCAACATCCAATCGCAGATGCTCTCGGCGATGGAAACGGCATTCGCGGACCGGGAAGCACGACTAACGATTGACTCGAATGGGATCAATCGCATGATGTGGATGGTGCTCATCGTCGGCGCTATCGTCACCGTTGCGTTTACCTATCTCTTCGGTTTCGATCAAACCCTCATGCAGCAGCTGATGATCGGCGGGTTGAGCTTCCTCATTGGTTTGGTGCTCTTCCTGATCGTCGCTCTCGACTATCCTTTCCGCGGCAGCATCGCGGTTGGTCCCGAGGCCTTTCGCGCGCTCTTGTCGACCTTGGGGGGTTGAGCGGGAACGACGCAAAGGTTCCGGCGATCGAGAAATGCCCTGCCGGCGCCCATCCGTTCGGCGGCGCGAAATCGGCGCCAGAAGATATCCGCGCCCGGTCGGACGCGCGCCGGATCGGTGTCGTAGACGCTCCAAGTCGCCTCTGAAGGGGCGATGGGAAAGCGCTGAAGCCACGCGCAGAGGTCGATGTTGCGATAGAGGCGGTTCTCTTCAATCGCAATAAAATAGCGGGCGCCCTTGCGGATTGCGCTTTCTTCGTCGAACGGCGTCCAAAGTAGGGGATCCTCTTCCCAGCCGAAGCGATCGAGGTAATATTGGACGTCGGGTCCGTAGTGACCGAGGACGACCAATGCACCCGCCGGCAGCGCGCGATCGAGCGCCACGGCATCGCGGTACGCTTGCTGGTTGTACCGGTAGTAACTCGCCACCGCCGTGCGGCTCGGAAGCGCGGCGGCAATCGCGACCAACGCAACGGTGCCGATTAGCGCGTAGCGCGCGGGCGGAGCAGCGTCCAAGGTTTCGATCGCGGCGAGGCTCCGTGCTGTTGCTCCCCCGAGCGTCAGTGCGCAGAGCGGTAACAACGGCAAGAGGTAGTAGTCGACGCGCTCGACCGTCACGACGACGAAGATATAGAGAACGCCAGCGATCAGCCACCCCCACAAGAGCGCCTTGCTACGCGACGCGGTCCACGGCAGCGCGACGAAAGCCGCGAGGGAGAGGGCGAATGAAAGGCTGCCCAGCATGGTTTCACGCAGCATTCCGATAGCCACGCGGAACGACGCGAGCTTCAAGCCGAACCCCTCGCCACTACTCAAGGCGGCGCGCAATGCCGGCAAGACGTGCAGCCGCATGATGCCGCTGGCCCAGTGCCATTGGGCGTATGCCGCGACACGTTCGTCGTACAATGCGAGAACGATAAACGGAACGAGAACCAACGTCGCAAGGGGCAGTACTCGCAGAGCGCCTCCCGCACGGCGGCGCTCCCAGATCAAGCCGAGCAGCGGCACGATGGCCATCGCCGCGACCGGCTTGGCAAGGTACGCGAAGGTCAACAGCAGCGTCGGGGCGATGAGCCCAGGCCGCGACATCATCGCGTCCTCGCGCAGATAGCGCGCCGACACGTAGAGGGCCACCGTCAAGAAAAAGACCATGGCGCAATCTGGCATGAACGTGCGCCCGTAGTAGACGCTTCCGGGAAAAACGGAATAAAAGAACGCCGCGGTCAGGCCGGCAATGGCGCTCGCGAAGAGCCAGCGCCCGAAATAGGCCAGCACAAGCACCGTCCCCAATCCGAACGCGATGGAGATGATTCGTCCGAAGATCTCATGGATTCCGAAGAGCTTGTAGAACGTCGCTGCGAGGAACGGAACGATCTGCAGTTCGAGCTCGACGTAGTTCGGCGGCGGCCCGTTGTACATGGTTTGCGGGTAGAGGATGTTGAACTGAAGGTGTGCGAAGTTTCGCGCGATTGCGGCGGTATCGCCTTGGCGCCAACCCGGATGGTCGAGAATTGGTTCGTGGACTCCGTGTAGGCGTAACGCGAGCCCGATCAACAGAATCGCGCCCAGCGCCGCCCGCCAATAGACGGCCCTCAATTGAGGTGACGAAACGTCCAATACTTATTGAGGAAGAAGTTGATGAAGATGCCGGCAAGCGTTGCAGCGAGCCAGGTCGCGGTGAAATGATGGAAACCTGCCCGTTGCGCAACGGCAATAACGAGATTGCCCGCAACGAGCGCAACCGCCGATACGGCGAGGAACTGTGCTCCTTCGATCCACGGATTACGTCGCGATCGAAACGTCCAGATCCGATTGAAAACGTAGTTGGAGAGACCGCCAACCATGAATCCGATCGAAAAATCGGCGAACCACGAAAGGGTCGTCGACCGCTCCAACCCGTGTGCGACGACGAAATTAACGAGCGTACCCGACGCGCCGACGATGCCGAATTTAAAAAATTGACGAACGCCGCGGCGGCGGCTTAGCGTACGCATGAGATTTTGTGCGCGCGCGTCACGCAACCCAGTACCAGTCGGCAAACAGAACGGTAAAGAGCCCCAGCAACGGTAGCGAAAATGCCAAAATAATGTTGTTCACCCACGGCCGTTCGCCCCAGCGAGCGAGAATAGCGAACATGGGAAAGACGACGAGGGCGAAGCGCGGCATCGACATGAGATTCGACGTCGACATCGGAACCAAGATCGAGAGGGCCATATAAGCAATGTACGATGGACGCAACGCGTGCCAGCCGGCGATCAAGACTCCGATCAAGAGAAGGGTGAAGGCGATCTCCAAGGATTGATGAGCGACCAGTTGCGCGCCCGGTCCGTGAAGCAGCTTGCCGAAGGCGTTAGCGAGGCTGACCCACGGCGGCGCTAGGTGACGATTCCAATGAACCTGGACGTGCGAAAAGTACAGCGGGTCCGCTCGCAGCACCCAGAGGTAGGCCATATAGACGCCCAGACCGAGCGGGATCAGCACCGCCGCCGCAAGATTGAAGAGCCCTTTCGTGCCGCTGCGCCGGCCTTGAGCCCACCATTCAATGACGAAGGGTACGATCAAGAGGACACCTTCGACGCGGGTCAGCGCGGCGAAGAATCCGAGCACACCCGCCAGCCACCATCGGTGCTCGCGCATGTAGTAAAACGTTGCGACGGTCAGCATGAAAAAGAGCGACTCAGTATAAACGGCGGCAAAGTAAACGGCCGTGGGAAAGATCGACACGTAAAAGATCGCTCGTCGCGCCACCGCGCGATCGAACTCATGCTCCAGAAGCTTATAAAGATAGAGCAGGCCGAAGAAAAACGAGGCATTCGAGATTAGCAATCCAGCGATGAGATGACTGCCGGCAAGCGATCCCACCAAGCGTATCAGGAGCGGAAAGAGTGGGAAGAAAGCCATGTCGGTGCCTTGATAGCCTTGCGTGGCAATATCGAGGTAGTGAACGGCATCCCATCGGCCCCAGACTGCGAGCAACGCGTGCGACGATTCCTGGACGTGCGTTCCCGCGCGCTGACCGATGATAACCGCGGCGAGTTCCGCAATGACGATGATCGCCAACCGCGTAGCGGCGAAATCGACCAGCACTTCGCGGACGGTCTGGTTGAATCGCGCCGCAATGAGTACTTTGCCGATGCATGAAAGCGTGATCGCGAGTAAGAAGAGGCGCGTCAGCGTGAGTTGCGGGGCTAAGACGAACGTGAACCAAAGCAGCAGAAGCGGGAGCCAGGTGAGCGAGTCGTATTGGAGGGAACGCACGAGCGTGATGCCGGCGCGCCGAGCGAAATATCGCGAATAGGCGATCCAGGCTGCGCTTACCGCAAGCAGTCCCGTCAGGATCCCGGCGATGAGGCCCAGTTCGCTAAGCGCGCCGTGATGGCGCGGAACGATCGCCGCATACCACGTGAAAAAACCAAGGGTGAGGCCGGCGACGGCGATCGCAGCAAGCGCCGACCAGCCCGCAACGAGCAGTTCGCCGAACTGGAAGAACGGCGAATGAACTTCACGTGACAGACGGGCACCGGCAAACACGCGGCACGTTCTTAACAGGAAATGCGCCGCTTTCCTTTGTACCGTCGTATGTGTGCCACGGTCGATGATGCGCGCGCTTCTGGATCATCCGGTTCATTCGCTGGATTTCGTTAAGGTCACCGAGAGTGCGGCGCTGGCCGCATCGCGCTGGATGGGGCGCGGCGAGCGCGATGCGGCTGACGGCGCTGCCGTCGAAAAGATGCGTGAATCACTGGGAGACATGGAGATTGCGGGCCGCATCGTCATCGGCGAAGGCGAGCGTGACGAGGCGCCGATGCTCTATATCGGCGAGGAAGTTGGAAGCGGCGGCAAAGAGGTCGACATCGCGGTCGATCCGGTCGAGGGCACGAATCTGGTTGCTAATGGTTTGCCTAACGCGATCGCGGTCATGGCAATCGCCGAACGGGGCGGCTTGCTGCACGCGCCCGATACGTACATGAAGAAACTCGCCGTCGGTCCCAAGGCCGCCGCGTACGTGCACATCGACGCACCGGTTTGCGAAAACCTGCAAGCCGTGGCGAACGCCCTCGAAAAACCGATCAACGACGTTTGCGTGATCATTCTCGATCGCCCCCGTCACGCCGAATTGATTCACGAAGTGCGAGAAGCGGGAGCGCGTATCCGGCTGATCTCCGACGGCGACGTTGACGCGTGCATTGCCACGGCGATCGACTCCACTGGAATTCACGTCGCGATGGGAACCGGCGGCGCGCCCGAAGGTGTGCTCGCGGCGGCCGCCCTCAAGTGTCTGGGCGGAAATCTCATGGGTCGGTTGCAGCCTCGCAACGACGAAGAGCACCGACGGGCGAAGGAGATGGGGTTTGACGACGTCGGACGCGTGTTAGAGCTCAACGATCTCGTCCGCAGCAACGACGTGATCTTTTGCGCGACAGGGATCACCGACGGCGACCTCGTGCGCGGCGTGCGCTTTTTTGGCAATCAGGCGCGCACGCATTCGATTTTAGTCCACTCGAGCGGGACGGTGCGATTCGTCGAATCAACGCACCGCCTCGGTGCCCGCCCGCACGGGAGGTAAATGCAGAGCGGGTTTCATCGCCACGACCTGGTCGTCGTCGGCGCGGGTTCGGCCGGTTATGCCGCGGCTCGCACCGCCCGCGAGGTCGGCTGCGACGTCGCGCTGGTCGATAAGGGGCCGCTCGGCGGTCTCTGTATCTTGCGCGGCTGCATGCCGAGCAAAGCGCTGCTGGCGTCGAGCGACGCGTTGGCCGACGCGCGCGATGCGCGAGCGCTCGGAATCGCCGCGCGTGATCTCGGCGCCGACATGCCCTTCATCGCGGCGCGCAAGCGATCTCTCGTGCAGGAATTCGCCGATTACCGCGTCGATGGCATTCACGAGTTTCCGCTCTATCTCGGCGCGGCAAGATTCGTCTCGCCGACTCAGCTCCTGGTTGGGGATCATACGACGCTCGAAGCGCAGACCTTTATCATTGCGACCGGAAGCGTAATAACACCGAGCACGCTTTCGGGTTTGGAAAGCGTCGGATTCGTCGACAGCGACGCGGTACTCGAACTCGAGCGAATCCCCGCATCGGTTATCGTGCTCGGCGGTGGTTACACGGCTTGCGAGCTGGGACAGTTTCTGTCGCGCATGGGCGCGCGCACGACGATGCTCATTCGCAGCGGCCACCTGTTGACCGCCAGCGACGACGATGTCGGCGAAGCGCTGACCGGCTACTTTCGCGACGAAGGCGTCGACGTCGTGACCTACGCGACGCTTCTCGGAGCGGAGGTGCGGAACGGTGCAAAAACGGTGCGGTACGTGCGCGACGGGGTCGAAGAAGAAGTCGCCGGCGAGCAGATATTTTACGCACTGGGGCGCGCCCCGGCCACCGACGGTCTCGATTTGCAAGCGGCTGGGGTGGAGTGCGAGCCCAACGGCGCGATTGCCGTCGATCTCCAGATGCGCACGAGTAACCCGCACGTCTATGCCGTCGGCGACGTTACCGGCGAGTATATGCTCGTTCACGTGGCGATCTATCAAGGCGAGGTCGCGGCGCGCAACTCCTGCTCGAATGCCGGCGAGCAGGCCGACTATTATCTCACGGGCGCGCATACGGTTTTCACGGACCCCCAATTCGCCGCGGTCGGGTTGAGCGAGAAAGACTTGAATCGCAAGTCGATCCCCTACGTATCGGGACGCTACGATTTTGCCGAACACGGCAAAGCCCAATGCTTGGGCAAGACGAAGGGTTTCGTCAAGATGATGGCCGATCGCGAGACCGGAAAAATCCTCGGCGCGGCCGTGCTCGGGCCGGCGGCCTCAGAGCTAATTCACGAAATCATCGTCGCGATGCGATTTGGCGCAACCGTCGAACAGTTCATGCGAATCCCACACTTGCACCCGACGCTCGCGGAAATCTGGACGTATCCCGCCGAGGCCTGCGCCGCCCAACTTGGACGCAAGAGGCCTGGCGACGATCAAGTCGAGATGGCGACGAGTGTGAGCGCTAGCGGTGAGTGACATACGCGGGCCTCTGCGCGTCGCGCTCGTTCAAATGAAACCGGCGAAGGGGCAATATAGGCGCAATCTGAGCCTAGCCGGCGAAGCCTTCGGTCAGCTTGCCGCCGACCCGCCCGACTTGGTCGTTCTGCCCGAAGCGGCGCTCACTGGTTACTTCCTCGAGGGAGCCGTTTATGACGTCGCCGTCGGCGCCGAGGCCTTTGCGCGCGATCTAGCGCAAACGTGGCGCGCGGCCGGCGGGGAGCGCGTCGATCTCGCCGCGGGCTTTTTCGAAAACGACGGCGGGACGTACTATAACAGCGCGATCTACGTCGAAATCGAAGCGACGAGCGAACGGATCGTTCATCTTCATCGCAAGATGTTTTTGCCGACCTACGGTGTCTTCGATGAAGAGCGCTTTCTTTCGCGGGGGCACAAACTCGGCGTTTTCGCGACCCGGTTCGGCACCATGAGCCTTTTGATCTGTGAGGATGCCTGGCATGCGATCGTACCCGCGATTGCCGCGATCAAAGGCGCGCGCATCGTCGTCGTTCCCAGCGCCTCGCCGGGGCGTGGAATCGAAAGCGACGCGGGGGAACTCGAGAGCGTAGCGCACTGGCGCGATATACTCCGCGTCGTCGCGATCGAGCATGGCATCTTTGTAGTTTACGCCGGACTGACCGGCTTTGAGGGTGGGAAAGGCATGAGCGGATCGTCCTGCGTCGTCGATCCGCGAGGTAACGTACTCGTCCAAGCACCCGCCGGCGAACCGTGCATCGTCCGCGCCGATTTGGATCTTCGCGAAATCGACCTCGCGCGTGCTCGCCTCCCGCTGCTCGGCGATTTGGAGAGCGCGCTGCCCGACCTCTTGCTCGACGAAGAGCTGCCCCTTCCGCGTCATCGAGCTGAATCGGTATGACCCTGCCGATCATTGAGAGCCAGCAACGAATTGCGGGGCCTCCGGGCATCAACGCGCCGGTAGCGACCCAATGGCTCGTGAACTTCATTCGGGACGAACTGACCGAGCGGCGCGGCATTTCAAGGGCAGTGATTGGACTGTCAGGGGGAATCGATTCAGCGGTGACGGCTTTTCTGAGCGCTCGCGCGCTGGGCGCGGAGAACGTGTACGCTATTCGCTTGCCGTACACGACGTCGCACCCGTCGAGCCTGAGCGATGCGCAGCTCGTCGTCGATTCGCTCGGCATTCACTGCCATACGATCGACATCAGCGCCGCGGTCGACGGCTACTTGCAACACGAACCGCACGCCGACGCGCGGCGGCGCGGGAACGTTATGGCGCGCATTCGCATGCTCGTGCTTTTCGATCAGTCGGCAAAGTTCGACGCACTGCCATTGGGAACCGGGAACAAAACCGAGCGGCTCCTAGGATACTTCACCTGGCATGCGGACGACACGCCGCCGCTCAATCCGATCGGAGATCTCTTCAAAAGCCAGGTTTGGGAGCTGGCGCGATATCTGGGGGTGCCCGATCGTTTGATCGACAAGGCGCCGACGGCCGATCTCGTGGCAGGGCAAACCGACGAAGCCGATCTGGGAATCAGTTACGCGCGGGCCGACGCAATTCTATCGCAACTCCTCCTCGGTTATTCGAACGAACAGCTCGCCGAACGAGGATTTGAGCCGAGCGAAGTCGCGCTCGTACGCAAGCGCGTCGATGCGACCCATTGGAAACGTCATTTGCCGACGACGGCGATGCTCAGCAGCACCGCAATTAACGAGTTCTACCTGCGGCCGGTCGACTACTAGCAACGTGGTGTCATCCTGAGCGCGGACAGAGCGATCGTTCGGAGAGCGTTTTTTCCGGTAAGCTTAAACCTCGACGGTCGGACGTGCGTCGTGATCGGTCTGCCGAATGACCGCGAAGCGATCGAAAAGGCTGCAGCGCTCGAAGAGGCCGGAGCGGCGGTGCGCCGCATTGAGGAACCGGCCCGGCTGCGCGACGAAGACGTCAGCGACGCTTTCTTTGTGATTTCCACGCCGCAGGACGCGGCGCTTTCCGCTCGTCTGCGTGTCCTGGCCGATCGACACCGCTTTTTGCTCTGTTGCATCGACCAACCGAAGTACGGCTTCGTCGCAATGGCGGCGATCGCCAAAGCAGGGCCGGTACGCGTCGCCATTTCCACGGCGGGACTCGCTCCACGCGTGGGAAAGACGCTCAAACGCGGGCTGCAAAACGCCATGGACGAAAAGTTTGCGCGCTTCATCGAGATTCTAGCCCAGCGGCGAGAACGGACTCATGCATCGCATCCCGAGCCGGAGAGCTCGAAGCTTCGGCGCGAAGCGATGATCGAAGCGGCGCGAGGATTTTATGCCGAAGTCCGTTTCGATTATCCCGATTGGTTCGAGACGCTCGATGCCGAGCGTTGAGATCCTGGCGGTCGGCACGGAGTTATTGCTCGGCCAGTTGCTCGACACGAATACGAAGTTCATCGCCGAACAACTCGCGGAGAACGGAATCGACGTGCGCGCGACCCACACGGTCGGCGACAACCGCGAACGAATCGCCGCGGCGGTTCGCCGTAGCCTCGAGCGCGCGGACGGGCTGGTAACGACCGGAGGCCTCGGCCCGACGATCGACGATCTCACCAAAGAAGCGGTCTGCGACGCGCTGGGGCTCGATACGGAGCTCTATGCGCCGGCGCTAGAGCATATGGAGAAGCGTTTCGCATCGTTTGGGGTGCCGATGCGCGAGAACAACCGCAAGCAGGCCGAACTGCCGCGCAAGAGCCGGCCGCTCCCCAATCCAAACGGCACGGCGCCGGGATTCGTCGCGTTCGCCCACGACGGCAAGTTCGTCGCCTCGATGCCCGGCGTTCCGCGAGAGATGAAGCCGATGCTCGTCGAGCAGGTCGTGCCGTTTCTGCGCGAACGTCTTGGCGCCGGCGAAGCGATCTACACTCGCGTGTTCCATACGATCGGCATCGGCGAATCGGAGATCGATCATCGAATTGCCGATCTCTTTCGCAGCGCCGAAAACCCGAAGATCGCGGTGTTGGCGCACGACTTTCGGGCCGACGTCAAACTGATGGCGAAATCAGATTCGCCGGCCCGTGCCGAGAAGATGATGACGCCGTTGCAGGGCGCGATCGAAGAGCGCCTTCGGGGATACATTTTCGGACGCGACGCGCAAACACTGAGCGGTGCGATTCACGATTTATTGCAGCGGCGCGGCGAAACCCTCGGCGTCGCTGAATCGTGCACCGGAGGACGCCTTGCCGTGGCGCTGACGGGCGTCCCCGGCGCATCGAACAGTTTTATCGGGGGCGTCGTCGCCTATGCGAATTCGATCAAGTTATCGGCGCTCGAGGTGAGCGCTCAGACGTTAGAGCGCCACGGGGCCGTCAGCGAAGAAGTCGCGCGGGAGATGGCCCGCGGCGCTCGCCGATGGTTCGGGACCGACCTTGGCGTGGCGACGACCGGCGTCGCCGGGCCGGGCGGCGGCACCGCCGAAAAGCCGGTTGGCCTGGTCTGGATTGCGCTCGACGACGCGCGCCGTGGCGAGAGTGCCCGACGCCTCGAACTCGCCGCCGACCGAGACACGGTAGCGCAGCGCGCCACGACCGTTGCATTGGGAATGCTCTGGAAGCACCTCGAGAGTCAAAGCTCGTAACCGATTGCCGCCAGCGACTCTTGCGTGCGGACGGCCTCCTCGAATGTCGGCAAGAGATTGGGCTCGCCCTCAATCTTTTTGACGAACTCGTCATAGAGATCCATGAGCGGCGGCACGTTGCCATTGATACTTGCAAATCGCTCGTACGGCGATCTAGTGCATTCCAGCTCGTCGGTTTGGTGCTGGTCGACGGTGTAGAGCGCCACCTCGACGATCGTCGGGCCACTCGCAACGGCCGTGCGCCGTTCGCCGTGGGCGGCGCACGTATACGATTCGATTGCGGCGGTCGCATCGGCGGTGATGCGCGCCACTAAGCCATCGCCGTATTCAACGAGCGCAAATGCGCCGTCATCGACCGTTGATTCGAAGGTCCCCCGGTCGTCAGCGCGTTGAGGGTTTGCCGTGCGACGAAAGCCGGACGTTCGAACGGGTGCACGGCCGGCGAGCCAATTCGCCTGATCGAAAAGGTGGGAGGCCACCGCGCCCGCAAGGCCGCCGCCGCGCTCGCGCTCGAACCACCAGGAGCGCGCTCGCCGCTCGTTGCGTCTCAACGTAGCGCGCAGCAACGTGATCTCGATATCGCGCAGCAGGCCTAGATGATGGTGCTGGATCAACTCGCGCAGCGCCATGGCTTGCGGGACAAAGCGAAATTCATGCGATACGCCGCACGCGGTGCCCGCGGCATCGGCCGCCTGAGCCATGGCGCGCGCGTCGGCGAGGCGCAATGCGAAGGGTTTCTCGGCGAGCACGTGCTTGCCCGCAGCTAGTGCCGCCGATACGTCTTCAAGGTGGGCAAAGGGCGGTGAGGCGACCGTCACGGCGTCGAGCTCGCAACCCTCCAGCATCTCCGCGCACGTTCGGAAAGCATGCGGAATATTCGCGCGCTTCGCCACCTCGCCCGCGCTCGATGGCGAAGCGATTGCGATCACCTCGAATCGAGCATGATTGAGCAGCGCCGGTAGGTGAGCCGTGGCGCCAAACCCGGCGCCGACGATTCCGATCCGATAACGCGGGACGCTCATTCCTCCTCCTTTAGAGCTCGTTCCAGAACGTCGGCGGCGTGCATCAGTTGCTCCGTTTCGATCGTTAGTGGCGGAGACAAGGCAATCGTTTCGCCCTGCACGCCCGATTGCAGAAGGACGACTCCCGCTCGCAACGCCCGTCGCACGACCACCGCCGCCGTCGCGCCATCGCGAAGCTGAACGCCCCAGAGAAGCCCGACTCCACGAACGTCGGTGACCCCGCGAAATCGGGAGAGCCCCCGCAGCCGATTACCGAGCATATTCCCAAGCGTTGCCGCGCGCAAAGGCAAATCGCAGCGACCCATCTCGTCGATTGTGGCGATGGCGGCGGCGCACGCGATTGGATTACCAAGATAGGTCGACGTGTGCAGCGCTTCGCCGGTGGAGAGCGGCCATGCATCCATGATCGCTCGCCGTCCCATCGCAGCGCTGATCGGAATGCCCGACCCCATTGCTTTGCCGGTGCAGATGATGTCGGGAACGACGTTCTCGTGATCGATGGCGAACCAGCGGCCGGTGCGTCCAAAACCAGTGAAGATCTCATCGACAATCATCAGGATTCTCAAATCGTCGCAGATCACGCGCAGCTCGCCGAGAAAACCGGCTGGCGGAACGACCGCTCCGCCGCGTCCTTGGATGGGTTCGACCACGATGGCCGCGAGGTCGTCGTGTGCGCGCAGAGTATCGCGCGCTTCGGCCGCGGCTTGCGCAGCCCCGACTCTGCCGAGCCGCGGGTAATCGAGCAAGACCGGTTCGGTGCGAAGCACCTGCGAAAAAGGCTCGCGAAACTTGGCAATGCCGCCGACGGCGAGCGCGCCGAAAGAGAGACCATGATAGCCGCCCTCGAAGGCCGCGAAGCGTGACTTGCCCGTGACGAGCATGGCTGTTTTGAGAGCCGCTTCGATCGCTTCCGAGCCGGTCGTTGCGAGGAAGCCGGTCGTCAGCGGCGGCGGGAGAATTCCGGAGAGCCTTTCGAGCAAGAGCACGCGCACTTCGGTAGGATGGACGTCGCCCATCCCGTGCGCTAACTGTTGGGCTTGGCGTGAGACCGCGCGCATAACGCTGGGGTTGGCATGGCCGGCATTGGCGACGCCGAAGGCCGCCGTGCAGTCGACATACTCATTACCGTCGACGTCGACCACGACCGCACCGCGCGCCGATTCCCAAAAGATTGGAAAATCCTCGGCGAAGTAGGTAACGTTGCGTTGCTCGTGGCGTCGAAGCCGGCTTGCCAGCGCAGCACTACGGGGGCCCGGCACGCTTAGCTCTCGTCGACGAGCCATCGCACGAATTCAGCGATGCGGGGGCGGCCGCCGGAGTGATCGCCCAACGCCGGTGCTTGCAGCGTTCCGAACGCCGTGATACGGGCGGCTTTCGTTCGCGCTGCCAGCTCGAAGACGGCGGCGCTGCTAGAGGTCACGGCAATGCTTTCGAGCTCGATATTGTGGTGTTCGAGGTATCGTGCCGCCGCCGCCGGCGAATCGACGGAGCGAACCGCCGTCGTGCGCGGCAGAAAGAGCGGCGGCTCGTCGAACGGTGGATCGACGACGGCAAGATAATCGCCGCGCGTATCGGCCTGCGCAATCGTTACGTTGCCGCGAAACGTCGCGAGCTCGCGCGCGATAGCGCGTCGCGAGGCCGTTGCCGGGTCGTCGAGCGCTGGTGGAAATGTCAGCGCGGCTGCACGCATCGCATCGATCAGAATTTCGGCGAATCGGGCGGCTGAAACGTTGCTCGGATTCTCGAGAAAGAGTGCATGAAGCGAAAGGCAGCCCTCGCTTTCATAAAGGACCAGATCGCGCGCCGCGAGCGCCGCGATGGCGCAAGCCTCGCGCTCGTCGCGAAGAGCTGCGCTCGCAATATATCCCGCGCTCGCCTTCGAACCGAACCCGATGAGCCGGGACGGAAAGCAAACCTGTGCCGAAATTTCGGCGAGCGTCGCATCGCTGCCGAAGGCGACGATCGTATCGAAGGGACGAAGGTTGACGGCGCCGGCTCCGCCGACCCACGGCTGCGCGAGCGCTCGACCCGCGAGTTCGGGCAGCTCCTCCGTCAGCGTTTGAAGGAACGCGGCGACCAAATAATCTTCGCGGTCCTTTACGAACACGTCGCATTTTGCGCAGATCGCGAAGATAGCGGGAACGATCGCAACGCCGATGGTCGTACGGCTGGAAATAATACAGACGCGACCGATCGGAAGAGCGCGAGCGCGGGGCCGGCCGCGGCGGCCCACAAAGTCGTCGAGGATCTCGAGGCAACCTAGCTCGTCGGCGATGACGGCTTCGATTGCTTCGGCGCGAACGTTGCCGAAAAGCCGATCGAAAGCATACTCAACGGTGGCAAGCGAGTATCCGGTTCGCGCGCTGACGCTCTCGCGCGCATGGACTCGCGGCAGAAAGGTCGGGTCGCTCCACCGCCCGGCGGCGCGGGCGATTGCCGCGACGATTGAGCGCACCGGCACCTTAACCATTACTTCATCTCTTCAGGACCATGGAGCGCCTCTCCCCGAGGTCCTTGGATGCGCGGCGGCAAAAGGTGAACGCAATGCAGACCGGTTTGATCGCGCGCCTATTCTTCGCGATTGTTGCGACGATGGCCGCGGTCGCAGTCGTTAGCGGTACGGGGTGCACGCGGTGGGGTCAACCGGGCCCGGTGACGCCGACCTTGGCGCCACTCACCGACATCTATGTCGATGCCGTTCACGGCAGCGACACGAGTGGAAATGGGAGCCAAACGCTTCCTTACAAAACACTCACGAAGGCTGTCGCCGTACTGACGTCGGCCAAATCGGTGGCGCCGGGCGGTGTAACGATTCACCTCGCGATCGGCGACTATAACAAGGCCAACGGCGAGATCTTTCCGATCGTCGTTCCGAAAAGCGTTACGATTGCCGGCGAAAACTATGGCATCGGCAGCGCACCAAAAAACGGCTCCTTCGTCGATGGCGTCGGCGAAGACGTGCTTTTCGAATCACTCGTTCACGCACCGCCGCGTAGCGCCTACGCGACGCTTGAAGTCGAACCGCCGGCGAGCGTCGGCATTACCGACGTCTATCTCGGTGCATCCACGATCTCGTTGCCGTCGAACGCATTCTACGCGTCACTCGACGATTTCGCGACATTCTCGGGAACGACCTCAAGCTTGGCTGCGGGGATTGCATCCTCACCCCGGAACGTCAATGGCGCGATCGTACCGGGCGGCAGCTTCAGCTGCGCATCGTGCCTGATCCACGGCAACGATTTCGGTGTGGGTGCCTTTGCGGTGCCGCTACCAAGCGCATCGCCGTATGGGTCGTCTCCGTCGATCACGCTCTCGCGCTCGTCGACCGATAGCACGATCGCCGCTCGAGTCGTCGACGTGTTAACCGACGGAAGCGTGAACGTCACTGCATCGGACACGACCTTTGCTCGAGCCGCGTATGCCTACGCGGACGCATTCAAACGGATCGTCTTGACGTCGCTGCCGGGCGCAGTCGATTTCGGCGGTGGCGTTAACAGCTCGGTTGGCGGTAACGGCTTCATTGGCGCGAGGAGAACCGAGATTTTCATTACGCGGCGTAATGAAACGGTGAGCGCGCTCGACGATACGTGGAATCCTGGCGAACAACACGCAAACATGAGCGGCCAGTATACGCGGGTTATAATGTTCGCGTCGGGTGCCACCGGAAAAAACGTGACGATTCGACGCGCCGCCGTCGGCTCGACGGTCACGGTTGGTCCGGCTGCAGCGCCCACGCCGACGCCGTCGGCCAGCCCGTCGAGCTCACCAACGTCGTCACCGACGTAAGCGAGACCGCGTGACGGACACGCTGCAGCGAATTTACGCCGCAAAGGCGGCTTCGCTCGAAGAGGAACAGGTGCGCGAGCCGTACGAGTCGCTGCGCGCCGTTGCGCAAGAGCGAACCAAGGAGCGGCGCGGGTTTTTGGCTAGGTTGCAATGCGCCGCCGGCGGGGCGATCGTCGCCGAAATCAAACGGGCATCACCTTCGAGCGGACTGATCGCGCGTAGCTTCGACCCGGTGGTCATTGCGCGCGCCTACGATGAAGCGGGCGCTGATGCGGTCAGCGTGCTGACGGAACGCGATCATTTTCTTGGCGAGCTGGCCTACCTCGACGACGTCCGCGCCGTCACGTCGCGACCCATCCTACGCAAGGATTTCATCTGGACGCGATACCAGATCGCGCAATCGGCCGCGCACGGTGCGGACTGCGTGCTGTTGATCGTCGGCGGCATGGATGATGCGGCCCTGCGCGAGTGCGTTGATGAAGCGGCCTCATATTCGCTCGACGTACTCGCTGAGGTCCATGACGAAGGCGATCTGCGCCGCGCTCTGCACGCCGGAGCACAGCTCGTTGGCATCAATAATCGCAACCTTCGCACTCTTGAGACCGACCTCGCCGTGAGCGAGCATCTTCTCCCAAAGGTGCCTCCCGGCGTCTTCGCTATCAGCGAGAGCGGTATGCGAGGCGCGTCTGATGTGGCAAGGCTGCGGACCGCGGGCGCTCGTGGCTTCCTGGTTGGGGAAGCGCTCATGCGGGCCGAGGATCCGCAGGCACTGATCGCTGCGCTGCGTGGCGCGGCCGGCGAGGAGACGGCCGTCGCCTCCGGAGCCTATAACAAAAGGTAGAGTCCCGCGCCGACGAGCGTGCCCAGGACCGCGACGAAGGCTGGTGCGGTGCGCCGGCCGAGGGATGCGGCAGCAAGTCCGCCGAGCCCGATACCGACGATACCGGTGCCTGGATAAATTTCTCCGTGCTGCAGGTCGCATGTGAGCAGCACGCCGGCGAAACCAAAGATAAAGACGACCAAAGGTGTCGTACGGCGCTCCAGCGCCGTTGCAACGAGCAGCAAGATCGCAAGCGCGAGCAATGCGTGCAACGGAGCCAGCGGCTCACCCGCCATACCGATGCCCAAGAAGGACGCCGCGACGGCAACCGCGAGGAGCTGCGTCATGCCGGGGTAATACGGCGCAAAACCAAGCAAGGCCCGCTACGTTTGAGCCGACCTGGTACTATAGCCACATGACGACAACAGCGCCAATGCCGCACCTCGAAGTCGCACCGTTCCGCAACGAGCGTGTCAAAGATTTTCGCGATCCCGCCGATGCTGCGGCGATGCGCGACGCGCTCGATGCGATGAAGCACCGGCTCGGAGAGCATTATCCCCTCGTGATTGACGGGCGCAAAATCGAGACGGAGAAAAGAATCCGATCGCTCAACCCCGCCGATCCCAACGAAGTCGTCGGGGTCACGAGCTCGGCCTCCAGGGAGCAGGCAAACGAGGCGATCCAGGCTGCGGCAAGAGCCTTCTCGTCGTGGAAGCAGCGCACGCTGCCCGAGCGCGCTGCCTACCTTTTTCGAGCCGCAGCGCTTTTGCGCGAGCGGCGCTTCGCGTACGACGCTCTCTTAGTGTACGAAGTGGGAAAAAGCTGGACCGAAGCTGACGGCGACATCGCCGAGGCGATCGACTTCTTGGAGTTCTACGCTCGCGAAGCCCTCCGCTACTCGCAGCCTCAGCCGGTTGTTCCATTTGAAGGCGAGAGAAACGAGTTGATCTACATCCCGCTTGGTGTCGGAGCGGTGATCCCGCCTTGGAACTTTGCCGGGGCAATCATGGCCGGGATGACGGCGGCGGCCATCGTTACGGGGAATACCGTTGTCCTCAAACCGTCCAGCGATGCTGCGGTGATTGCGGCGTGGTTCGTGGATCTGCTGCATGAGATTGGGGTGCCCGCGGGAGTCGTAAATTTCATTCCGGGTTCGGGCAGTGAGATCGGCGACGCAATCGTTACCCATCCCGAAATCCGTTTCATCTCGTTCACAGGCTCGAAGGAAGTCGGGCTGCGTATTAACGAGCTCGCTGCCAAGCCTCAGCCGGGGCAAAAGTGGATCAAGCGCGTCATCGCTGAAATGGGCGGAAAAGATTCGATCGTCGTAGCCGCGGATGCCGACCTTGACGCCGCGGTTGAAGGTGTAGCCGTTTCAGCCTTCGGCTTCCAGGGGCAAAAGTGCTCGGCGTGCTCGCGCGCCATCGTCGAAGAGAGCATTTACGATGAATTCACCGAGAAGCTAAAGCGCCGCGTTGCTGCAATCTCGGTCGGCGATCCTCGCGATCCGGAGAACTTCATGGGCCCGGTCGTGAATGAGGCTGCGCTCGCATCGATCATGCGCTACATCGAACGCGGCACCGACGAGGGGCGGTTGATTGCGGGCGGTAAGCGTGCGGGCGAGCGCGGCTACTTCATTGCGCCGACCGTCATCGCCGATGTCGCGCCCGACGCGACCATCGCGCAGGAAGAAATCTTTGGGCCAGTACTAGCCGTCATTAAAGCCAAGGATTTCGACGACGCGCTTGAAATCGCCAATAACACCGAATTCGGTTTGACGGGTGCCCTCTACACGAGCGACGACGCGAAGATCGCTAAGGCGCGTGACGAGTTTTTCGTCGGAAATCTTTATTTCAATCGAAAGAGCACAGGGGCGATGGTCGGCGTTCATCCCTTCGGCGGCTTCAATATGTCGGGCACCGACAGCAAGGCCGGCGGCCGCGACTACCTGCTCCTCTTCATGCAGGCGAAGACGATCTCGAGAAAAGTCTGACCGCGCGGTTGGCGTCGAGCTAGGGCTCGGTTGGCGCCTCCCTAAAACAAACCTCGAGTTTATTGCCCTCCGCGTCTTCGAAGAACGTTGCGTAGTAAAAAGGCGTGTACTCTTGGCAGAGGTGCGGCGGCTCGAAGGCCGTGGCGCCGGCGGCACGGGCCACCTCGCCAAGACGGTCGACGTCGGGACGATCGGCGGCGCGAAACGCGATTCGAGAACCGTTTGGGCGATGGTCTGGGTCGAGATTGATGCAGAAGAACGGCTTGGCGCGATCGCCGTCGCTCGTGTAATAGCAGATCGACTCCGCGTCCTCGCTGAGCCGTGGATAGCCCATCGCG